>CAMEEX010000033.1 GCA_945915235.1 uncultured Clostridia bacterium | reverse complement strand
TGCCCGACGAGTACAGGGCCGGAGTTCGGAGACTTAATCATCCCCCGGCATGAGCATGTCAAGCAGCTCACGCCTCGCATCGTCCGTCTCAGCGTCGCGGTATCTGAATATCAGATCCTCCTTCTGCGCTTCCGTCAGGCCATTGTAGCCTGTCATAAGACGCGCGTCCATCGCTAGCGCCTCCATAAAGCCAAAGGGATAGCCGCCTATTCCGACCATCCCTTCCATTGGCATTCCGTTCATATCCATGCTGTGCACCTCCCTTTCATAAAAAATAGAAGTTTTTTCATTACTTAGAGTTCCACGGCAGGATATTTATATTCTGTAATATTTATCCTTTTTCTACTCCCGGAAAATTGACCGGTATTCCGTTCACCTCAACCATGTCCTCGATTCTTATGGTAAGGTACGGTATTCCGTCTATAATTCTTGTGTCGACCAAATCCGTTCTGTCAGGCTTAACTTTCACTACAACAGCAGGTGACTTTATCTCGAACTTTCTCGTCTCTACAATATTCGTCGCCTGTAGAGGCGTCTGCTCGCCCGCCTGACTATCATAGCACTTGTCGAAGCGCTCAAGCAGTTCATTCTCAACGCCGCTGTCAGAGAGTATCTGCTTGACCTCCTGCTTGTTGAGTGCGAGAGGTTCCGGCTCCTCCTTGGTCTCCTCTATCTTGTTATTAATTATCTCATGGATATTTTTTACAACATCAAAATCGCACTCCTCACCGAGTGCCTCCTCTATCACGCTGTTGAAGGTATCTCTCTGGTTCCCCGCCGACATCGGAATGTTACACCCGAGAACAGGCTCGGCAAAGTCAAGTCTCAGCTCGTCAGGCTTCGCCGTATAGTAGAGAAGATTATGTATGTCCGTGCTCCTGTCATTGAACGCAGGAAAGAGGAAACCTACGCTTGGCATATCTACAACCCAGTCCCTCACACGGTTTTTAAAACATCCCTCGGATGCAAAGTAGGAAAGCCCTGCCTTGGTAAGCGACACCGGACATATACAGCAGAGAATATGCGAGTAGACCTCGTCTGATGCGTCCTCCAGCTCGATATTGTCCGAGGTCTTTCCCGGCACATCATACGCCTGATGTATCAGAAGGATAAGGTAGTTGTCCACCGTGTCGTAGTTCTCTATAACCCTGTCATAGAACGCTTGGAGAACCTCATCGTCCTTGAGCTCTGTCTCGCGAAGCTTCATAAGAAGGGCATGCTTCTCACCCTCGAGCTCCTCCTCAAGCGGGAACTCCATGTTGAGGAGATTTTTTCCGAGACTTCCCGACAAACACTTTTTAAATATTGAAAAATATTTAAAAAGATCCTCCTCGGGCAGTGCAAGAAATGCCTCCTTAAACTCCGTCACCTTGTTCTTCTCGCCGTCCACATAGCATCCGCAGATGCGCGAGATTGAACTTCTGTCCTCTTTAAATGTCTTTTTTATCTCTGCAATTTCCTTAGAATTCATATCTTACCTCAGTTCTTAAAGCTATGGATAGGTGCCGGTATTCTTCCCGCACGTCCCACGAATGCCGAACAGTCAAATGAGTTGACCGGCATAATTGGTGCATAGCCAAGCAGACCACCGAACTCAACAGTCTCTCCCACACCCTTTCCGATGACAGGTATGATACGCACTGCCGTCGTCTTCTGGTTGACCATTCCTATAGCTGCCTCATCGGCTATTATTCCCGATATCGTGCTAGGCTTGGTGTCGCCCGGCACAGCTATCATGTCAAGACCTACCGAACACACGCAGGTCATAGCCTCGAGCTTCTCTATTGTAAGAGCTCCGGCGAGCACTGAGTCTATCATGCCCTGATCCTCGCTGACAGGAATAAACGCACCACTCAAGCCTCCGACATACGATGATGCCATGACTCCGCCCTTCTTTACCTGGTCATTTAAAAGAGCAAGCGCAGCCGTCGTTCCCGGAGCTCCGGCTCTCTCAAGCCCTATCTCCTGCAAAATATCGGCAACCGAGTCACCTATAGCCGGTGTAGGCGCGAGTGACAGGTCAATGATACCGAAAGGTATTCCAAGGCGTTTGGACGCCTCCTGTGCAACAAGCTGGCCAACTCTTGTTATCTTGAATGCGGTCTTTTTGATGGTCTCGCAGAGAACCTCGAAGCTCTCGCCTCTCACCTGCTCGAGAACATGCTTTACAACACCCGGTCCACTGACACCGACATTGATTATCGCGTCGTCCTCTGACACACCGTGGAAAGCTCCTGCCATGAACGGGTTGTCATCAGGTGCGTTGCACAGCACAACGAGCTTCGCACAGCCAAGTGAATCCCTCTCTTTTGTAGCCTCAGCGGTCTCCTTCACAATCTCTCCCATCAGGCGCACCGCGTCCATGTTGATACCCGTCTTGGTTGAACCCACGTTTACGGAGCTGCATATGAGCTCGGTCGACGCAAGCGCCTGCGGAATGGAACGTATAAGAAGCTCATCGCTCTTTGTCATTCCCTTGCTCACTATAGCCGAGTAGCCGCCGATAAAATTCACGCCGACCTCATGTGCCGCCCTGTCAAGTGTCTTTGCGATGGTCACATAGTCCTCCGGTGTCTTACAGCAGGCTGCGCCCACAAGCGATATAGGAGTTATTGAAATTCTCTTGTTCACTATCGGAATTCCGAAATCCCTCTCTATCTCCCTTCCTACCTTCACAAGATTCTTTGCCACGGTGGTAATCTTCCTATATATCTTATCGTTTGTAACAGAAAGATCCTCATCTGCACAATCTAGCAGGTTGATGCCGAGTGTGATGGTACGCACATCAAGGTTCTCCTGTTCAATCATCTCGTTAGTCTCATTTACCTCAAAAATGTTTATCATAGCTTTCTCCTATTCGCGGTCTGAAATATTTACTGCCATTTTACAAACTGATAAATTCGCCTATATTCTGTGCATCTTGGTAAAAATCTCCTCATGCTGGCACTTTATCTTAACACCAATCTCTTCTCCGAGCTTATCAAGATCATCTGTAATCTCTGCAAACGGTTTCTTAGCATTATGCATATCAACAATCATCATCATATTAAAATATTCCTGAACAATCGTCTGTGAAATATCAAGAATATTAATTTCATTTTCTGCGAGATATGTACATACCTTCGCTATGATTCCTACAGTGTCCCTTCCTACTACGGTAATAATTGTCTTGTTCATGGTGTTGTCCCTTTCTGTTTTAAGTTTATTTTACGCCCTATGTGTAACACATGCATGTGTATCACATACAGCATTTATTAAAGAGTAATGATATGGCTCGGCTTGTCCCTTCCCGCAACTCCAATTTTGAAGTCCGAGGCATGATATTCGCTCTGACTCATATCAATCTCAGTTTTAACTGTCTCATATGCAAGGTCAGGGTAATTATTTTCCTTGCTCAGATGCCCTAAGAGTATCTCCTGAACCTGATTTCCAAGCAGCCGGTCTATAAGATGCCCCGCTGCCTCGTTGGATAAATGTCCCTTTTCCCCGAGAATTCTCTGTTTGAGAGGATACGGATACGGTCCCGTCTCCAACATTCTTATATCGTGGTTCGCCTCGAGCACCATGCAGTTGACTCCCGAAAAGCTGTCCACTATGTAATCATTGTACACTCCTAAATCCGTCACCAGACCGAAGGTCTTGTCCCCTGACTCGATACGGAAGGCACATGGACACAACGCATCGTGTGAAGTTGCTATCGCCTTTACCTTCAAGGTTCCCACATTAAATTCACTGTCGCACTCAACCGTATTGAATATTCCCTCCGGCATTTTTCCCAGATTGGTGTTCTTAATTCCCTGAAGTGTTCCCCATGTGGCAAAAACCGGAGTGGCACTTCCTCTTTCCACAACCCCGAGCCCTGAAATATGATCGGAATGTTCATGTGTTACCAGTATTCCGTCAAGGTCTTTAAGCGATAAATCCAACAGCTTAAGCCCCTCCTCGACTCTTTTTTTGCTGATACCTGTATCTATAAGAATATGCGTGTTATCATCACCCACATATATACAGTTGCCGCTGCTACCGCTGGCAATGCTCATAACTCTCATCTAACTACTCCATTTCTAAGCGTCTTTGCTGCTGTTCAAAGCAATATACGTTCTATGTTATACGCCGACGCCCTGTCCGTCAATGGTTATTTTGCCCTTGCCCGTTGTTTTTGACACATACATTGCTTTATCCGCATTGTCAATAATTGTTGCCTGCTCATCGCAAAGTTCAGGATATGCACTGATTCCGGCACTTGTATTGATATGTACCGAACTTCCTCCGAATGATATTTCCCGTTCTCTTATCGCCTTGTGAGCCTGTTCCACAACCTCAATGACTTCATCAAGCTTCTTGTCCGTGAACATAACCACGAACTCTTCGCCGCCATATCTGTAGCTGACTCCTCCATGTACCTCTGCTATGTTCTGAATTGTCTGTGCAACAGCAACAATAACAGCGTCACCAAACAGATGCCCATAGTTATCATTTATGGACTTAAAATTGTCGATATCGAACATCGCCGCAAACAAAGTCTGCTTTCTGAGTTCAGCATCAGCATGTCTATATTTTTCCATAAATTTATTGAGTATACGTCTGTTGTACAATCCGGTAAGGCCGTCTCTCTTTGCGAAATTCTCAAACTGGGAATACAGGAAGGCGTTATTAAGTCCTACCTGAAGCTCAGCTAAAATATTATCAAAGAACGTCTCCCTGTGTAAAAAGAAATCCGGTTCATTGTGGCAGATTATATATATGCCCGCATTCCTTCCGTCAACTAACAGAAGCTTTGCAACAAACGAAAAAATATGATAATTTTTCAAAAATTCATATTCCGTGTGTTTTACATTCTCGCATACATAGATATGTCCGTCAGAAACTTTATTCAAAAAGTCCTGTGCCGTAAATGTATCCAGAAGGAGTTGTGCCGTATCTTCACTCACTTCTCCAAAAAGCTTATACTTCGAATCGAGGTCATAGATAGGATTACTCTTTTTATAATCAGCAAATATGCTTCTGTCGCTGTTATCTCTTATTTTAAGAATCCCCGCACACCTCACTCCGATGCTGCTGACAAGTTTGTTCGAAAAATAATCATTAATCTTCACTATATCAAATGCCTCAGTGAAATAGTGAAGCATCTCATTCTGGAAACGCACCTCAATATTATTGGCATTTATCTTGCGGTTGGCACTATCAAGTTCAATTCTCTTGAGTCCAAGCTGCTCATTTACATAATAGAGCTTTTCCTGTTTCTCCATAATCTCATTGTTGGTGTCCATTGCCTTGTCTATCATTCTGTCCTTGGCAAGCACCGCATTCTCGAAGCGCTCATACTGGCTGCCTATATGCACAAGCGTTGCATACATCGCGATTATGAATGCGGCGAGCACGACGATCGAGGTTATCGCATAGGTCAGTGAACGGTTTAAGAACACATATGCCGCCCCTGAAAGCAATATAGGTACGTTCATAACAAGCGCGTGAAGCGCAACCGCCCCCTTCTCGGTCAGGTCGAAGAATATTCCAAGCTCTAACGCAATGCACATATAGATAAGAAAATATATGACATACTCGTAATTTCTTTCCCCATCATGCATGATAAAAAGCGACATTATCAGAAGCTGAATATATTTCATAACAAATATAAACTTCGTATTGTTGAAGAAATCCGACGGTCTGAACGCCTGCTCTGCCACGAGCACCACACACACAATGGCAGCCCTCATAAATGCCGGAGCACCTATGGAAAAGCTCTGAAACGCCTCAACAACAAGATAAATGATTAAAAGTATTACCGCCGGGAAATGTCTCGCGGCGAATTTCTTTTCGAGTTCAAGCAATTCTTCTTTTTTGTACATTTGTCCGCTATCTCCAATACAATTCTATTTTATCTCCTGCTGCAATCGGTGACGTAAATGCCACCTTCTCTCCATTCACTCTTGTAACTAACTCTGTTCCCCCTGCCGTCTTTAAGTCAAATGGATAAAAATCAAAAATATCAACAAATGTATAACTGCTCTTTCCGCTCATCTGTACAGGCGTGTCATTCACCAGAACAGATATGGTAACAGGCTCTGCCTGCTCCAAATTCTGCCTGCCGTCATCTTTCTGTGTCTCACCCGAACCGCCATTTACATCAGGTCTCTGTACATTCGTTTCACCGACTGCTGACTGCGCGCCTCTTACAGAATCGTTTATGTCCGCCGCACTCGGGACATAATCTTCCGTTCCATACTCGGAGTACTTCACATTAAAATTCTCGTACACTATCGTATCATCTGCAGCCGGCTCATTATTCACGCTTATCTTTTTGTCAGCAGTGTCAATATCCATAAAATCAAACAGTTGCTTGACCGTATAATAGTTCTCCATCACGATATCATCGCCGGGCTGTACGCTGTAATCGGGTCCTTTCAGCTCATTTCCCACATACGCAAACTTAGGACATATGATAAGCTTGTCGTTGACCATGAAGCTCACCGTGCTCTTGAACTCGTCGAGTTCACCCACGGTAATGTGTCCCGGCTCACCGGCTGTGGACTCGCGTATTTCAATCTGGTCATTGTGTGCTATGCGCGCGTTCATGCTGCTCTCACGCCCATTGAGAAGAATCATGGCGGCCTCACCCGTCGAACCTCTCACAAGCCTTGACTTACCGTTGACCGTGAACACGAGCTCGCTTCCACGTCTCGGGAATATGCTCTCGTTTGGCATACCCGACTGCATAACAGCGTCTACTATCGAGAGATGATTGTTGTCATACAGCTTCACCCTCTCACCGTTTACCGTAGCAAATATAAAATTGTTCTTCTGATTATAATAATTGATACATATTCCAATCGGTGTGACCAGCAGTGCATCCTTCTTTACGGTTGTAGTCACGAAATCAATACTCGTGAGTACCTCCTCGCCACGAACCGCAACTCTCTCCCTCGCTATCTTAAGCCTATCCGCAATCTTGTCCGTAAATCCCGGGAACTTGCCGCCTCCGCCGACCACGAACACTGCGCTTACCGGCTTGTCTCCGTTTAACTCGCATATCTTGTCAGCCACGTCGTCTGCAAGCTTCGTAAGCTGTCCATCGATAAGCTTCTGTACATCAGACGATGTGAGCTTATGTGTTATTCCCATGATATCCTTGTATGTAATCGGCTTCTTTTTTCCGCCTGCAAGCTTAATCTTCTCCGCCCACGCAAAATCCACAAGATATTCCTTGGCTATTATCTCCGTCAGCTCATCTCCCGCCGACGGTATCATTCCGTATGCGACAATGCTTCCATCCTTGGTAAGACATATATCCGACGTTCCCGCTCCAACATCAACAAGCGCAATGTTCAGAAGCCTGTACTGCTCCGGTATCGCTACGTTCATCGCCGCAATAGGCTCGAGTGTGAGGTTTGCCACCGTAAGTCCCGCGTAGTCAACCGCGGCATACAGTCCGTCGACAACCTCCTCAGGAAGGAAGGTTGCCAACAGGTCTATCCCTATCTTCTCGGCCTTATGCCCCTCAAGATTGTTGATCGCATAATCATTCAAATAGTATCTGACCGGAGTATAGCCGACGCAGTAGAACTTATATTTTTCATTTTTAAGATTAAGTTCCTTATGTGCCTTCTCAACCGATATAAGTTCAAGCGAATAAATATTCTCGGCATTTACCCGCACTTCGCCCTCGAACTCCACGTCCTCATGCACCATGACAGTCCTGAGTACTCGCCCGGCAGCCGCTATGCATACCTCCTTGAGCTTCTTTCCCGTCATGCTCTCAAGCTCATGCTTTACCAGCCTTATTGTGTCTCCGACCTTGCCGATATCATGTATCTGTCCGTCAAGCATGGCTCTTGTATCATGCTCCTTTGAAACAATCGCTGCCGCCTGAAAACGTCCGTTTTTCATATATCCGACTGTCCCGACAACATTCCTTGTTCCAATGTCTAGTCCGAACACAAAATCATTCGGACAAAATACTGTCTCATTCATTATCTTCCCCACCTGTCCTGTTTTTAGCTGATAAAAGTAATCTCTCAAGCTGTTTTTTTGTAGTATCGCCATCATATGAATTATCTATGATATGCCTGCAACATTTCCTGAACTGTTCATCCGATAGTTGATTGCTCATTATGGAAATGCACTTTTCCCTTGAGTAGCCCCTGTCAGCCATAAGTCTTTTTATTCTCTCCTCACCCGGAACATACACATACCAGAACTCCTCACAGATATCATCATATCCCGCCTCGATAAGAAGTGCCGCCTCCACAAAGGCGTAATCGTATATCCCTGCCTCCGCCGCTTTCTTAAGCCGTCTTTCAACCTCTTTTTTTGTCAGCGGGTGGATAACCGCATTGACCCTAGCGCACAGCTTCTCATCGGAGAAAATGCGTGCCGCCATCTTTCGTCTGTCTATGCTTTTGTCCTCTGCAAGAACCTCTTTTCCTAAAAGCTCCACAATCTGCTCGTATGCTTCGCCTCCGGGTACCGTGGTCTCCTTAGCGACCTCATCTGTTCTTATGACGATACAGCTTGTCATCTCTTCAAGCATATTAAGCACTGTGGATTTTCCCGCACCGACTCCTCCGGTGACACCGATAATCCTCATACTGTTCTCCAATCTTACAAAAAAGTAATAATCTAGTGGGCTTCAAGCCAGTTGGCGCCTTCGTTTGTGTCAACAACGAGAGCTACTGCCAAATGCGCTGCATTTTTCATCTGCTCGTCGAGTATATTTCTCACAGTCTCCACCTCGTCCGCTACCGTCTCTATAAGAAGCTCATCGTGCACCTGCAAAATGAGCTTTGATTTAAGCCCAAGCTCCTTCAGCTTATGGTAAACGCCGATCATGGCAAGTTTGATGATATCAGCCGCCGTTCCCTGTATAGGCGCATTCATGGCAACCCTCTCACCGAAGCTTCTCTGCATAAAATTGCTGCTGGCAAGCTCCGGTATCGGTCTTCTCCTGTTAAACATCGTAACCGAGTATCCATTCTTCTTCGCGCTCTCCACAAGCCCGTCCAAAAACTCGTGAACCTTAGGATAAGTCTCGAAATATTTCTCGATATATTTTGCGGCTTCCTTTCTCGATATACTTAGATCCTGGCTGAGTCCGAATGAGCTTATTCCATAGACGATACCGAAATTGACCGCCTTCGCATTGCTTCGCTGTGTCTTGGTCACTTCCTCAAGAGGTGTGTTGAACACCTGCGATGCCGTTATCCTGTGAATATCCTCATCGCTGTTGTATGCCGCGATAAGGTTCTCATCGCCCGACATATGTGCAAGTATCCTAAGCTCAATCTGCGAGTAGTCCGAGTCGAGGAACACAAAGCCCGGCTTAGGGATAAATACCTGTCTTATCCTGCTTCCAAGCTCCATTCTTATCGGAATGTTCTGCAAATTTGGCTCCGTGCTGCTTATTCTTCCGGTAGCCGTTATCGTCTGGTTGAATTTTCCATGTATCCTTCCGTCCTCTGAGATATACTGCAAAAGTCCGTCCGCATAGGTTGAGTTGAGCTTCGTGAGCTGTCTGTACTCAAGCACTTTTCCGACAACCGGATGCTCAGGTGCAATCTTCTCAAGCACGTCCGCCGACGTGGAATAGCCTGTCTTGGTTTTCTTGCCGCCCGGCAGTCCCATCTGCCCGAAAAGCACCTCGCCGAGCTGCTTGGGCGAATTTATGTTAAACTGCATCCCTGCAAGCTCGTATACTTCCTTCTCGACAACGGAAATCTTCTCCTTAAGCATATCACCGTATGCTATAAGCGCTTCCCTGTCCACGAGTATGCCGTTGTTCTCCATCTCCTTGAGCGCATACACGAGAGGCTTCTCTATATTCTCATACAGCTCCGACATATTCTCGTCCGCAAGCTTCTGCCTTAACACCCCGTACGACCTCGCAGCCGTGTACGCATTGTAGCAGGCGCACGCATATGCCTTGTCCGAGCCCTCATAGTCTGCCTTTCCCATAATGTCCGCGCGCGACTTTACCAACATTCCGAGGAAATCCCTCGCAATATCTTCATACTGGTAGGTGTCCTTAAGCGGGTTAAGCAGATACGCCATGAGCGCCGCGTCCTCAACGCCGCACTCCTCAGCTATAGGCAGAATCTCAAGCTGCTCCTTGAGATTTATGAAGCAGACATGCTTTCCGCTGTCGTGCAGCTTCTTTATGAGCGCAAGTGTTCTGTCGGTTATATATTCCGCCGTCATAAAGCCGCCCACAGGTATATACGCCGTCAACTCCTTGTTGTCCGTGCCATATGCCACGGCGAGAAGTCTGCCGTTTCTGTCCGGCACCGCAAATATTCCGGCTGTCGTACAGTCCTCACACGATGTGAGAAAGCTCTCTGCCTCGTTTAAGTCATCTATAATTCTGAAATTTTTCTCAAGCTCATCGTCGTTTAACGCCTCCGCACTCTTCTCAAAGCGTGAGAGAATGGACTTGAACTCAAGTCTCTTAAAGAGCTGATATGCCTCCTTCGAGAACATATCTCCAAGCCCTGCGTTGTCAAACGAATAGTCGAGCGGTGTCTCTATGTTGATTGTGGCAAGTGTCTTGCTAAGCTGTGCCTGTGTATAATACTCCTTGAGATTGTTTTTTGCCTTGTTCGGCGTTAGCTCCTCAACATGCTCGTAGGCGTTCTCTATGGAATGGTATTTTGAGATGATTGCTCCAGCAGTCTTTTCTCCTATTCCGGGAACTCCCGGAATGTTGTCGGATGCATCGCCCATAAGAGCCTTCATGTCAATGAACTCAACCGGTGTCACCCCGTAGGTCTCGACAACCTGAGCCGTATTATAGTCCTCAATCTCCGTGGTTCCCTTCTTGGTCTTTGGAATACGAATTTTGATGTTGTCCGTCGCAAGCTGTAAAAGA
Source organism: uncultured Clostridia bacterium (assembly GCA_945915235.1). Lineage (GTDB taxonomy): Bacteria > Bacillota > Clostridia > Lachnospirales > Lachnospiraceae > CAG-882. The sequence continues at coordinate 12,033 of CAMEEX010000033.1, read as the reverse complement.
TCCCTGTCGCCGGACACCACGGACACCACCATTCCCTCGCGCTCAGCCCTCTTTGCAAGCGTTCCGAGAATATCGTCCGCCTCGTAGCCCTCCTTCGTGACGACGCACACATTCATCGCGGTGAGCGCCTCCTTGATAAGCGGAACCTGCTCAACAAGCTCATGCGGCATCGGCTTTCTCGTGCCCTTGTATGCATCGTACATCTTATGCCTGAAGGTCGGCGCACTCAGGTCAAACGCAACCGTGAGGTAGTCTGGATTCTCCTCGTCAAGTATCTTAAACATGATATTCAAAAAACCGTAGACTGCATTCGTGTGGAGTCCCTCGGAGTTAGTCAGCTCCGGCACCCCATAAAATGCACGGTTGAGTATACTGTGCCCATCTATCAAAACCAATTTCTTCATCAAAAAATTCCTCCTGCTATAAAAGGTACGTCACAAGCGCAATCACCGCCACAAGCAGAACAATATATATAAAAATTCTAAGCATCTCAGCCATTCTTCTGTGTCTGCGCCCGATATTTATTTTGTGCTGCGCCTTTGCAAAACATTCATCCACGATATTCTTAAGCACAAAAGGTCCGTCAAACGCCTCGTTGTCCTTGATGCCACGTTCTACAATAAAATATATCTCAAGCTCGTCCCTGCACGATGGACAGCCCTTTACATGTGAAAGGCACTGTGCCATCCTGTCATATCTAAGGCTCATATCAACAAATTCCGGTATGGATTTTCTAAATTCCTGACATTCCACGGCAGCCGCCTCCCTACCAATAACTTCTACTTCATCTATTCTATTTTAAGACACTAACACCAAAAAGTAAATAGAAGATTGACTCCCGATGCATAATAAAGGCGGATTAATAATCCGCCTCAAAGAATACATATATAGACTCGTTTTTGTTGTGAAGCTCCACCTGCCTGTCACCGTCGCCTGCTTCAAAGCTGTCCCTATCATATATCTCATAATATGGACAGTATATCTTCTTCCGGTTCGAGTCAGCAGTTATGTGATACGCCTGTTTATCACCCGCAAGTGACAGATATATTTCCTGGTTGGTGTTGCTTACCCTCATGCTGCCGCCGTCACCGACCGCCACATCACCCAGACTGATATACGAATTGGCGCAGTCCATATCAAGCAGCTCCTTGAAATCGCTTGTATAGATGCTGATATCCCCGTTGTCGATATTGATATATGCCCTTCCGACCGTACAGTCGCTCATGTTCGCCATCGAGTTGTCTCCCTTTATTGACACATTATCGACATCAAGGTGATAAATACCTATGTTCCCGTAGCAGTCGTCCGCCTCAACCTCTATCCCCGAGATATGGCCTTCTATGTCGTAAATGCTGACATACTCGCCCGATGTATTTATCCTGAAGCTGCCGTAATCCCGTTTCGGAACCATTATGTACAGATACTTGCCCTGTTCATACTCGTCTGATATTTTTAAGAAATCCCATACAGGCCTGTCGCACTCTCTGCTGTCAGCGTTCAGCACAAGCACCGACTTTCCGTCGCGCAGCACGACCTCGCACCGCACATCGTCATCTATGTGTGTAAGCAACTGATATGAAATATGAAAATCCTCGTCATAGGAGTCGTCAATGACCACGGCACAGTTTGTGACATCTATCTCAATATCGTCAAATGCCTCAAACGTATTGTAATAAGCACTTTGCTTGGCATAGCCGCCGTATTTTATATAGTTTAGCGCTGTGCTGTTCCCGTCATAATTCGCGATATAAGCGCTCGCGCCCGCATACACTATCAGTCCCGACACCAGTACGCCTGCTGCCAAGCCGATTTTTTTCAAAATTCCTATTCCCTTTCCCGTTTTCTTTCCGGGCTTTTCACGCCTTCCGCCGGAATGTTTACGCTCCTTTGAGCTTTTTTCAATCTCCCTCGCGGACTCGAGTTCCTTCGTGACAAGCTCATCATACAGTTCCTTGTCCACCGGTTCAGGTCCAAAATCTAGAAACGCGTGATCATTATTCTTATTTCCGTAATCGTCCTGCATAGCTGTACCCCTTTTGATAAAATTTTCCTGCACCTGCCACGGCAATAACCTTATTTTCATTGTATCACAGCATCTTTTTTCACACAACTGAAAAAAACATTTGCATTTTTCTCCGATATCTGTTATTATGAACTAGTTCGCGGATGTGGCGAAATGGCAGACGCAGCAGACTCAAAATCTGCCGATGGTGACATCGTGCGGGTTCGACTCCCGCCATCCGCACTAATCAATATAGCCGCAGATATTTGTAAATCAGGTATTTGCGGCTTTTTTGTATGTTAAAAACTGACATATATTATGATATTTTTTGTGGAAGATTGCCACTATTATTTTTTTTATAATTGTGTATAATATAATTGAAGAATCAGAAATGGTTTCCATTAAATTATGTACTGTGACCGTATAAATCAGTAGCCATAAAAAGAAGGTACGGGTTCAAATTATTTCCGCTACCCAGTATGCGGCTAATAAAAGGCTGGGGTTCAAATCATTACCCTACTGTTTTCAGTAGGGTATTTTTTACATAGGGGGAAAATGGAACAAGGAAAATTTTATTTTGTCAAAGATGATTTTTATGAGCGTTTTTAAGATTGTGGGCTATTAGAAAACAAAGATATAATCAACGGCAAGGAGCACAATAGACCATGCTGTTATTTATTTAAGTTCTCTCAAGATGATACCAATATTTATTGGCTAATACCTGTATCATCAAAGGTCAGCAAGTACAAATCTGAATACCAGAAATCAATGAAAAAATATGGAATGTGTGATAATATAAGTTTCGGATATATACTTGGTGATGAATGTGCGTTTTTGCCACAAAATTTGTTTCCAATAACCGAAAAGTACATAAATAATATTTATATTGACAAGAACACTTCGTTGCCTATTACAATTGATGCTGACTTAATGGCTGAATTAAACAAAAAAGCTCGAAAGAAAATTCGTTATAATCAACAAGGTAAAAAACTAGGTATGTCAAATGTAATGAAAATATTTAATGAATTAATAACTGACAATGACATCAAAGGCACCGATTAAGGTGTCTTTTTATTATATCCTCCACTCTCATGCCTGCACAAATAGAAAAAATTCATTGAAGCAAATTCTAAAATTCAAAAAAGACCACGCAGAATTTCCTGCGCGATCTTTTTTGTGCTCATCATAAGTGGCGAATATGACTAATAATACTTCTTATTTCCCCACAGATTGGCTTTTCTGAGCTCGAGATACTCGGCATACGCCTTCTCCAATATCTGTTTCTCATTCGAGAACTTGAGAAGATGGTACGCTTCATGGAACTTGTAATAGCCGGAGTCCTCAAAGAACTCCTCTTTCTGTGGTTTACTGTAGTAGCTGTCTGCCATCATCAGATACCAATGAACTTCCTTGTCCACGACATCTGAAGGCACTGAAAATGTGTACTGGCTCTTTCCTACATACTTGATAATCTGGGCTGATACTCCTGTTTCTTCCTTCACTTCACGAAGTGCTGTCTCTTTATAATCTTCGCCTTCCTCGACAGTTCCCTTCGGAAGCACCCAGCCCTCGTACTTGTTCTTAAAATTTTTGTACAGAACAAGTATCTTTCCTCTGAATATAACCACACCGCCACAGCTAGTTGCCTGTATCACAGCAATCCCTCCTGTATTATGGTGTGTCACATATGACTTGTATATAGTATAAACCAGTTTTTACACAATATCAATGTTTTTTATCATACCATGCATCAAAAATATCCTTCGCCACATTCACGGCGTACCTGTCCGGCGTTCCGTTTTCATTGAAGCTCTCGAGCACGACACTGACTATTATCTCGGGGTCATCGTACGGCATGTAGCCCACAAAGAGCGAGTGCTCATACCCCTCCGTGCCGTACTGCGCGGTTCCCGATTTGCCCGCCGCCTCGTACGGAGCCTCTGAAAATACATGCGGGAAGCCCACCTCAATAACCTGCTTTAAGTGCTCCGAGAGCATCTTTGCCTCATCGCTGTCCATAACCTCACCGTAGTACTCACCACCGTCCGTGCCGTCGTATGAATACTCCGTTCTTCCATCAGGCGTGAGTATCTCCTTCACGATGTACGGCTCATACAAGACGCCGCCGTTTGCCACCGCCTGCATTATTAGTGCATTGTGAATTGGCGTTATGAGCGTCGCACCCTGACCGAAGCTGGTCTGCACAAGCGCCCGGTCAGGTGACGTTTCATCAGGCGTGTACTGCGACTTGCCCGTACCAAGCCCAAGCCCGTCATGGTAGTGGATCTCCTGATTGAACAAAAGCTCCTCCGCCGTTTTGATGCTTATGTCTATATCCGTGTCAAGCCCCATCGTTATGAACGCTCCGTTGCAGGAATGTGCAAACGCGCTGTAGGTGTCCACGCTGCCGTGCGCTGTGTGTCCGACGCAGGCGACGGAGATATTATCCTTGGTAAAGACTCCGCTGCACTCATACACGAAATTCTTAAACCTCTCATCGGCGCCGCGCTCCCTGTAGTATGCGAGAAGCGTCACCGTCTTAAAGGTAGAACCCGGCGGGTACAGTCCGGACACCGCCCTGTTTAACAGCGGTGCGTCCGCACCTGCATCTGTCCCCTCCGTCTTAAAGGTGTTCGGGTTGAAATCAGGCTTTGACACCATCGCGAGGATAGCGCCGTTTCTGTCCATGACCACGACCGCACCCTTATTGTTTCCGAGCGCATCGTACGCGGCGGTCTGCATATCGTAGTCGAGCGTCGTCACGACGGAATTGCCCCTGTATTTCTGATTGGTCAGCTCGGCATGCAGCTTGTTATCAAAAGTATCACTGCTTCGTGAAAGCTGATAGTTTAGCACACCCTCAAGCCCTGCTCCCTCGCCGTAGGTGTAACCGACTACATGTGAGAACAGCCGCCCGTAGGTATATATTCTCTCAGTCTCACCTGACACGGACACAACGCTCGCGGCAAGCTCCTCTCCTGTAGCTGCATAGATTGAACCGCGGATTGTCTGCTCCTGCATCTTTGAAAGCCTCCTGTTATAGGTGCTGTCAAGAATACTCTCGTCAAACGAGGCGAGCTCATATATATAATATCCGCTTATTATCAGCACGAGGATAAGGCTTCCCACAACCATTCTCGGCGAGCGAACAGCCTGCTCCTCGGTGTTTTCCCCGGTATTTTTTGCCGCCACGCCCTGCACAATGGCAATCATTATCATGGAGCTTATGACCGAGCTGCCGCCGTAGCTCACAAACGGAAGCGTGACTCCAGTGCTCGGAATACAGTTTATCGTTCCGCTAATATTTAAAAAGCACTGAAAAATATACATTATTCCAAAGCCGCCGAGAAGCTGCCTGTTAAAGCTGTCCTTATTCTCGGAGAGCACCGTGATAATCTCAAAGAACACGTTAAGGCACACCATGATCACGATGATTCCGAACAGCCCGCCGAACTCCTCCGATATCGCAGGAAAGATAAAGTCCTTGGTCACAACGGGGATTGAGCCCGGCAGTCCCTTTGTCAGTCCTGTTCCGAACCAGCCGCCGTTTCCGATGGCAAATATCGACTGCACGAGCTGGTATCCCTTCCCGTCAATGTATTTAAAAGGATTTATCCATACATCAACCCTGACCTTCACATGCGATATCACAAAATATGCTCCCACACCCGCCGCAATGGCGCACACGCCGCCCAGAACGAGATATCTGTGCTTGTGGGTGGCATCATAGAGCATGACAACATAGGTCACATAGAATATCAGCGCTGCACCGAGGTCATTGGAAGCCACGAGTATGAGCACATGTGCCGCGGCGCACGCCGACGTAACTGCTATCCTTCCAAGCGATTTTCCCTTGTAAAGCATACAGGCTATGAACATAACGTATGTAAGCTTCACAAACTCTGACGGCTGCAGCGAAAAGCTGCCGATATTTATTGAAAGATTGGCGCCGTACACCGTATTTCCGAGCACGAACACTATCCCAAGCAGCACTATTCCCACAACACAGTACAGAACATCGAGCTTGATAAGAAAATGCAGTTTTTCGACTATCACAGGCACCAAAAGCAGCACAATAGTTCCGCCCCATATAAGCAGATACTGCCTTATAAGCTTATTCGTGTCAAGTCTTGCAAGCATTATCATTCCGACGCACATCAGAAATGCCATGTCGTTTATCAGAATCCTGTTACATTTCGGATAAATCATAGGAAATATGTTCATCAGGAAAAAGAAGTAAAACAGCTCCATAAACAGAAAAACAATAAACAGAAAATCCGCCCTGTTCATAAACAGAATGACATTTCCGAGCACCGTCATGCACAGCACAATTATTATCTGCACAATGCCCTTCCTTGTCTTTCCCTGTTCACGCCTTTTCTTGTAAAACACATGCCCCAGAAAACCGTGGAGACAGAAAAATGCCCCAAACAGTATAAAAACATATTTTGATATAGCTGTTACTATATTAATCACTTAATCTACTCCTCTGTTATAATGTCCTCTCGTATAGTCTTTAACACTCTCCACTGCATTCATAATAAGCTCCTCGACCTCAGCCGCAGTCTCAATCGTGAAGGACATTCTTACCGCATCCACGCCCATGTTCCACAGTTCCTCCTTCCTGTCCAGAAGGTACTCCGGGACGCTGTTTAATATGAGATTGTAGCAGTAAGCACAGCTATTCACCGCCGCAAGCTGCTTTCCCTTCCTGTCCGTGAGATGGTATACCCCCGGTCTGCCGCACGGCTTATCCTTAGCCGTATATTTAAGTGTGCAGCCCGCCGTGACCATAAGCGGAAGATAGCCGTATGCCAGCTTCTCAAGATATACGTCCTCCGCCTTCACCGAGCGGCACAGCCCCTTTAGCTGACCCGCGTTGAGCTCCTCGGAGAGCGTAAAATCATGTATTCCAAGTCTCTCATACTCCTCAAACGCCGACTTATTATAGGTATACACATCATAGTCTGCCACAATTCTTCCGCCAAGCTCCTCATAGAGTCCATTGTCCTTCACATACATAAGCTCCTCCGGGCTTCTCACCAGCATGCCGTCAAAGCCGGCAGCCTTTATGGCATCAAGATTTCTGTCATACAGCGCGGCTGTGTTCCTTCTGAAAATATACGGCATCGCAAGGTACACCTTTACTTTCTTATTATCGTCAGGAACACCCCCGTTGTATTCATCAACCATTTCCTTCATTTTTATGGCGCCGTCGATGCCCGAAAGCTCGGTTGAAATATATATCCTCGACACAGCCGGCCCGTCCACACCTTCGCCAGCCTTTTTCAGCACTACCCCGAGCTGTTCCGCGCTCATAACCTGAACCGTCAGTTTCATGCTGTCAGCCTTAGCGCTGCGCCCTGTGCCGTCCATGCTCTGCTGCTTTTCCTCATCGTTAGCAGCCTCAAAGCGTTCTTCCCTGTCGGGCGCATTTTCCGACAACAGCCTCTCCTCAAGCTCCGACAAAGCATCTCTTCTTAAATCGTTCAACAGCTTAACCGGAACAAACGGACTTCCATCTATCTGTGTCTCAATATCCTGTTCCTCACAGGCAAATACCGTGGTTCCGAGCTTTCTTAGCTGCTTTACGACGTCCTCCCTGACTGCCGGGCGCTTCTGTGAGACCTCAAGCACATCGCCGTACACGTCCGCCTCATGCTCACCCATCGTCACTTTAAGCCATGCTCTCTCGCCTGCCCTGAGCAATATGCTCATCTTCACCGGAATTTTCTTATCCTTCTCGATAAATCTATCCCTCAACTGCTGCAGGAGCGCATTGTTTCTGGTTCTGTAAACGCTTGCCCCGTTCTTCGGATTTCTTAGCAATCCTTTCGGAAGCGTGAGCTTTCCGCCCTTCTTCGCTGCCGGAACCGTGTATTCCGTCCATCTGAAAACTCGAGCACATCACCGGCATTGAGCTCCTCTGTCAGGACCAGCTCACCGTTTTTCATCGTTCCGACCGCTATTCCCTGATGGTTCGGGCGGTTGAAGGTCATCATATTTTTGTCGTTATGGACATAGTAGTAGCCCTTGCAGAAGCCGCCCCTGTTGTATATGTCCATAAGCTGCTTTATGTCTTTTTCATCGACGCGGAAGCCGTCCCGTCCCTTCTCCAGATACATATCGACGTACCTTCTGTAGGCGTATGACACGCCCGCAACGTACTCGGGACTCTTCATTCTTCCCTCAATTTTGAGGGAGTACACGCCCGCGTCGAGGAAATCAGGTATCGCCTCAAGGGTGCACATATCCTTAGGGCTAAGAAGATATCTGTCGTTGATTCCGTTCATGCTGTAGGTCAGTCTGCACGGCTGTGCACATCTTCCGCGGTTTCCGCTTCTTCCGCCTATCATGCTGCTCAAAAGGCACTGCCCCGAATAGCAGTAGCACAGTGCCCCGTGCACAAAGCTCTCTATCTCCACGTCGACATTGTCATGTATGTCCTTAATCTCAGCCGCCGAAAGCTCCCTCGCGGTGACAACCCTCGAGGCTCCCATGTCCTTTAAAAGCTTCGCCCCGTATTTTCCGGTAATTGTCATCTGGGTGCTCGCATGCAGGTCAAGTCCCGGAAAATTCTCACGCAGGACAGAGAATACACCGTAGTCCTGAACGATGGCTGCGTCAAGCCCCGCCTCGTAGAACGGCTTGATGTACTCCGTGAGCCCCTCGAGCTCGTCGTTTCTTAAAAGCGTGTTCACCGTAAGGTACACCTTTTTTCCGTACAGGTGTGCAGTCCTTATGGCACTCAACAGCTCGTCCCTGTCAAAATTGCCCGCAAAAGCGCGCGCACCGAACATGCTGCCGCCAAGGTACACCGCGTCCGCGCCCGCATTTATCGCCGCCCTGAAACATTCATAGGTTCCCGCAGGTGCGAGCACCTCCCTGTTTTTTAATCTGTTCTCATATGTTGTGCTGCCGTTTTCACTCATCTTTATTCCCGTCACTTTCCGCCTGTAGGGCTCTTATATAATAGGGAATTTCAAAGAACTTTCCTATTATATAAAAAAGGGGCTTCCGCTGTGGAAATCCCCTGATAATCAATGATGCCTCGTATCTTTTTGTGCTTCTAACTTAACAATAGTGTCCTTATATTCCTGTACATCTTTTTTAAGCTGGGCAAGCTCGTCCGCCTGCTTGTCGAACTTGTTCTGCAATGCAATAAGCTCGTGCTTGAGGTCGTAGATTTCCTTGTCCTTGCTCTCAAGATCTCCCTCAAGAGTATCCGCTATCTTCTTAGCCTTAAAATACTCGTCCGCAATATTCAGTTGGATCATAATATTCTGAAATTCCAACGGAAGTCTGTTATACGACTCCATCTTCTTATGCTCGTCTAACTTGTTGTCCAGATATGCTGCTACCTTCTGTATGTACTCGCGGCTCTCATATCCGCTCAGCGTAATAACCTTGCCGCCTATCAGCACCTCTGCTTCGTTCTTCGTTGGCATACAATCCACTCCTTATCAATATAACATCCGCCCATATATCTGACCGCAGATATTATTCTATGTGTAAAGCTATAAATACCCGTGTATTATACCACATAAGCTGTTTACGCACAACAAAAATTATGCACGATTTATCTCAGTCACCCTGAGTATCCTGCCCTTGACGCAAAATTTTATATTGCAGCCCGCATAGCTCATGCCGTATATTCTGTCCTCGTCAGCACCGTCATGTCTGTAGCCCGGTCTCGGATCCTGCGCTAAGAGCTCCTTTAACGCATCAAGACTCTCATTGTCCAGAAGCGAAGCCTGCTCATCGTCAATCAGAACCTCCAGCCCGTAACCTCTGACCACATCGGCAAAGCCGCACACCGCATCGGGGGGGCTGTCCGTATAGGAAAGATAGGGCTTGATATCGTAGACCGGAGTGCCGTTTAACATATCAACGCCGGCCACTACAAGCTCCGGTCCATCAGCGCCGCCTAAGATAACCTGCTCAAGCTTCACACAGGACAGTCCCATCGGGTTAGGTCGAAACGGAGAGCGCGTCGCAAACACGCCGACACGCTTATTTCCTCCGAGTCTTGGCGGCCGCACGGTCGGGCTCCACTCCTCCCTCACACTCTCCGAAAATTTCCAGATAAGCCACAGGTGTGAATATCCCTCAATCCCGTCAAGCGCGTCGACATTCCTGTACTCAGGCTCGAATACAATCCTGCCCCTGCACTGCTTCACTATTCCGCTCTGCCTCGGGATACCGAACTTCTCGTCAAAATCCGTATAAATATGCGCTATGACCTTCATATTGTCCATAATCATTGCAACATTCCAATCCGTGTTCTAATGTTCAATTCCAAAATGCTTGTAGCATAACTGTGTTGCCACACGCCCCTTTGGAGTTCTGTTTATGAAACCATTCTGTATCAGATAAGGCTCATACACGTCCTCTATGGTACCCGCGTCCTCGCCTATCGCAGCCGCAAGCGTGTCAAGACCTACCGGACCGCCCGCGAACTTCTCCATAATGGTCGTAAGAATGAGCCTGTCGCTCCTGTCAAGACCCATCTTATCGACCTCCATCCTGTCAAGGGAGGCTTTCGCAACCTCGTAGTCTATCTTACCGTCATACTGAACCTGTGCAAAGTCGCGCACTCTCTTTAGAAGCCTGTTTGCAAGACGCGGTGTTCCCCTTGAACGTCTTGCCATCTCCTCAGCGCCGGCATCGTCTATCTCTATATTGAGCACATTCGCCGAGCGCAGAATAATCTTCTTCAACTCGCTCTCCGTGTAAAAATCCATCTTGCAGATAACACCGAAGCGGTCTCTCAAAGGTGCAGTCAGAAGTCCCGCCCTCGTTGTCGCCCCTACAAGTGTAAATTTCGGAAGGTCAAGTCTTATCGAGCGCGCCGAGGAGCCCTTGCCTATCATGATATCTATGGCAAAGTCCTCCATCGCAGGGTACAGCACCTCCTCCACCTGCCTGTTAAGGCGGTGTATCTCGTCGACGAACAGCAGATCACCCTCCTGGAGGTTGTTGAGTATCGCCGCCATATCCCCCGGCTTCTCTATCGCAGGCCCCGACGTGACCTTAAGATGCACACCCATCTCGTTTGCAATTACACCCGCTATCGTGGTCTTTCCAAGTCCCGGCGGTCCGTAGAAAAGGCAGTGGTCGAGCGCCTCCTGCCTGCTCTTTGCCGCCTCTATATATACTTTAAGATTTTTTTTCACCTTCTCCTGACCGATGTAATCAGCCAGTGCCATCGGACGAAGACTAGACTCAATAGGCATGTCCTCTTCCGTAAATTCAGTGGAAATCATCCTCTTTTCCATCAACTGCAGCTCCATTCCCTAATATCCATAAACTATCCGTACCCGAAACCTGCATAAATCCTACATAAATGCAAGCTTTTTAAGCGCTGCCTTTAAGAGCGCCTCCGAGTCCATATCCCCGGCATTGTCGACCAGCTTGACTGCCCTCGTGGCATCAGCAGCCGAATAACCAAGCGCCGTGAGTGCCATGACAGCCTCAGCAGCCGCCGTATCAGCCATATCGCTCTGAGCCTCATAGCCGCCGTCAGCTCCGTCGAGCACGTCCTCTATCTTTAACTTGTCCTTCAGCTCGATAATGAGCTTCTGTGCCGTCTTGCTTCCTATACCCGGAGTCTTTGATATGGTCTTTGCATCGCCCGCGAGCACCGCAAATCTCAGATCATCAGAAGACATCGTCGACAGTATGGCAAGCGCGCCCTTAGGGCCTATGCCGCTCACCGTAATCAACAGCTTGAACACCTTAAGATCGTCCTTCGTCAGAAAACCGTACAAACCGAGCACGTCCTCCTTCACATACAGATATGTGTGCACCTTGAGCTCACTTCCTATCGCAGGGAGCTTTGCAAGTATCGAGCCGGGCATCATAATGGAAAAGCCCATTCCGCCGTGGTCGAGCACTACGGAATCCTCGGTCACCTCGACCAGTTCACCTTTTATATATGAAATCATAATCCGCGCCTACCACTGGTTAATCGAGTACATCAATGCGAGTGCTATCTGGTTGAAGAGCTTATCGGAGAGCTCATTGTACTC
>CAMEEX010000032.1 GCA_945915235.1 uncultured Clostridia bacterium | reverse complement strand
GCCTGCGTAACATCTGTGAGCTCCGCTCCATTTGAGGCAACGCCCGCATCGTTAGTCACCTTCCACTCGATATCACGGTATGTGGCATTGTGCGGAAGTATCTCAGCCTCTATCTCCACCTGTCTGTTATCAGGTCCGAGACTGCGGCTGCCCTTTACTATAAGGCGCACATTTCTCACAGGGATTTCATTCTCTGTATATGTATCCATGCTGTCCTGATATGATTTTTCCGCCACGGCACAATTCCCGCCGCAGGCAACTCCCGTCGTATCCTGTTCACAAGCCACTGCATTTAAGGTGATAACCTTTGTCGCCATTCCAAGTGAACTTACCTCAACCTTAATCTCGCCCGGCTCGGTCTTAGCCCCAACCACTGCGAGAAGCTTTCCCGAGAACATTCTTCTGTTGTCCGTCTTATATTGGTCAAAATCTGTGCTGTCGCCGTTGTCCATGCCGACAAGCCTGCCCGCGCCCGTTACCTTCACATGAACTCTGTTATTGGCATTGTCAACAGGATTTCCTTCCCTGTCAACCGCGCTGATATCAATATATGCAAGGTCGCGCCCATCAGCCGCAAGTTCTGTATTTTCAGGTGTCACAACAAGCTCTGCCGCGTCCGAGAAGCTGTGACGTAAGTCCCTCGCAATCACGTCCCCGCCCTCGTCATATGCCACCGCCTCGATACAGCCCGGCTCATATTTTACCTTGTAATGGGCTAAAAGCTGCTTTCCGTGCTTATGGTCAATGTCAAATCTTCCGAAGGAGCGACCGTTTACAAACAGCTCAATCTGCGGAGCGTTCGACGCTATCCGCACATCAATCTCCTCGCCCTCTGAGAAATCCCAGTATGGGAACACATGCACCATCGGAGCCTTTTTGTAGTCAGTCCACTCAGCCTGATATATATAGTACATATCCTTCTCAAAGCCGGCCGTGTCGAGCTGCCCGAAATAGGAGTTCTTCGTCTGGTACGGCGTTGGCTCACCTATGTAGTCAAAACCTGTCCACAAAAACTGTCCCATGGAGTACTCGGCGTCCCTGTCCATCGTGATGCAGTACTCCGTGCTCTTTGCTCCCCAGTTGGTCGTGCAGTTTCCAAGCGACGAGCACTGCTCATCGTCATCGCATAATATCTGCTGCTCGAGTGGAAACTTGTATATTCCGCGGCTCTGCAAAGTGGAAGCCGTCTCACTTCCGTATATAACCCAGTCAGGGTGAGCCTTGTGGTGCTCCTCATAGTATTTCTCAGCGTAGTTGTAGCCGGCAAGCTTCACGATATCCGCACATTTCTGCGCGTTCTCCCAAGGCATATAGTTAGAACCAATCGTCACGGGAGCGTTGCACTCAGGGTCATGTTCCTTCACGAAACCCACGAGTCTCCTTGTAATCTCCTGACCGTGCTCATCTCGATGCGTGTCGTATATCTCGTTTCCTATGCTCCACATAATAACCGATACATGATTTCTGTCTCGCCTTATCCAGCTCGCAACATCCGTTCCTGCCCAGTCGACGAAAAATCTCGCATAATCGAACTCGGTCTTAGGAAGCTCCCACATGTCAAACGCCTCACAGTCCACGAGAAATCCGAGCTCATCTGCCAGCTCGAGCACCTCCTTTGCAGGCATGTTGTGGGAGGTGCGGATTGCGTTGACGCCCATTTTTCTGAGTTTCTTAAGCTTGCGCCTGAACGCGTTCACGTTGAATGCAGCTCCGAGACACCCGTTGTCATGGTGCTCACATACACCGTTTATCCTGACCTTGCGCCCGTTTAATATAAATCCATGTTCAGGCGAGTACTCCTTGGTGCAGAAGCCAATCTTCTGACTCTCCTCGTGCACGGTATCACCGTCGAGGCTCAGGCTGACACTGCACTCATACAAATTAGGCTCGTCGATATCCCAGATAAGCGGCTTTTCAACATTAAGCTCAAGCTCAATATTTTCCCGCTCTCCATTTTTTAATACGGCATCACCGTCACCGCGTACATGGCCGGCGGTGAACACACAGCCTCCGGCGTGTTTTAATGACAGGCACACCTGCACGCTATCGCACTGAATATCGTTTCCCGAATTTTCCAGCTCGACGGTGCATTTTACCTTCCATGTGCCGTCGTCGTTCTTTCTCACCCTTATGTAGGTTCCGTCAGGCACTATATGAAGCGGTTCAAGTGTGTTAAAATACACGTCCCTTATTATTCCCGCGCCCGAGTACCAGCGGGTGTTCGGCGACTGGTACACAGCCCTCACGACGAGCTCGTTCTCTCCCTCGTGAACATAAGCTGTGATATCCGCATCGAAGGTCGAATAGCCGTACTTCCACTCGCAGACCTCCTTATCGTTCACAAACACAGTAGTATCCATGTACACCGCGCCAAATCTCACGATAAGCTTCTTTGAAAGCTGTTCCTTCGTCACCTTGAACTTCTTTTTGTACCAGCCTATGCTGCTCTCATACAGATTGTGAGTGTCATAAATCAGCCAGTCATGTGGAATATCCACCGCAGTAAACTCCCCTGCAAGCGCCTCAGAGTAATCAACCCCCAATGCCGTTTTTCTGAAGCTCCAGCCATCATTCCATAAAATAGTTTTGTTCATAGCCTCTCCTTGTCAATTTTTATATAATTGCCAAACTTAAAATCATTCCCCAATCCATTCACATTCGTTGTCAAACACAGCCTCCGCGTACTCTGCGCTCTTGTAAAGCGGTATCTTGTGACCGTCCCTGATAAAGAACACAAGCTCCTGCGCCGGTATCTCGACAAAGTAATGACCTGCCTCATACTTTTCAAGCTCGTAGTCATCGGAGTCCTTCATTCTGACCATCGTCATCGGCTCAGGCAGATACACATATCTTCCGACCGCGTTCTGGGTGTACACAGGGCATATCATTATATCGTCGCCCACATAGAGCTGGTCCTCCGTCGCAACGGCGACCTTGTCCTCCGGGTGCTCGAAGCCGAGCGGTCTGTACATGAGCGTATCCTGTTTTACAGCCTTATTGTATGCGTCCCAGAGGTACGGTATGAGCGCATAACGTATTCTGACAAGCCTTTTAAATGTGTCCGTATCAGTAAATCTGTATAATTCCTGATACCTGGTTCCCGCCGCCGAGTGGTTTCTCATAAGAGGCACGAACACGCTAAGACCCATCCAGCGCATCAGAAGTTCCTCTGTGGTATTGTCGTTAAAGCCGCCGATATCCGAGCCTACATACATAAAACCGCACATGTTAAGCGACGGAAGCATCTTGAGACAGAGAAGAATATGGCTCCACCAGGAGTGATTGTCGCCCGTCCATATTCCGCCGTACCTGTGCATGCCTATATAAGATGCCCTCGAGAACATCAGAATGTCCTTGTCCGGCGCAAGCTCCTTAAAGCTCTCCGACGCAGCTTTCGTCATATTAAAGCCATAGAGATTGTGTACATGGTCATGTCTTATCACAACCTCGCCGTCCGGCTGTGTCGCCCTGTGATAAAATCTCTCATAATCGCCGAGGTTATTCGCCAAGCCCTCGACCATTCCCTTAAAATCAAAGAAGCTCTGTATATCAAGATTTTTACCCTTGTACTCGTCAATCCTGTCAAATATCTCATTGAGATGCTTCTCCGAATAGAAGATGGCAGGCTCATTCATGTCATTCCAGAAGCCGTCAATCCCTGCATCTAAGAGCACCTTGTAGCCGTGCCCGAACCAGCTTCTCGCGTCGGCGTTGAGCACATCAGGAAAATGCACTCTTCCCGGCCACACGCCCGCAACAAAGTCCTCACCGTCAGCCTCCTTGCAGAAATATCCCTTCTCCCTGCCCTCCTCGTAGGTCTCATAGCCGTCCTCAATCTTCACTCCGGCGTCGATGATAGGCACAAGATGGATATGCTTGTCGCGCATCTTTTTCACAAAATCGGCAAAATCTGGAAATGTCTTTTTGTTGACCGTGAAGTCCTTATACCTCTCCATATAGTCTATATCCAGATAAACCGCATCTATCGGAATATTTCTCTTTCGGTAATTGTCGACCACCTCGCACACCTCGTCGGCATTCATATAGCTCCAGCGGCACTGCTGGTAGCCGAAAGCCCATCTCGGAGGAATATAGCTCTTTCCTATGATATGGCGGAACTGCTTCACAATCGAGTACAGAGGCTTGTCTGCCTCAGCCTCCTGTGTTTCTCCTGCCTCCGGCGTGACCATATAAGCCGTGAAATTCACATTGCATACCGTAATCACAAGCTCATTCTTGTTAAGATACCCTATGTCAAACAATACTCTTCCCGGATAATCGATGAATATTCCCCTCGAATTTTCAGGATTTTCCGAGTCAGCAATGATGATAAAATTATGTGCCCCGTACAGAGAGCGCTTCGACTCCGTGTGGTTAGGGTCATCACTGCACCTGCTCTCATATATCCAGCCACGCTTGTTTATCCCGCGCACATTCTCGCCAAGCCCGTACACCACGTCGTCCGGTGCAAGTCTTAACTTAAACTGCATTGCACTGACATCGCCGTTCTCCGGTCTGTCCCACGATATTCCGCCGTAAGGCTTAAGCACACTGTCCATATCCGCCACATTAAAAAGCTGCTCACATTCATCTTTTGCGGCAGCCGTGACACTGTCCGTATTCACCACGGCATACGTCTCAAACGGTTTTCCGTAAACATATTTTTTAACCATAATAACCTCCAATAAAACTTGTTGCCCGCGCGCCAATTCCGAAAAGAAAAAGGCACTGTATATGTTATTATTTTAACATATACAGTGCCCTAATTCAACCAAATTGAATTGTCTTATTTGTACATCTGAAACCCTTCATTTTAGTGGTGGAAAAGACGTATTCCCGTAAACGACATGACCATATCGTACTTGTCGGCACACTCGATAACTGCGTCATCTCTCACAGAGCCACCCGGCTGCGCGATGTACTTCACGCCGCTCTTATGTGCGCGTTCGATGTTGTCCGAGAACGGGAAGAATGCGTCGGAACCGCAGATAACATCTGTGTTCTTATCAAGCCACGCCCTCTTCTCCTCTGCCGTAAACACAGGCGGCTTAACCTTAAACACCTTCTCCCACGCGCCGTCAGCGAGAAGATCCATGTACTCATCGCCGATGTAGAGGTCGATTGCGTTGTCCCTGTCAGGTCTGCCCAGCTTGTCTATAAACTGAAGTCCGAGAACCTGCGGTGACTGGCGCAGGAACCAGTTGTCCGCCTTCTGTCCGGCAAGTCTTGTACAATGAATTCTCGACTGCTGACCTGCACCGATACCGATAGCCTGTCCGCCCTTTACATAGCATACGGAGTTTGACTGCGTGTACTTGAGAACGATGAGTGCAATCTTCATGTCTGTCATCGCATTGGCAGGAATGTTCTTGTTCTTTGTCACGATATTAGAGAAAAGCTCATCGTTGCAGTTGAGCTCGTTTCTTCCCTGCTCGAAGGTAATTCCGAATACCTGCTTCTTCTCGATAGGAGCAGGAACATATGAAGGGTCAATCTGAATGACATTGTATGCGCCCTTCTTCTTTGCGCGGAGCATCTCGAGCGCCTCCTCAGTATAGCCCGGAGCGATGACGCCGTCGGACACCTCCCTCTTTATAAGTCTTGCCGTATCCTTGTCACACACGTCGGAAAGTGCAATGAAATCACCGAAAGACGACATTCTGTCCGCACCTCTCGCTCTCGCATAGGCACATGCAAGCGGGCTGAGCTCGCCGAGATCGTCAACCCAGTAAATCTTGGCAAGCGTCTCGTCAAGAGGAAGTCCCACAGCCGCGCCGGCAGGTGATACATGCTTAAACGATGTCGCCGCCGGAAGCCCTGTCGCCTTCTTCAACTCGCTGACAAGCTGCCAGCCGTTCAATGCATCGAGAAAATTGATATATCCCGGTCTGCCGTTTAACACTGTAACAGGTAGCTCGCTTCCGTCCTCCATGTATATTCTCGATGGCTTCTGATTAGGATTGCACCCGTACTTTAACTGAATTTCGTTCATGTTCGTTCTCCTTATAATATATTGTAACTTAACATTATTTATTTCACCGTATATTTTCTATACATTCTTATTATAAATTCTGCTCTCGTACTTTCCCGTCTCGATATCGATATATCTGACAAAAAGTGATACCTTGTTCTCCTCGTTAAGGCTGTTCCAAACCATATCGCCAAAGGTGTCGATATCGCCCTCTATCTTAACCCACTTTGGCTCGCCCTCAAAACTTGGAAGCGGGTTGCCATCATGCATATATGTATGTATGAAATGTCCCTCACCGGCTACAGGATTGTTGTAGGCGAAGGTGTATCTGTTGCAAGCGTCAGGATTGCCGTTATTGCTCTTTAAAATGGACATTGCGTAGTTGTACTTTCCGCCCTCAATATGCATGATTCCCGAAATTCTCGGCGTATAGTTAGGTCCGTCCGGCTCGAACTCCCTGCTTCTTAACGACTGTTCGAAAGTGAGCTGCTTGTCCATTCCGTCGTAGATTGTGTCCGTCTGGTCGCCGTTGGTCACGATAGTCTTGTTGCCGAGCACGCGGACAGGTGCATAGATTATAAGGCTCGGGTCCTCAAGCTTTGAAGGGTCAAACGCCTGCGTCCTGATGCCCTCTCCGTCCTCAACGAAAACACGATTTCTGCTGTTGCTGCTTCTTCCCATGATAAAATACGCTGTGACCGCGCTCTTTCCGTCCGGTGTCTTTCCGATTACAATTCCTCTTCCCGGATACGCGTTCTGACTGAGCTCCTGTTCAAGTGATAACATTTCCATTGTGGTTCCTCCCATTTTTCCGTATTTTAACCTAGCTTATTAATTTGTACAAAAAAACCACCTGAGCGTACTATAATAAGCATCGCCCAGGCGGTCGGCATATCTTAACCAATCACTCCCTGCAGGTAGCCCTGCCACGAAACCATACAAAGTATAATTCCGCTTTCCGCCAGTCGTGATCATATATTTATGTTACATGATTAAGATAAAAAATTCAAGATGCAAATAAAAATCTTTCCCTCAAATTTCCGGTCACACCTTTTATAAGTATATTCTATTACTTTTTCTCATCGTACTTCGCAGCCGTCTTTTTAAGCTCCTCGTCGACAAGACTCTCCATAGGTGTGTTGAGGATACGCTCTGTCTCCTCTGCCTCCTCCTTGGCTCTCTTGTGCTTTAACTTGACAACCTTCACTACACCGAACACCACAACGCCCGCCGCTGCAACGATAAGCACATACTTTGCAACGTCCTTCGAGGTGGTGGACTTGGTCATAATGGTACCAGCCGTAGAGTCAAATACCTTTACAAACATATCGTCAGCCGACAGGTCGCTGTACCAGTACTTGTCAATATACGCCCAGAATATATCGAGTGCCTCCGAGTCCATAACCGAGCTTACCTGTATGCCGTTCACATAGCACATATAGCCCGGGTCGCTGTACTCATCTTCATTCTCATTGGCAAAATATACATAGAGGAACGTCGACTCATTCGGAATATTATCCTCGTACATCTGCTGTGCATAGGCTTCCTTCTGGGAGTCGGTGTCAACTCCCGGTATGTAGTCAAGAAGCATTATATAAGGCTGAACGCCGGTCTCGTTGTAGAAATCCTTGAGTCTGCTCTCAGTCCTGCTCTCGTTTTCGAACCAGCCCAGCTCATCATATATACAGTCGTTGATATATCCGTTGCCCGAATTTAACTTCTCGCGGTTATAGCTGCTTGAAGGAATACTTCCCGAGCTGCCGCCTCTTCCGGTAGAAAAATAAAATGCCATGAAGATAACTAAAATCAGGAATACCACTATCCAGCTCATTATCTCCGATACACAGCCGCCTCTTCTTCCGCCTCTGTATCCGCGAGGTGGTGGTGGCGGTGCTCCGTAGTGTCCTCCTCTTGGTGGAGGTGGTGCCCCGTAATGTCCTCCTCTTGGTGGTGGCGGTGCTCCATAACTGCCTCCGCGTGGTGGCTGACTCGATGGTCTGCCTCCTCCAAAGCCTCCCGACGGTCTTGAAGAACCTCCCATCGGTCTTGAAGAGGACGAACCTCCTACTCTATGCCCGCCGCTTGATCTAGATACTGAATGGCCTCCGCCGCTGTGTCCGCCGACACTGCCGCCTCCTCCGGGTCTGCCCATCTAATAATCCTCCTCATAAAAATAGTAACTACCTCAGATTATGCCATTATTTTCTGATTATTCATGGCACAATCCGATAGTAGTTACATTTTATCACAATAAAGTGCTATATGCAAAGGCTTTTTATTCAGCCTGCTCCTCTTCTCCGTCGTGAACGTCCTTCTTAGGTTCCTTAAGTCCGGGAATCTCGATGTTATGCTTCTGACAGTAGTCCCAGAGAGCTGCGTGGATTGACTCCTCAGCCAAAAGTGAGCAGTGGATTTTTACAGGTGGAAGTCCGTCAAGAGCCTCCATAACAGCCTTGTTCGTTACCTCCATTGCCTCGTAGATGGTCTTGCCTATTACAAGCTCTGTTGCCATGCTGCTCGTTGCTACAGCGGCGCCGCAGCCGAAGGTCTTGAACTTGCAGTCCTTTATAATCTTGGTATCCTCATCGATGTCAAGATATATTCTCATAATATCTCCGCACTTTGCGTTGCCGACCGTGCCGACACCGCTCGCGTTCTCTATCTCACCCATGTTTCTCGGGTGCTGGAAATGATCCATTACCTTTTCACTGTACATAATATACCTCCATGTCACTGCTTTTGCAGTGACTCAAATAGTAATGAAAAACGCGCTTTTGCGTTTTTCCTGTGTGAAATCGTAATACATCTTAGACAATGTTTTGTATTGTCTTAGATGTACTTTTCACACTATTCCTCCTGGTTAAACTACAAAATACAAAAATATATTGATGCATGTCCGCAGACATTACATAAACTCATTACTTCTTCTCGCCATTCTTTACGAAATCCTCGTAGAGCGGTGACATCTCACGGAGTCTTGCGACAATCTCCTTGAGCTTATCGACTGTATAGTCTATCTGTTCCATCGTGATATCCTCGGAGAGTGTAAGTCTGAGTGAGCCGTGTGCAATCTCGTGAGGGAGTCCTATTGCGAGAAGGACATGTGAAGGGTCAAGTGAACCCGAGGTGCATGCCGAACCGCTTGAGCCGCATACCCCGTTCATATCGAGCATGATGAGCATTGATTCACCCTCGATAAATCTGAAGCAGAAATGTGCATTGTTAGGAAGTCTGTCATACCTTGCACCGTTTAAGCGGCTGTAAGGTATCTCGTTTAAAACGCGCTCAATCAGATGCTCGCGGAGTGCGTCAAGAACCTTCTTTCTCTCCTCCATCTTCTCGCCTGCAAGCTGTGCCGCTGCACCGAAGCCCACAATACCGGGAGTGTTGAGAGTTCCCGCTCTCTTACCTCGCTCCTGTGCGCCGCCGTGAATGAACGGTGCGAGCTTGACCGTCTTTCTCGCATACATGATACCGATGCCCTTAGGTCCGTTAATCTTGTGGCCGCTTGAGCTGAGCATATCAATGTTCATCTCATCGACGTTGATCGGGATATGTCCGTAAGCCTGAACCGCATCGGTGTGGAAAAGAACGCCGTGCTCGTGTGCCACTCTTCCTAACTCCTTAATAGGCTCTATTGTTCCTATCTCATTGTTTGCTGTCATAATTGATACAAGAATGGTATCAGGTCTTATGGCTGCCTCGAGCTGCTCAGGTGTAATTCTTCCCTCTGAGTCGACAGGGAGGTAGGTCACCTCAAAGCCGTGTTTCTCAAGGTATTGGCAGGTATGAAGAACCGCATGGTGCTCGATGTTGCTTGTAATGATATGTTTGCCCTTATTTCCATATACCTCTGCCGCATTCTTGATAGCCCAGTTGTCGGACTCGCTTCCGCCGCCCGTAAAGTAAATCTCCTCCGGCTTGGCACCGATGAGTGCTGCTGCCTGGGCTCTCGCATTCTCTATGGCCTCCTTTGCAGTCTGGCCGAACTGATACACACTTGAGCCATTCGCATATATCTCTGAAAAATATGGCATCATGGCATCAAGAACCTGCGGTGCAACCTTGGTGGTAGCCGCATTATCCATATAAATAAAAGGTTTGCTCATAATATCCTCCATTAATCAAAAGCTGTAATTTTCTTTTCCTAGTAGATTACTAGGTTTTGCTAAAAAACACTATATACCTTGTACCTTAATATGTCAACATTTTTTTACAATATACCCGTACCGGGCATATATTTACCGTCTCACCACACGAGCCGGCAGTCCCACACAGCCACTCCCGTTCCCTGGAAAACATTCTGTAAATGCTCGTCAAGCTGCTGTCTGGTAACTCCCTCCTTCAATATCACCTGCAAAAATCCGCCTCCGCCCGCGCCTGCGATAAATTTCGCATCGATAAGCTCCTCGCAGGTAGCAAAAATCTGCTCAATGCAGGTGTTGGTAACACCATGGTCAAGCATCTTCGAGAGTTCCCAGTGGTGGTTAAGCTCGCAGATAAACTGCTCCATGCTGCCCTCGGTCAGCGAGTTTTTCATCTGAAATGCCACGCGCTTCATCTCACTGAGGGCATATATGGTCTCTTTTCTGCCGTTTATATAATTTCCCACTACCTCCCTCAACAGGTTGCGTGCCAGTCTCCTCTGACCCGTGTAGATAATCGCAAAGCGCTCCTCAAGCTCCATCTTCATCGTATCAGGAATGTCCAGATGCTCCACCATTATGTTCTGCCTTAAGCCCGCCTCGGTCGTGATGTACTTAATTCCGTCGCTGAGCCCCCCGACCTGGTCCTGCCAGCCGCCGCCCGTGCTCATAAGCTGCTCCATGATAAGAACCGTGTCGTAGAGCTCATTTTCTGTATATTTTCTCCCAACGAACTGCCACAGTGCCTTGACCGCCGCGCCCGCAAGAATACTGCTTGTGCCAAGCCCCGAGCCCTTAGGTATTCCGATAACCTTTGTCGAAATGTATATTCCCGATCCGAGTTCTTCAAGCACTTCTTTAAGCGACACATCGCCAAAAGCAGGAATAATCCCCGACGCGATGAGTGCCGCCTTATGGAGAGCAAAATAATCATACGGGTTATTGCAGTCGCGTATATCCTCGATATCGTCGGTACTTCCCTTGACGCCGATATCCTCACTCTCAAATTCCACATGCAGGCGCTCCGTCTTTTTTACCGACACGCAGACAGGTCTCCTGCCGTTTATCAGTATCGCGGCATTTAGAACAACACCACCATTCTCATTGCAGTATGGCGGGGTATCAGTCCAGCCGCCGCCCCAGTTTACCCTCACTGGAAGTGATACCTCCACGCTGTCACACACAGCTCTTTGTATACGGTACTCTATCCCGGAAGCATTTTTAAGTGCCTGCGACAACGCCTCAAAGCACATGCCTTCCATCGCATACGCCGACAGCTCCTCGCCGTCATACTGATACTTCACGCCCTTTTGTTTCATGTACTTCGAGAGTGCAAGGTATGTCCTCATCTTCTCGGAATAGCTGCAATCCCTCACACATTCCATGAGAAGCGAGAACTCGTCCTGCGTTATCGTGCACTCACGGTACACCTGAAGCGCCTCCTCGTATGCGGTTCTGTTTCTTACCATATTGATAAAGCGGTATGCCTTTATAAGCTCCGCAAGCGCAAATTTCTCCATGATGGCATCAACCGCGTCCGCAGCCGCAAAGCTGTCCATAAGGCTGTACCGTTTCGCGTCGCGGTAGGCTCTCTTTACACCCTCGTCGACATGTATTTCTCCCGATGCCGCGCGCCTCATGGTACACGCCCAGCTCACAGCCTCCTCCTGTGTGTCACATTCCGGGAAGAGACAGGCGTTCCACAGATACCACTCACTGCTGTCATCAGCGCTCCACACCTCATCCGTCGCAAGCCCCATGACCGCCATAAAGCTCTTCAAATCCGTCCCGAGAAATGTGGTCGAACCGCTCTTGTCCATGTATTTTCCCTTAGGGTTGTCAAGACAGCCGTAGACCCTCACGACATATTTTCCGTTTAAAAGCCGCACCTTATGCATGCAGCAGTCGGAAGGGATACTTATATTTTTCAATGTGAGCCCTGAGAGTATTACGTTCTCTCCGAGCGACACATCCGCGCCTATGGAACAGTTCTCTATATAAGCCGCACCGCCTGCAGCCACGGAGTCGTCAATGTGCCCGTTTATGACACTTAACGGCAGTGCCCCCTGATAGTCGGTGCACACGCGCTTGGTCCAGCCCAGATGTTCATAGCTTCCAAGCTCCTTGGTCTCGAGACTCCAAAGCTCCCTCGTCGTGCCAAAATGTATAAATTCAGCAGGTGCAAGACAGATGAGTTTCATCGTAAAGCTGTTTAAAGCATCCCATATTCTTCTTCTGCACTCAAGAATCTCCTCGTTTAATTCCCCCTCAGGTGCCTGTGTGTAGAACTCTTCAAGCGTCGATGCCCCCGCAAGCGGATACAGGAAATCTCCGTAAAAGCTCACTCTTGAGCGCTCATTTACAAAACTGTCAAACTTCTCCTCGTCAAGCCTCCCGTCAGTACTTATAAGCCCCCACAGTGCTCGAAGAAGCGCCGCATCGAACATTATCGCACCTGTGTCCAGATCCACATTGCCCTGCGCGTTGACAGCCCCGAGTGATGTCAGTGCTTCCTCTGTCTGCTTATGAAGGAAGCGCCTCACATAACCGTTTCCGTCATTTAGAAATACTCCGTGATCTTTTCCCGTCGTAACCGACTCCTTTATGGATATCGCTGCGGCACCTCTGTACTGAAAATCGAGCTGCAACGCATTGAACAGCAGCATGACATCGCCCGACAGCGTCAACATTCCCGACTCTATTCTTCCCGGAATACCTGCCATAGCAATCAGAAATTCGTCAAAAAGCGTGGACATTCTTCCATCCGGAAGCTGTCTCGGAACAGGAGAAAACAGCTTGCCACACACACTGTACTGTGGGATACGCTTGCTGTCGCCGCCAGAATGTATGACAAGTATCCTCCTGTCCGTGAAGTCCTCACCCTCAATATCTGCAAGATATCTCATCACATTGAAGGTTGCTCCGCCTGAACCCACTCTCTTCCCATCCGGGTCAGGTATCACGGCATAGTGTACCCTGTCAGGTATGACCTTCTTCTCAAGCCTGCACGCAATCTCTTTTCTGAATGCCTCCGCCTGAAGCTCGTTAGACGCGGTGAGAATTATGTAGTCCCACAGGCATGCGTTTTCATCCTCCATCGAATCTGCATACAGTTCCCACGCATCAAGATAGCTCTGCTTCAAAAAAAGTCGTCTCATCTTCTGAAAATCACTGTTCATATATCTCTCCATTCCACCTGCCAATCAAATAGTCACACACCTAACACTCACATTTCCAATAGTATGCCGAGTATGGTTCAAGGTAGCTTCCTCCGCCGAAATCGTGCTCCTTCCCGGTTATAAGGTCTACAGCCCTTCCGCAGTGCGCGTCAAAATGCGCCGTATAGCCCTCCGAGTCGGCATTTATCGCGACAAGCACTCGCTCGTGCTCGCTCTTTCTCTCGAATATGCACTGTTTGTTCGTCAGCACGACCGAATAAAATCCGCCGTAGTTTAACGCCTCGCTGTTCTTCTTAGCAGTCTCAAGCTTACTGATAAAGTCTGTGAGCTCGTTCCACTCCGGCTTATCATAGCTCTTTCTAAGTGCCGGGTCGCCCTCGGACTTATTGCCCGTCGCCCCCCACTCACTGCCATAGTACACACACGGTATTCCCGGCATGCCGAACATGAGCGCGTAGATGAGCGGAAGGTGGTTCGGGTTGGTGAGGATACTAGCCACCCTCGTCACATCATGGTTGTCGACGAACGAGAGAAGATGCTTTCCCCTGTATATGCACCAGTTCTCATAGCCGAACTGTCTGTTGAGTGAATGGTTTATCTCGAACATGTTCATGCTGTTAAAGCTCGAATACAGACCCTTGTAACACTCATAGTTGGTCGCCGAGTGGAGCATCGAATCGTTGACAAGTCTGTTGTAATCGCCGTGGAGCATCTCCCCTACGAGGAAAATCTCCCTTCCCTGCTCCCTGCCAAGCTCGTCCGTGAAACTTCTCAGCCTGCGGACAAAATCCATGTCAAGACAATATGCCACGTCAAGCCTTATTCCGTCTATGCCAAAGTACTCAACCCAGTATCTCACGGCGTCGAATATGAGCCCTATGACCTCCTCATTGCGAAGATTAATCTTCACAAGGTCGTAGTTGCCCTCCCAGCCCTCGTACCACAGACCGTCGTTGTAGTTCGAGTTACCGCCGAGATTGATATTAAACCACGAAAGGTAAGGCGAGTTCTCCCTGTTTTTAATAACATCCTGAAACTGATAAAAGCCTCTGCCGACATGGTTGAAAACTCCGTCGAGCACCACCCTTATGCCTCTGCCGTGTAGTTCATCGCACACCATCTTGAAATCCTCATTCGTGCCGAGCCTCACATCTATCTTCTTGAAATCCCTTGTATTGTAACCATGCGTGTCCGACTCGAACACAGGGGAAAAATATACCGCATTCGCCCCAAGCTTCTCAATGTGCGGTATCCAGTCAAGCACCTTCAATATTCTGTGCTCCGGCTGCCCGTCATTCTCGAACGGTGCGCCACAAAATCCCAACGGATATATCTGATAAAAAGTACTCTCATATGCCCACATATGACCTGCCTCCTGAAAAAACATATTCACGCCTGTACCGGCGGATTGCTCCGTCCAGACCTTTATCTATGATTATATAATAAAAAAACAGGACTGTCCATCTAAATACAGATAAACAGCCCCATACATTTTTAAATTTTGATTCTACTTGAGATAGAATACCTCAGGCATGAACTTAATCGGCTCCTCCTCATTGAAGTCAAAGGACCCCTCAACCATCTTGGATGTGATGGCGTTCCAGCGGTTGCAAGCCTCACTCTTAGCTATGTACTCGTTAGCGTACTTGATGTCATCGCACTCGAAGCAGTAGAAGAACTGGTTTCCGTTCTGGAAGATGGAGTAGTTGCGGTAGCCCGCCTTAGTGTGCTCCTCCATAATCTCCGGCCATGGATTGTTGTGCATCTTAACATACTCATCGAGGCACTCAGGCTTAACCTTCCATGTCCATGCATATTTCTTGCTATGTTCCATATCAATCAACCTCTTTCTGTATTTTTTAACAAGGAAATCTATAAATTCCCTTTGATATTATACATTTTACTTTTTGTTTTGTCCATTATCAATCCATTTTTGTACAAATTGCATCTAAAAATGACCATTTTTAACACTTTATTGATAATTGTTCACAAATTGTTCATTTTTGTTTCACACCAAAGACACATAGGACTTATATACTATAATCAAAGTTAAGACAGAGGTGAGAAACAGAAAACCTCTTGAATATTGATTTTAGTTTTGCCTAACAGAATTCTTTTTCTTTTTCATAAAGCCCGGTACTTTCCCCGAAGTGCCGGGCCCTCCTTTTTTATTCCCTAATTTCTCGGAAGCCTCACGCGGAACAGTTTACGCACAAGCTTCTTTCCGTTAAACGGAATTACCGGGTAGATGTAGCTCTCGCCCGATATCGTATTGTTGAACGCTATCGCGATGAGCGTGATGATGATTCCCGCAAAGAACCCCCACCAGTAGAAAATATAAGTCAGCACAAGCGTTATAAGCCTGAAAAACTTAATCGCGTAGCCGAGCTCGAAATTCGCCTGTGCGTAGGTTCCGATGGCAACAAACGCCATGTAGAGCATCGTCTCTGGCGAAAACCAGCCTGAGCTCACCGCATACTCCCCGACCACAATACCCGCAACAACAGAGAGCGGCGTCGACAGCATCGTCGGCGTGTTGACTGCCGCAAGCCTCAGTCCGTCAATCGCAAACTCGAGTATCAGAAGCTGCCAGAACACATGAATGTTTGCCTCGTCCGCAAGGTTGATAAACGCCAGCCAGTCGGGGAGCTTCTCGGGATACTCTATGAGCGCCATCCACATCGGCGTGAGTATCAGCGTCAGCACCGACATAAGGAACCGCGAAAATCTTATATAGTTTCCTACAATCGGCGGAAAATAGAAGTCATCCGCCTCCTCCATGACATCGAATATGCTCGTCGGCACTATGATGACCGCAGGTGAATTGTCAACCAAAAGCACAATATTTCCGTCGAATATTGCCGCTGCCGCCGTGTCGGGACGCTCCGTGTATTTAAACTTCGGAAACGGGTTGATGTACGGTCCGTCAAGCACTGCCTCAGCAAGGCTCTCAATGTTCATCGTGAGCGCATCGACATTTATTGCTGATATCTTGTCCTTTATCTTTCTCACGAGCTTCATGTCAGCCACGCCCTCTATATACGCCACCGAGATATCCGTCCTCGACTTTACCCCCGCCTGCAATATCTCGACACACAGCCTCGGGTCCCTTATCCTTCTTCTGATAAGCGCGACATTCGAGACCACGGTCTCGACAAAGCCGTCCCTCGAGCCCCTCAGCACCCTGTCCTTCCACGGCTCATCGACGCTTCTCATCGGATATGTTCGACAGTCGATAGCCATACATTCCTTGTACCCGTCGACAAAATAGCAGGCCACGCCCGACAATATAGCCGTCACGATATCCTCAACATCGTCTAGCAGGTCGACCTCCACATACGGAATGTATTTGTCGGAGAATTCCCGGGCGTTGTCCGGCACATCATCCTCCTGCAAATCTGAAAACGACTTCAGGAGTCTCTCCATTATCGTATCCTTTATAAAGCCATCAATAAAAAAGAAGCCCGCGTCCTTCTGTCCCAATTTCTGCTCCCTGTATATAAGGTCAAAGTTCTTATCAACATGAAGTATCTTCTTTAGTTCCAGCGCATTTTCCTTCAGTGAAGCCGAAATTTTTTTCAATGTAATATACCTCTCATTCGCAAAAAAATAAGACCGATGGTGCTTCCATCGGTCTTATTGTGTGCTTTATTTACATAATTATACTAACTGGCTGCTCTTTGCGTAAAGGTTAGTGACAAGTCTTGTATACTGAACGCTGTCCTTCATTGCGTCCATATCATCAACTGCTGCTCCGTTGTCAGTTACACGGTCGAACTGAGCCTTATCATCCTTTGCAAGCTTGAGTGTAGCGACGATAGCCTTAATCTTGTCTTCCTTGGAAGCCTTGCTGTAATCGCCCTTAACACCAACGATCTTCATAACTGATGCAAGCTCTGACTCAGACCAGTTACCAAATCTGTTGTCCATCATATAATTAATTCTTTCCTTACGGCTGATACACTTAATAAAACCTCTTAACATAATAATCCCTTTCCTTTCCTGACAGACCCATCTTTAAGTCTGCCTGTCACTGCATTTGAATGACCACTTGTTTTTCCTTTTTCTTACAAGTGCCATTATTACACATCATGTCAAGATGTGCAAATAGAAAAAGAACCATTTTTTGGTAGTTTTATTGTAAAGAACAACCATATTTTTGTACAAACTGTATATGAAACGCATTTTTTATTGTGCAAATCTATTATTCAGGGAAACGAAAAACGAGGCATTGTTAAATGTTTAGCACAATTTCAGCGCATACATTCCTTAAACACACGGAGCGCATTTTTATAAAATATTTTTTCCACATCATTCTCACTAAAACCTGCTTTGACGAGCGCATCGGCAAGTCCCGGCATATACGACGCGTCAACAAGCTCAAGCTTCCCGCCTATCCCGTCAAAATCCGAGCCGAGCGCCATCACGTCAATCCCACCGAGATTGGTTATATACTTCACATGGCGCACCATGTCCTCAATCCTGCTCGCTGCATCAACGCCGCCTTTGCCATCGCTGTTTAAGAAGGCTCCACAGTAATTGAGCCCCGTAACGCAGCCTCTCTGTCCAAACGCCCTTATCATATCGTCGGTCAGATTTCTCACATGAGGTGTCATCGCCCTCGCGTTAGAGTGGCTCGCCACAAAAGGTTTGGACGTGTTGTCATAGATATCCCAAAAGCCCGCGTCCGAAAGGTGCGACACATCTATCACAATCCCGAGTCTCTCCATCTCGGCAATGAACTCAAAGCCCTTCTCCTTGAGTCCCTTGGACGCCTCTGAGTTGTAGGTGAAGCTTCCGTCACTGTCGTACACCACATAGTTCGGATAGGCTAACTCACTCTCGTGGTTCCAGGTAAGGGTCATCATTCTGAGCCCCAGCCTGTAGTAGTTTCTTAACATCTCGAGGCTTCCGGCACAGATATCGCCCTCCTCCCCGCTAAGAAGCGCCGACATTTTCCCCGTTCTCATATTGGTCTCGATGTCCGCATAGCGCTTCACCTGCGAAATAATATCCTTATTTTTCTCCAGCTCCTCATAAAAAATATCCACGAGCTTCATTCCGTCTAAAAGCACGTTCTCTGAATACTCCTTGTTGATGTACACAGCAAAGCACTGCAACAGATAACCGCCCTTCTTCATCTTCATAAGGTCAAGATGATGGTCATTCTGTCTTAGCTCCGAATGTTTATTGTTCTTCCTGTCGTACATAATCGCCGACAGCGTATCACAGTGCATGTCAAAAACCTTCATTTATATATACCTCCCGCATACTGCAGGCATTGCTTGCAGTACTGTCATAAGCAGTGTAAAAGTTTTACTTTCAAACTTAATCTGCCATATCACTTATATTTATCGCATTCTTGAATATACTTCCAACCGCATACAGGCTTTGCGCTAAATCCTCCCTGTAGCGCGCACTTCCCTTGTCAAGGCTGTTAATCACCACCCCGTCGCTCCCCTCCCTCGCCGTCGAGTGAATGTACTCACCATCGCCGATATACATTGCAATATGCCCCGGAAAATAAATCAAATCCCCCTTTTTCATGCACTCATACGGTATCTCCTTCACCGCAAAGCCCGGCACAAGCCTGGCATCGCGGTAAATATACACGCCGTTTAACATATATGCCATCGAGGTAAGCCCGGAGCAGTCAATACCAAGCGGCGTCTTGCCAGCCCAGCGGTACTGCGTCCCGAGGTAGGATTTAGCTGTCTGCACAAGCTTCTCCCTGAAGCTGTCCTCATCAAGCCTGCCTATCTTCTTTTCATCTAGGGGCATGGCGTAGGGCTCGAGGTAGGATTTTTTGATATAGCCTGCTCTGCCATCGTAGAGCCTGACGCATACATAACCACAGTCAGGGTGTGATACAGATGTCTCACCACAGCACATCAGGACGGCACCTCTTGTCACGCTCATAAGCCTCACGGAGGACACAAAAGGGGCCGACAGAATATCTGCCACGGATTTTTTTACCTGTATTAAACTGCACTTCCTATTTTCCTGATAGCCTTGATGCTCTTTTTTATGGGGTATTATAGACTGTTGGCATTTGGGGACACTTCCATTTGTGCTGCCTTCCGCAAACATCGATGTATTTCCACACATGCTGTTATCTCTGCACATCGATGTATCTTCGCATACGCTGTTATCTCTGCATATCAATGTATCTTCGCATACGCTGTTGTCTCTGCACATTGATGTATCTTCACATATTATCACATCACAGCTCCTCACATACCCCTCATAGCCGTATTCTGTCCTTATTCTTATAAAATCTCCACTGCTGCCGACACACCTCTTAATGACCTCAAAGCCCTGACCGTACAAGCCTTCGTCCGATACCGCCGATTTCTTCACCCCGTCCCTTGTGCATTTTTCCTCACACGGAAGCTCGTAGATGCTCACATACATTCTGTTGAATATTCCCCGCATAGCCACTCCCCATCACAAAATCTTAGAACAGCCTGTTTATTCTCAAAATAATATATATAGTACATGTGACATAAAAATGCTTGTTTGCTGATTTTTAATTAAAACTGAAGAGGTACAATAAATCGGCAATTTAATCAAGAAACAACTAACCTGATAGCTCACAGCTCAGCATTTTAGGAGACGTTTACCGCCTAAAAGCCGGGTGTCAGGTATGAGGCGGTAATAATCTTGTGAAATCAAAGAAATTTTATCTATAATTACCGCCTATAATTTATAAATCCTTATTCCGGCGGTAAAATTGGAAGCTCTTAGTTAGAAAAAGCTTCCATTTTGAAAAAATTTACCGCCTGTAAAGATAATAACTTTAAACAAGCGGTAACTAGCGCTTAAACATGAAGAAATAGCACACTTTTTTACCGCCGCTATATGAAAACAGCCCTTTCAGGCGGTAAGTTCATTTTTAATACCCGGGGCATGACAAAAAAGGGTACGGCAGAAAAGGCATGACAGAAAAAGACACGATAGAAAAAGATACTACAGAAAAAGGCACTACCGTGAAAGATACTACCGAGAAATCACTCAACTGCCGCTTTCAACGCCTCTATCGGAAAGATACTACCCGGAAATGTACTACTCAGAAATATAAAATCCAGCTCGACAGATTAAACTTTCCTCAAATTAACCTTGAAATATCCTCAAAATATACTCGAATTGCCCTCAAAAATATCTTTAAATTATTCTCGAAATATCCTAAAATTTCCCTCGAAAAATATATCCTGTTTACTTTTTCCTTGTGACGCGTTAAAATACAAGTAAAATATATTTTATGGAGGCAAACAATCATGAAATTAGTTAATACACCTGACGCTCCTGCGGCAATCGGACCATACTCACAAGGCTTTATCACCAACGGCTTCTTCTTCTCATCAGGCCAGGTTCCTCTTGACCCTGCAACCGGAGCAGTTGTCGGGACAACCATCGAGGAGCAGACAGAGCAGGTTATGAAGAACCTCGGCGCACTTCTTTCCGCAGCCGGAGTTTCCTACGAGAATGTCGTAAAGACAACCTGTTTCCTCGCAGACATGGGCGATTTCGGAAAATTCAACGAGATTTACGCTAAGTACTTCACAGGTAAGCCTGCCCGCTCCTGCGTCGCAGTAAAGACACTTCCTAAGAACGTGCTTTGCGAGGTTGAGGTTATCGCCGAAGTGTAACCGTATAATATGCATATAGGCATATTATGTATATAGGCATATTATGTATATTGGCATATTATGGATATTGGCATATGTGCATATATGCGTGCATACATTGGCACATGTGCTCATGTACACATGCACACAATAAGGGCATCATGCACGGACATTCAAAGCGTCCCGCATGATGCCTTTATATATATGAAGCCTTTATAAACGAAATCTTTATATATGAAACATTTATATATGAGCCTCTATTATTCATAAAATCTCAATTTAACACTATCAAGCAACCGGCAAAGCAGACTGCCCTGCTACAGACTCAACTTCCCCTCAATCCCCGCAAAGTCCACATTCCTTACGGTTCCGTTCTTAAGCTCAAGCCTTACCGTTCCGAAGCATCCGCACTGCTGTGGGTCGGTGTATACTATGTTCTTAATTGGAAACAGCTCGTCCGCCGTGAAGTCCTCATGACTCTCCTTGGTGAGCACCTGCGAAATCATTATATACTTCTCGTGTCCGCCGTACTGCTTATTTCTCTTAGCTCCGGCATAGACGACTATGGATTTTTCCGAGTCGGGATTGCTACCAGTGCTATGGACAAGGTCTATGAAATCCCAGCCGTCATATATTGTCATGGCAAGCTGTTTTTCGTTGCCGCAGGCGTCCTTACCCTTTAATATAACCGCCTGCGCGTGCTTTCCAAGAAGCTCCTCACTGCTCTCCTTTTTCACAATCTCCGTTCCGTTGTCAGGAAAGCCGTATGCCCCGAGCGTAAGCTCGACGGGTCTTCTGTGAAGCTTGAGCTTGTCGACACGCATTATGCCGTACTCAATAGGGAAATCCGCGAGATACATTCCCTGTATCCAGTGCATCTCCACATCAAGACGGTAGTTGAAGAACTGCCGCCTGTAGAGCACACCATCCCTGAGCCCACTCCAGAAGGTCGCGTTTGCAAGCGAAATATCGCCGCTTGTCACATCGCGGAGTACATACTGCTGCGACTCGACCATATTCTCAGCCACGTTGAAACACTCATTCTCTTTTTCGTCAAACTTAGGCGTAGCCTCCCAAGGATATTTTGTGTTGAAGGAGAGCTTCGCATAGTTCCAGAGCCCATGCTTGTCACCGACATTTTTTACAATCTTTCCCGAGCGGAGGATTGTCTCGCCGTTTGATTTATGGTTCGTGAAGCAGAGTGCCGGCCCGTCAAGCGCCGTCTCCTTCACCTCGCCATCACTCATTTTCTCCCAGCTTCCGTTGTTCTCCTTCGCCGTCCAGAACGGGTGGTCAGCAGGAAGATGCAGGCACATGAACGCCTTGCCGAGCCAGAAAGGTGACTCCGCGCAGGAGTACCCTTGGACGAGCGGTGCAAACTGTCCGTAGAAGCCGAGCGTAGGTATCCCGTCCCACAGAAAATCCTCTCTTCCGAGAAACTGCATCAGCGAGCCCGACATAATTCTCCTTGAAAGCCCCGCATCTGCCGTAGGGTGTTTAAGAAGCATATTTCCGTCGAAGGAGCTTGTCGCAGCGAAACGGTAGATGTTGCTTCTGCCCCACATATTTGTATAGCCGTCCTCGTCAAAGAAATCGGCATAGGTCTCCATGAGCTTGTTGGAATTTTCCTCAAACTGCTCCGCAACATACGGCATATTTTCATAACCGTACCAGTTATTCCACATCGGCGCATAGAAATTGAACGCCCAGCAGGAGTAATAGTCGAAGCTCTGACCGTCCCTGTACCAGCCGTCCCCGGCGTAGTACTCCAATATAGCCTGCGCGTGGTCAGCCATAATCTCCTCGTCGATGTCATAGCCGTTCATGTGTAAAAACGCCATGTCGAGCATGTTAAAAAGCCGCCAGTTCTGCGGAACCGTGGCATTTCTCGCATAGCTGTCAAGAAACGCCGCTATCTTGTCCTTCTCCGCCTTTGTGTAGGTGTCCCATATCTCTTCTTTGCTCGCCCACAGGCAGATTACAAGCGCACAGGTCTCAACCGTCTGCTGGAAAGTTCTGAAGCTGTCGGAGTTCGTGCTCTCCTTGATTTCGTAGTAGGAACCCACATACGAAGGGTGTCCCTCGGTACATATGTCGAGTATCTGCTGCTTGTAATAATCCGCAATCCTGTAGCCGTTGATTGTCAGGTCGGGCATATTGT
Organism: uncultured Clostridia bacterium; assembly: GCA_945915235.1. GTDB lineage: Bacteria > Bacillota > Clostridia > Lachnospirales > Lachnospiraceae > CAG-882. The sequence goes on along the minus strand of CAMEEX010000032.1, from coordinate 40 downwards.
GAATTACGGGCGCGGCGATGAACATTGAGCGCGTAAGCCC
>CAMEEX010000031.1 GCA_945915235.1 uncultured Clostridia bacterium | reverse complement strand
TCGCTGAGCGCCGCACCGAGCGTGTTTTTAGAGCTGTCCATAGCTTGCTTCTGAACATGAGCCGCATATTCTCCGGCAAACACCTTGACATTTCTCGGATAACTGTCATAAAATCCTGTATTTTCCATAAACCACTCAGGCGGACAATAGTAGTGTTCGTCAACCGCGTAAACAAAATCGTCGGGTTTGTTGTCTCTGTAATAGTCCCAAGCCTTCCTATAATAATCCGACTTGACATCGGGACCCGCAGAACCGATGAGCTTTATTTCAGGATATTTTTCGTGAACCGACTTTTCAAAGAGACCGTAACGCTTGAAGAACTCCGACTCCTCATTCTCCCACTGTTCATTTCCTATTCCAATCATCTCGAGGTTGAAGCTGTCCGGGTGCCCCATCTTCGCCCTGAGTGCTCCCCACTTCGTGTCTGTTGAACCATTGGCAAACTCGATAAGATCTAATACGTCCTGAACATACTCCTTGAACTCCTCCGACTCCGGGCTGACCTTCTGCGTCGACTGATACTGGCAGGCAAGACCAACATTCTGAACCGGAAGAGGCTTTGCACCTATGTACTCACAGAGCAGAAAATACTCGTAATAGCCTATATCATAGCTCTGGTTGTAGTGGCTGAACGCCCCCGCCGCAAACGGCTTCTCCTCATTACCGTGGACAGCCCAGCGGTTCCAGGTTCGTATCCTCTCCTCGCGGCTGCCGACCGTATGCTTCCACTGATACCTGTTGCTAAGCTCATTTCCCTCTACAATACAGCCTCCCGGGAAACGCATAAAGCCCGGCTTCATGCTCTTTAGCATTTCCGTGATATCCCTTCTGAACACTCCGCACACAGCGTCATCTGCGACAAACGAGAAAAAGTCCGCGCAGAGCTCACAGCCTTCCGATATCTTGTCCTCATCGAGCTCCACCACAAAAAGCTCATATCTTTCCATTGCTGACGCCTCGAGCACCGCTTCATATTTTACCCATTCGCCCGTAACCTGCTCTGTCAGCACGCAGCTCTGATTTCCGACTTTTATACGGACGGAACCGCTGTAGTTGTCGCTTTTAAGATACGCGCTCACATGATACTTCATGCCCTCGCGAAGATAAATTCCATCGTATGCTTTATTTGCAAAACCACACTGACCCATTTTCGGTTCAAACACCAGATAATGCGGAGCTGCCTCCGACACAGGCTTGTCCTGACTAATCGAAAGCACCGCCCCGTCTCCATTCGTCGGGTAGGCAATCCAGCCGTACAGCCCATCGTATTTTGTGGAATAATTGTCCTTGTAGCCGAACGCCTCAACGAACTCAAATGCCGCATTTTCGAGCTGCTGTGCGCTTATTCCACCGTCGCAGCAGTAATTGATATCCTCATAGAAAACGCCGAACATACCGGGTGTTATGTCCGCGCCCTTCTTATTCTTAATGTATAACTTACTCTCAACCGCTCCCGCCATAACCTTCTCCATTTCCGCGCCCGCAGAGGCACTCTGAAATATTATAAACATATAGTGTTGAGGTCAAAACATGCTGATTTAATGTGTGAGTGTATAACGTGTTGTATTTACAGAACATGTTTTGCCACTAATAATTTCACTGATTAATTATCACACAATTAATCCAATTTGCAAATGTTAGTTTACTTGACCTCAACATCTCCTACCTAAATTATAGATGCAATTTCCAACAATAGCAACCAAAAAAGCTCTGGCGCCAACCATTCTAATCTCTATAATTTCTGAAAATTGTGTGAACACACCCAAAATTCTATTTATAATGCTATAATACATTGCGAATTAATCCGAGCAAAACCACCTAGTAGCATGAGCTTTGCTTAATGATTACCGCTTAAAAGTTTGATACATATTATCAAGCGGTAATAGCTGCTTCAAAAGAAAGAAAAAATAGTTATACTTACCGCCTGCATTAACAAATTTTTATCTCGGGCGGTAAAATTAACACCTTATTATTACAAAAAGAGCTGATATACGAGAAATCATACGGCTTATTAGAATAGCAAAGCCACTCAAGCGGTAACATACAACTGAAATACAGAAAAATAGAATATATTTTACCGCTGCTATGTGAAAATAGCCCGGTCAGGCGGTAATTGGTTTCTGAACAGCTCCACTATATCATGAGTAAATTTACTCATGAGTAAACTTCCTCATGAGGAAGCTTCCACAATAATTTCGCAGACGCCAAGAGTGAGCAAGCTTCCCCAGCGCTCTTGCGCTCATTATGTCACAAACCGAGAGGAAATTTTTAATTTCAGTAACAAAAAAATGCCGTATTTATGCGACTTGTGGCGTTTCGCAGACGCCTAATTCGATTAGGGTGCCAAAACATGCTTTGTAACCTTAGTCCTTATTCAATATAAATTATAAAGGAGAACACCCCATGAAAATTCTTGTTATTGAGGACGAGCCTCTTCTCTCCGAGTCCGTGCGCTCCCTGCTTGGCGCTGACGGCTACGACTCGGACGCCGCCTACGACGGGGAGACCGGGCTTGAATATGCACTTTTAGGTATATATGACCTTATAATACTCGACGTTATGCTTCCTGCCGTGAACGGCTGTGAGGTGGCAAAGAGACTGCGCGCGGCTAAGAACGGCACTCCAATACTCATGCTCACCGCGAAAACCGCTCTTGATGACCGCATTGAAGGACTTAACTGCGGTGCCGACTACTATCTTGGCAAGCCGTTTGATACGAGAGAGCTCTTAGCGTGCATAAACGCACTCCTCAGGCGTCAGGGAGTTCAGGTCAATTCGCTGAACTTCGGGAATACCGCACTTGAACTTTCCTCGGCAATACTGTCCTGCGGGGACAGCGAGATAAGGCTGTCCGCCAAAGAATTTGAGATAATGAAAATACTGATGAGCGCGGGACAGAACAATGTCCCGAAGGAGCATATCCTCTCAAAGGTCTGGGGCTATGACTCCGATGCGGTCGAGAATAATGTGGAGGTGTACATAGGCTTTCTGAGAAAAAAGCTCTCCTATATCGGTTCAAACATAAAGATTGAGGCTGTACGCAGGCTCGGCTATCATCTGGAGGAGATGAGCGCATGATAAAGGAACTCAGGACAAAATTTGTGATTATAAATATGACAATAATAACCATAATGCTCTTTTCAATCCTCGGGCTCATCTATTTTTTTACAAGGCAAAATCTCGAGAATGAGAGCATAAGCATGATGAAATCCCTGGCAATGGAACCCCTATCACTTGGTCAACCCGACAGCACGGGGGATGAGGTGCGGCTGCCTTATTTTCTGCTCAGGCTCGGACCGAAAGGCGAACTTATCACGGCACATGGCGGATATTATGAGCTGACCAACGACAGCTTTCTGAGGGAGCTTGCCGACATAGTTCTGTCATCGCAAAAGCATCTTGGCACTCTGCCCGACTATAATCTGCGGTATTACATGAGCGAGAACCCGCTCAACCCGTGTATCGTTTTCGCCGGCATGTCGAGTGAGACTTCAACACTGCACAATCTGCTAATCACCTGTTTTATCATAGGTGCAGTGGGCTTCTGTATTTTTATGGGGCTCAGCATACTTCTGTCGCGCTGGGTTGCCGCCCCGGTTGACATCGCTTTCAAAAAACAGCGGCAGTTTATCGCGGACGCCTCACACTAGCTGAAAACACCGATGACCGTCATACTCACCAACACTGACCTGATGAACGAAGCCATTATGCAAAACAATTTAATAAATATGAACGCCCTGCCAAAGCTCACGCGCTCAACCCGGACCATGGCACTTAGAATGAAGGAACTAATTTCCCGCATGCTCGAACTTGCAAAGACTGAGCCAGACACGGGCGCATCAAAGAAAGCTGCTGCCTCCTTTGCCGACATCAACCTCTCCTCCATCGCCCGGGACGCCGCCCTGACATTTGACGCGGTTTTCTTTGAGCACGGTCAGACGCTTCACACGGAGCTCGACGACAATGTACATATAAAAGGTGATAGGGCGATGCTCACCGAGCTGGTCGAAATATTTCTGGACAATGCCTGCAAATATTCGCAGAGCGGCGCCAACATCTGGCTCACACTAAAGCGCTGTGACAAAACGCACTGTGTTCTCTCCGTCGCAAACGAGGGCGCACAGATAAACTCGCACGACCTCAATAATTTGTTCACACGATTTTACCGCGCCGACTGCTCGCGAAGCGCCATTCCATGCTCGGGGCTCGGGCTCTCCATCGCAGCCAACATAGCCTCACTTCACCACACCTCAATTAAGGTGGAAAGCGCCGACGGCATCAACCGTTTTCAAATAAAATTTCACACAATCTTCACATAATACGCTCTTTTTTTCAGCGTCATTTCAGCTTCACATATTATAATCGCATATAGTTAAAAAATTGTAGCTCCCAAAGTAAAAAACTGAGGGGCTATAATTTTTTGAGCGAATAAATTTGCGTGCAAAAAAAAACGGAAAAACAAGGAGGACAAATCCTCTCCTCGCCATGAGCATAGCGTGCAAGCACGCATTAGGATTTTTCCTTCAGAAAAACAAGGAGGATTTACATGATAGCTGTAGAACATTTGACCAAATGCTACGGTGATTTTACCGCCGTGAATGACCTGTCCTTTGAAATCGGGGACGGTGCCGTGTACGGCTTCTTAGGTCCCAACGGTGCCGGAAAATCCACGACCATGAACATTATGACAGGGTGTCTTTCCGCCACGGAGGGGCATGTGCTCATTGACGGGCACGACATTTTTGAGGAGCCCGACAAGGCAAAGAGGCTTATCGGATATCTCCCGGAGCAGCCGCCATTGTACATGAATGAGACTCCGCTCGAATATCTGAATTTTGTCGGTCAGGCAAAGGGCTTGAAGGGTGCGGCGCTGCGTGAGCAGATTGAAACCGTGGTCGAGCAGACCCGCATAGGCGACGTGTGCCACAAGCGCATATCCGCCCTCTCAAAGGGCTACAAGCAGCGTGTCGGAATTGCACAGGCGCTTCTTGGCAATCCGAAGGTGATTATACTCGATGAGCCTACCGTCGGTCTCGACCCGATACAGATTATCGAGATACGAGAGCTCATAAAGCAGCTCGGAAAGGAGCACACGGTTATCCTGAGCTCGCACATTCTCTCCGAGGTTCAGACTATCTGCGAGAAAATCCTGATAATCGCACACGGTCAGCTCATAGCCTACGATACGCCTGACGCTCTCGAAAAGACATTTTTAGCCGACTGCGGTGTGACCATAACCGCTGAGGCAGACGAAAATAAAGTTACGGAAATACTTAAAGATATTGAAGCTGTCACTGATATCTCTTTTGATACAGAAAATACAACTGACCAGCCGGCAGTCTCTGCATCACAAGCCGATGTTGATATAAATGAAGCCGCACCGCTTACAGGTATCTCGAATAGCAACACATCTGAAAATGCAGATAACGCTCACCCATACCGCACCACGGCTCACCTTTCCGTGAATAATAACGATATATACGCCGTCACGCGCTCGATTTTCCTCGCGTTTGCGAATGAAAATATACCGCTCTTAGAGCTGACACCTAAGAAGGCAACTCTCGAGGACGTATTTATCGAACTCACGGAAAATGCCAATACGAAGAATAAGGAGGCAGAAGAAAAATGACCGCAGTATTCAAGCATGAATTAAAGAATTATTTTCATTCGCTGACAGCGTACATATTCGGCGCGTTCCTGTTGGTTTTCATCGGAATAGGCGCTCTGAGGTATAATTTGCAGGCATCGGTCAGCAATTTCGAGTATGTGTTAAGCTACAGCAGTATTGTATTTGTAATCATAGTTCCAATTCTCACCATGAGAGTAATCGCTGAGGAGCGCAAGCAGAAAACCGACCAGCTTCTATATTCCCTCCCGATAACCACTTTTCAGGTTGTCATGGGTAAATATCTCGCGCTGTTGGTTGTATTTTTGATACCTCTTGCGATAATAAGCATCTATCCGCTTATATTTGCACAGTTCGGCGATGTGTATCTGCTCACCTCCTACGGCTCGATACTTGCATTTTTTGTCATGGGCGCCGCGCTGCTTGCGATAGGTGTTTTCATCTCATCGCTCACCGACAATCAGGGCTTTGCAGCCGGAATAGGCATCGCAGTCATACTGTTAAACTATTTCAGCGTGAGCCTCGCCGAGTATGTCTCCTCGACCGCCATGGGTTCAGCCATCGTGCTGTGTGTTTTCTGCGTGCTGCTCGGCTGCATCGTGCATCACCTCACGAAAAACGACACACTCTCGTATGCTCTCGGCATAGTGCTCATATTCGCCGTCTGCATCACCTGCCGCATAAACAGCTCCGTCTTTGAGGGGCTCATACCGGATATCATGACAAAGCTGTCGCTGTTCAAGCGCTTTTCAACCTTTGTCAACGGCGTGTTCGATATGAATGCCATTGTATATTATCTCACCGTGATTGTATTTTTCCTGTTTTTGTCCGTACAGTCACTTGAAAAGAGGAGGTACAACTAATGGGCAGCTTAAAAAAACATGATAATCACAACAAACCAAGAAAAAATATGGTTGCGTTAAAGGGCGGCTCCTACTCCCTCGCAATCAGCGTTATAGTTCTGGCAATACTCATCGCCGACAGCTTTACCGATGAAACGGCTGATCAGAAGGAGGAGATAAGCATAACGCTCTATCTTGACAACGATGCCTTCCCTCAGACGACAATCAATCTCTACAGATACGACGGAAGCACCTGTCTGGCTACCGTTGACGGCAAGTCAATCGCACTCGTTCCGAGAAGCCAGACAGTTGACCTTATCGAGGCTATGAACGCTATTGTACTTGGTAAAAATAGTACGGAAAAATAAGCTTTATTCCAGCCAAAAGCAGTATGAAGGCTGATTGAAGCAAAGCATACAGGAATGTACGCCTTGCTTCGGTGGCGGATATATACACAGAAACGCCGGAACCGGTATTTGAGACGATGCCTCAATTTGCCGGTTCCGGCGTTTTTTATCATGGGCTTATTTTACAGCCTCTTCTCCATTTTCTATAATGCACTTTAAATTAACAATCTGCTATCCACTTAGATTTAATAACCAGATTATTGCAGTTTTTATACATTAATCTATCATAAAATCTTTCATGTATATCATCATTTACAGCTTGTAATTGAATTAGTGCTCCGCCATTCGCTTTGACAATTTTTTCTATCTCCATCATAAATTCCGTACCATATCCTTGATTTTGATATTCGTATGCTATGACAATCTCAACCAAATCATATGCCCTTACATCATCGTACTGCTCAAAATATCCCATTACAAATCCAATTATTTCATTATTCTTTTCACATACAATGCACAGTGAGTCCTCCCGGCTATATACCTGATATATTCTTTTGTAGGTTGTCTGATATGTCCATTCTCCACCTTCATAATTATTATAATATTCAATATATATAGAAATCACTTTTTCAATATCCGTTTCATTCATTTCCCTATAAGATATATGCTTATCCATTCTCAAATCTCCTAATATTATTTGCAATTATCCTACCATAAATTTGCCCGTTGTCCTAGCCAAAATAATACAAAAAAAGTTCAACAAAATGTGCTATCCTATTTGTAGGAAATCATGTTAATTAACATGTTTTGATATTTGAAGCATCATATACATATTTTTTCAACGAGCTCACACCACTCCTTCGGGTACACTCCGAGAAGCTCCTCATGCCTCATATCATGCTCATGTATAATTGGATTTTTAAAATATTTGTTGTATCTTTCGAGATATTTTTCACCCATCTTTTTTGCGTAAAATACATGAATTTCCGTCTCTCCGTTGTCAATCTGCTCGGGAAGCGGCGTAATGAGGTCAGATTTAAACTGATTTTTCAGGCTATCCTTGGTGATAAAGCTCATGTCGTACTTATCCCTTCCGGTCATCGCCACAAAAGCGCGGTTATACGGGTTGGGACTGTCCATCTGCTTTTTGAAGCGCTTCTGCATCAACTTGGAATTATATTTTCCGGTGTGAATAAAATTATATGTAACCTTTACCATTATTCCTGCGAGCATATCTGCCTTAAATTTTCTCGCCATAATTGTCATTTATGTATTTTTCAATCCTGTTCAGCTCATCTCCGACGCGGACGTAGCTCTCGGTATCTTTTTCATCAAAGCCCGTGTACGCGACCACGGCGACATAAAATTTTTTTGACAATTCATCTATGACACCGCCAAAATTTCCCCTCCAGTAACACATCGTCCCCGGAAAAAGCATAATAACCGGATTTGTTTTATCTCCAAATTCGTGAACAGTCATTTTTCAATCCTCCAATCCAATAATTTAATTGAATTTTTATATGAAAAAGACGCTCACACACTCCATATCTCCATGTCCTCAGCCGAAGCAAATTTAATAAATGCCTTTTTTCCTTCCTCCAGCAGACTTTCGAGGTCAATATCCTTCTCAAAACAATAGACAACCACCAGAATATCCTTTGACATTTCCGTTACCATCGCCCTTGTCGAATCAGACATTGAGGAACCGAAAATACCCTCATCGTCCGCAAGCACGAGCATATTCTCCATGTCCAGAAATTCCTTGCCGATGCCGTTGTATCCCTCACCGTTTTCAGCTTTACGCAGAGTGACAGCTCCGTGAATATTTCCGATATCATACGAACCGACGGACAGCCCGCTCTTTACTGAAATAAGATTGTTTACATCAACCACGGAATTGATGTGATACAGCTCGTCTTCCCTGCGGACACGGCGCAACAGCGCCTCCGAAGATACTCTGTACCTGCCCGGATTTCTGCCAAACGCCTTATAGGCAGCACGGCTTGTGCCAACGCCCGGAATTTCGCTCCATTCTTTTCCGTCTATCGCTTCCCTCACCTTTGGAAGCACCTCATTTTCCATGTACGACCAGAAATTATCATCGGACTTTTCCACATCTGCCTTGAAACGCATAAGTCCCAATCTGATATCCGGGTATATCTCAAAAAGCTGTTTGTCGATAGTGACATCGTATCTCATGCTTATACCTCCCATAAAATTAAATTTCCAAGTGCTCTCTGATAAATCGCAATAATTTTTCTATCACTGAATATCATTCCACTACGCTTATAATAACATAATCGCAGCATATTTAAAAATATTTTATGCAAATCCTGAGTCAAATCATTTTGTTGTATTTTTCGTGCAATGTATTGATATTTTAGTGCAAACATCATATAATATAAATATCAATAAAGAGAGGATATGATATCATGGCAAAGTCGACCACCAGCAATATAAGTATTCGTATGGACAGTAATCTCAAGGCGGCTGCTGAAGCTTTATACGAAGAGCTCGGTATGAATCTGAGCACCGCATTTAATATTTTCGTCAGACAATCACTGCGCGAGCGTGGAATTCCCTTCAAAATAACAGAAGGCTCTCCAAATAAAGAAACCGTCTCTGCTATGCTTGAGGCAGAAAGGATTGCAAAAGACCCTGCTGTCAAAGGATACCATGACTTAAATGAACTTTTTGCAGACCTTGATGAATGACCAAATACGAAATCAAAAATACCACACAATTCAAGAAAGATTATAAACTTATCAAGCGGCGCGGCTTAAACACTGATTTACTAAAAGAAATAATCACAAAACCAGCAAACGGCGAAGTTCTTGACCCAAAGCATAAAGACCATCCTTTGACAGGAAATTGGATTGGTCATAGAGAATGTCATATTCAACCGGATTGGCTTCTTATATATCGTTATGAGGAGGACGTGCTTGTGCTCACTCTTACACGCACGGGGACACATAGCGATTTGTTTAACCTATAAATACAAAAGGTATCTGAAAAAGCTCTACCCAATTTCCTCCCTAATCCCTATACTCAAGTATCTCCCCCATCTCCTTCCGCGGTCTTGGGTTCGGCTTTTCGTCCGCGTATCCGACCGCTACGGCACCTATGAGCTGCCCGGGCGAATTGATAAATTCCATCAAATCATTATAGGCAAAACAAGTATTGGCTATCCACAGGGTTCCAAGACCTAATTCCGTTGCCTTCAGCAGCATATTTTCTATCGACGCACCGATAGACAATGAATCGCTTATCTCAGCGAGCCTCGCATCAGCGTCAAGCTGCCCGTATGGTGATTTTCCATCAGGGTTCATCACAATAATCACAGCCGGGGCATTTCTCATAATCTCCAAGGTGTGAAATGCGTCCGGCAAAGCCCAAGCCGATTTCGGAAGCAGAGCATGCTCCTTCTGCTCGTTTATCAGCGCCTTTTCCATAACATCGAGCAATTCAGCCTTCGACTTTTCCATATAAACAATATACTTCCACGGCTGTCTGTTCTTCGCCGACGGCGCATGCCTTGCCGCCCCTATCATCGCCTCAAGCTGATTGCACGCGACACTTTCTGACGTGTATTTTCTTATGCTTCTTCTTGCTCTGATTATCTGTGTATAACGTGTTATATTTATGCATATCGCGACTTTTGTGAGAAGCTTAGTTGTTCTTAGGACTCTGTTCACTGTCCAGCCACAGTCAGCACGGAGACTGACTGAATTGCAAACAACCGGAGTCGATGTGCATAAATATAACACGTTATATACTCACAGACTAAATCAGCATGTTTTGACACCCCAAATCCTATTATATAAAAAAGTGTAAGCCGACAACATATCAAAATATGCCATAAACTTACACTTTTCATTTAATTACCTGACATAGCGTTCAGAACATATTCCCCTCAATTACCTTCTTCTGCTTTTTTTGAAGCAAAAAATTACCGTACATACCCCTCAATCCCGTCCTTCAGCCTCTTGAGTCCGTCCTCAAGTCTCCCCCTCGGGCACGCGATATTAAGTCTTAAAAATTTCTCCCCGGTGCGTCCGTACTGGACACCGTCCGAGAGATAGAGTCCCGTGCGCTCTCTTATGCTGTCGGCGAGCTCCTCGGAGTTATCGCACACCGCCGAGCAGTCAAGCCACAGAAGATAGGTTGCCTCAGAGTATATGATCTTTATCTGTGGAAGCTCCTTTTCTATGAACTCAGTCACTATCTGCTTGTTCTCGTAGATGTATTCCCTGAGGGCATCGAGCCACTCGCCGCCCTCGTTAAAGGCTGCCACCGCCGCCCATATCGCAAAAGCATTCGGCTCTGCCACCTCGTCGGTGTTGAGACCTCGGTTTACCTTGTGGCACAGGAATGGGTCCGGGACTATCGCTGCTGCCGTCTGCAAGCCTGCCATGTTGAACGCCTTTGTCGGTGCCACACATGTAATGCTGATTTCACGGCAGATATCCGATACGGAGGCAAACGGAATGTACTCCTTGTCAGGATCCGTTATGTCGCAGTGTATCTCATCTGACACAATTATGACATGGTGCTTCTTCGCAAGCTCACCCACATGTGCGAGTGTCTCCCTGTCCCATATCTTTCCGACCGGATTGTGAGGATTACAGAAAATCATCATCGTGGTCTGAGGCTGTGCCATAGCCTCCTCAAGCCTGTCAAAATCAATCGAATATTCGCCATTTTCATAGCTCAACGGGCACTGTAACACATTGCGTCCGTTGTTTACTATGGAATTGAAGAAAATATTGTAAACCGGAGTCAGAATGAGCACATTTTCTCCAGGTGTAGTGAGCTTTCTCACCACGCTTGAGAGGATAGGCACAACGCCCGTGGAAAATATGAGCCAATCCTTCTCGATGTGAAAATGATGTCTCTTCTCCCACCAGCCGCAGTAAGCCTCGTTCCACTCGTCCGGTATTATTGAGTAACCGAACACGCCGTGCTCAACTCTCTTTTTGAGTGCCTCGATGATTGCCGGCGCCGTCTTAAAATCCATATCCGCAACCCACATCGGAAGCTCATTTTCCTTCACGTCCCATTTAAGTGAATGTGTGCCACGCCTGTCAACAGGTGTATCAAAAAGCTTTCTGTATTCGTCTTTCATGCTAATCTCCATTTCCTACCACACAATCTCATCGGTCTTATTCTTAATCTCGCCGCACACAATCTTGGTCTTTCCCTCATCAATGTAGTCCTTCTGAATGATAAGGGTGTCGATGTAGTCAGCCTTGATGGTTCCCGAAGATGGATTTAAGACGCTGGTTATGCCGCTTGTTATCTCTGCGTCGACGCTCGAGTACTCGAATGCAAGCGTAGTGTTGATGAGCTTGCAGTTCTTCATAACGAGATTGTCGATGTAGCACATTCCCTGAAGGCTCTCGATTGTACAATTTATGAGTGTGAGGTTCTTCGCATTCCAGCCGAGATACTCGCCCGATATGAAGGAATCATACACCGTGACATTCTCCGTGTTCCAGAAAGCGTCCTTGGAGAGAAGCTTCGAGTTGCGGATTTCCATATTCTTAGTTCCGTCAAAGGAATAATTTCCCACAAGTGTAAAATTGTCAGCCTTGATGTTGTTGGTGTTAAATGCGAAATAATCGCCCTTTGCGAACACGTTCTCCATCGTCACATTGTTGCAGTTCCAGAGTGTCTCGGCGGCATTCGGGAAGGATACGTTGCGGAGTGTGACACCGTCAGCCTTTCTGATATTCTTAGGTGCCTCGATTACCGTGTCCTCAATGCTTATATTGTCCGTGTACCATATTCCGGCTCTTGCCATGTCAAAAAGTGTACAATTTCTAAGGCTCACGTCCTTACAGTACCATAAAGGATACTTATATCTGAAAAGTGTAGTGTCTATGTCAAGCTTTCTGCACTCCTTGAGAGGTGACTCTCCGACATCGAACACCGAATCGCTTATCTTAGCGTCAACTGTATGGAAGAGGGCTCTCTCCTGTGTAAAGGTCTGCTGTGTAAATTCCTGCATTTTTTGTTTCCTCCTTAATGCATGTTTATAATTATTATCTCTAGGTTCAGTAAATATAGTCAAACACAATTTTTAATTATATCTCATAAACCTAACTTTAGGTCAAGTGTTATTTCTTTTTCCGAGAGCTCCTGCTGTGGTGCGAAATCGTCCCCCGCCATATATTTATAAATCGAATTTAAAAGCGCTCTCGCCTCGGGATATTCCTGGCTCCTGTGAAGTTCCATGGTCGACAGCAGAACCTTTCCGCCCATGCAGTTAAATTCGATAAGCTGCGCCATCGGCCGAAGGAAAGCATAGCTGTCCATCTCGGTCACTATGGCTTTCATGGTTCCGGGAAGTATTATGGCGCGCTTTGTAGCCATAGCCCACCACTGCCAGTCGGTGTGCTTATCCGTCGGGAAATCCCTGAAAACAGGGTGCGCGGCATTGATGAGCTGTCCCATTCCGCCCTCCTGTTCGGCGAAGGTTCCTACCGACCAGAAATCCGTCGTAAACTGCGTCTTTATGGAAGCCGGCAGACTTTCCTTGTCCGCATCAGGTGCCAAAAATACTCGCCCGCCCTGCCTTAGTATATCCTTGGTTTTCTCATCGAATACCCTTGTCTCGTAAACATTTTCAGGGCACACAGGTGTCACCCTCTTATATACCCACAGCGGGTACGAGCTTGTGCAGCCGCCGACATTTACGGTGAGCGTGAGCGCCGAGGATTTATCGATAAAGTCGAGCAGAATATCTATCGTGCCGACACAGGTATACTCACCCGCAAGGCAATATGCCGTTCCAAGGCTTCCGCCCGCAAGCGATACGACATCTTCGTCTGTACACGAAGCTTTAGCATTTTGCTGTTCTTTATCACTTACTTTTTTATCACTTACTTTTCCTTCCACATTCGACGCACATTTTCTTAGTTCTATCGAAAATACTGCCTCGCCCGCAATTTCATTTCTTCCAAAGTTTGCCACCTCGACCTGTGCCACAAGCCTTTCGCCTATTTCATAAGTATATCGCGGCAGTTTTACAAGCGGCATGCTCTCCTTAAAAAACTCTGCAAACCGCCCGGGCTCTGCAAATGAAAACGGCTTTGGCTCCAGGTGCGAGTTCATCATGCCGACAAGCGCCGTTCCCTGCCCCGGAAAATCCTGAAGTCCGAGAAGCGATATTCCCGACAAATCCTTTGTACGCATCGCCGCCTCAATCTCCTCGCGGTACGCAAGCCGCGAGAGCTCTCCCGTCGCCTCGACATACTCCTTCCAGTTTTCAAGAAGTCCTCCCTCCTCGACACGATTTTTTATGAGTTGCAAATTGACGGGGTCGGAAATTCCCTTGAACTCATCGAGCTCGTCAAAGTCCGGCAGCACCTCAAACTGTCCCACCTCGAAGCTGAAAACAGGCTTCTTGTACTGCTCCCTTATCTTCTCCATCGCACCATTGTAGTCATGGTCAGCCGACGGATAGTTCTCATTAATATATCCGCGCATACCCGAAAAGGTTCCACGGATTACGACCTCATGGCAGCTCTGGGAGGTGTAGAAATCGCTCTCCTCGTCACAGCCATGCTCCCCGTAGAAGGTGTTTGAGCCGTTGGCATACATTCTCGTACCGTCAAGGCTCTTTGCAAGCCTTACGAGCCCGCTCATTCTCTCGCCGCCCTTCTCCTTGGTCTGAAGCTCATTTCCGAGTGTCAGCATCACAAAGGAAGGGTGATTTGCATACGTCTTTATTATCCCTGCAAGCTCTGCCCTGTAGTACTCATAGCTCTCGTCCGTCTCAAAGGCATCGCGCGGGTTCCAGTTCGACAGCTCGGGCTGCAGCAACATTCCCAGCTCATCAGCCGCGGTAAATGCCGCCTCGGGCTCGCAGTGGGAGTGGAAACGCACACAGTTAATTCCATAGCTTCTGTACCTTTTAAGAATCTCCCTCCACTCGTCAACCGTCATCGGTGAATGTCCCGTCTCAGGATACTCGGCGCAGTTAGCCTCACTCCTTAGAAAGATTGTTCTGCCGTTTAACGCAAGTCTGCCCCTGCCGTCATCGCCAAAGCTTCTCACACCGAAGCTTACCGTGCACTCATCATCTGCCGCCTTCGATCTATCGTATTCTTTTCCAGCTTCACTCTCCATAATTTGCAGCTTTGCAGTAAGCTCATAAAGATTTCCCTCGCCCTCGTCCCAGAGCTTTACATCGTCTTTCAGGGCAAGACCTGTAAATCCATAAGTTTTTATGTTGTCGGAATTATTCGGATAATATATGCCGCCATCTGCTATCTCTGTCACCTCTCCCTGCGCCAGCACATCTGAACTTAGCTCAACACGAGCCTGCTGCCCCTGCTCTGTCACGACATCAACCTGCACATCGACGCAGAAGCCCATCCCCGATTTTTTCGGATAAACTCTCACGGCGGAGATAAAATTCTCCGGCTTGGTGTACATCACAAGCTCGCCGATAACTCCGTTCCAGTTCGTCTGCGTCTCGTCTGTCGCCGCGGACGAGTAGCATATCGCGTCCTTTGGCATGCCGGGATAGCTGTTGTCCGACACGAAGGTGAGCTCATGCTCCCCCGGCTTTACTCCCGTAAGTTCAAAAATATATGGGGTGCTCAGTGTCCCGTGAACAAACTCCTTACATTCCCTGCCGTCCACCAGCAGCTTGAGTGCGCGTGCGCGCTCCGCCTTAACGAACAGCCTGTCATTTCCGTAATCATCTATATTAACACTGCGGCTTATAAGCGCCTCTCCCTCGTAGGTGTGCCGCCTTGTAAATCTCGTGGCAATCGGAGCGTCCTTGTCGACCTCTCCGTCCGCATTTCCAAGCGCAGCATCAGGGTGCCACTGGTTTGCACCGCAGTCCTTATGTCCAATATTATTCTCGTCCAAGGTTCCCGGCATACTCATCTGTCCTCTTGTACCGTCCGCTAACCTGACCTCCCACAATCCATCTAATGAAATTTTCATGTCTCCTTCACTGCCTCCCATATTCTCGCAACCGTCTCCTCGATGCGCTCCGCATACACGCCGCAGTAGTTGATAACCAGCGTGTGCGTGTCAGCACAATTATCCGGCATGTACTCGGACGTACACGCCACATTTATATCCTTGTCCTTTATCCGCTTTACAAGCTCCCTATCGGGTATCTTTGTGTCAAGCTCCAAAAGGAAATAAGTGCCCGAGCTTATCTCATGTATCCTCGAAATTTCAACTATCGGCGAGCCCTTAACCGCCTCAAAAAGCCTGCCCCTCTGCGCCTTAAAATAATTTCTCATATGGTTTATATGGCGCTCAAAATATCCCTCCGATATAAACCTCGCGAGCGCATACTGCTCCATGCTCGGAACCGTCCCCGAATAGAAGCTCAGCCCGCTGCCGTAGCGCATGGCAAGCTCATACGGCAGAACCATGTAGCTGATGCGGAGCGACGGAATTAGCGTCTTTGAAAAGGTATTAAAATATATGACTCTTCCGTTTCCGTCCATGCTGTACAGCGTCGGCGCAGGTCTGCCCTGATACCAGAACTCACTGTCATAATCGTCCTCTATTATATAGTAATCCTGCCTCTTCGCCCACTCGAGAAGCTCTGTCCTTCTCTTTACGGGCATAACCGTTCCAACGGGAAAATGCTGTGCCGGGGTGACATGCACGACATTGCAGCCGCTCTCATGGAGGCTATCCATGTCAACGCCGTACTCGTCCCTCGAAACAGGCTTCCACCTTGCATGGTACATATCGTACAGCCCCGTTATCTTCTGACTTCCGACATTCTCCACCGCCCACATTGCATCGGGCAGGAGGCAAAAGAGCTTGCCGTACATGCTCTCAGTTCCCGAGCAAATTATAATCTGCGACGGAAGCACCTGCATGCCACGAAATTCATGTAAAAATTGTGCGAGCGCAAGCCGCAGCTCATACACCCCGTTATACGGAACCGTCTTTAGAAGCTGCTCCGGTCTGTCCGCCAAGGTGTCGCGAAGGAGCTTAGCCCAGGTCGAGAACGGAAACCTGTTTCTCCTTATCCTGTTCGACTTCAAATCTGCAAAATACGCGTACTCGAACTCCTCCTCAGCCTGAGGTCTTATAAGACAGCTCGCCTGTGGCGCGGAGCCGGTATCGTTTACAAAGTATCCTTTTTTCTCGCGGCTCGTTATATAGCCCTCTAAAAGAAGCTGCGCGTAGGCATTCTCGACGGTGATAACGCTTATGTCGAGATGTTTTGCAAGGCTTCTCTTGGAAGGGAGCTTCTCACCAACGGGTATTCTTCCCGAGAGGATATCGTTCTTTATGCACCTGTACAGATAGTCATACAGAGGAAGAGCTTTCCTGTCCTCCATGTTGTATGTGAGCATTTGCGCCTCCGAAATATACAAATTTTCCCAGATTGATTGGGGTGTCAAAACCTGCCACCTTAATTTCTGCGTGTATAATGTGTGATATTTATGCACATCGGCTTAGGTTGTGCGATGCGAGTTGTTCTAAGGACTCTGGTATATGTTTTCTTTATGTACGCCAACGAAGCAAAGCATACCTCCGTGTATGCATTGCTTCTAAATCAGCCTCCATGCTGATTTTGGCTGGGTATCAGACAGAGTCCTAAGAACAGCTAGGCATCGCCCAAAAGTCGCGACATGCATAAATATTACCCATTATACACATTTAAGTTCTGTAGGCAGGTTTGACACCATTGACTTCAACATTATTCTATAGTCTATAGTTCAACAAGTACCGACCCATGTACTGAGATACATCAAATGAACTACTGACGATAGTTCTGACACATCTACAGTTCAACAACCCCTGAACCATAATTCAGAAATACATCAAAATATCTACTTCCTATAGTTCTGATATATCTATAGCTCAACAACCACAGACCCATGTGCCGGAATTTTATATTCGAGCACTTTTTCGGAGTCCACTTCGTACTCGGATAAATCTACCTTGACTGTTTTTTCCTCGTCCTCAAGGTTAAAGAGTGCGATATAGCTTGTCTTATCCACGGCTTTGTCATTCACGGGCTCATTTATCCACACGGAAATCTTGTCGTTGTGCACAAGCTGTCTGCCGTGTCTGCCCTCGGCGAGCAGACCGAGTATTTTCTCATCGGTGATGAGCG
The DNA here is from genome assembly GCA_945915235.1 of uncultured Clostridia bacterium. Lineage (GTDB taxonomy): Bacteria > Bacillota > Clostridia > Lachnospirales > Lachnospiraceae > CAG-882. The sequence goes on along the minus strand of CAMEEX010000031.1, from coordinate 5,300 downwards.
CGAGGGTATCGTCGTCAAGCTTGGTGAGCTCACAGCCGAGCATGAGCGGCGAGCCGAACATGCACCAGAGGGTCAGCATCGTGCGCTGCTCGTCCTTTGTGAAGTTCGTCTGTCGCTCCTGACCGAAGCCTCTGCCGAGGAAGCCGAGAGGCAGCATATCGCAGTCAGGATAGCAGCCCTTCTTCACATGGTCCTGCCATCTCTCGCATCTTGTGAACATATCCTTGAGTGCAACCCAGTTGTCCCAGAAATCATCGGTTATTCTCCACATGTTGGCGTACTCACTGTAGTGCCATGCCTTGTCCACATGTGCAGGTCCCGGCGAGAGGCTTAAAACAATCGGTCTGCCGCACTTTAAAATAGCCTCGTGCAACATTCTTGTCTCATGCCATCCCGAAAAATATGTCGGTTCCCTGTACATCCAACTGTCGCAGATATCATCGCACTTTATGAAATCCACACCCCAATCGGCGTACATCGCTATGAGAGAGTCATAGTACGCCTGACCTGCCGCATTGTCATTCACGCCGTACATATCAGGGTTCCAGCCGCAGATTGAGAAAGCGTCCGCCGCCTCGTCTGCGGTGTAACTGCTGCCGTATATAGGCAAATGTCTGTGTGCAGCTTCCCTTGGTATTCCCCTCATTATATGTATTCCGAACTTGAGACCTTTTTCGTGAACATAGTCCGCAAGCCATTTAAAACCGCTGCCGTCAGCGGACGACGGAAATCTCTTAGGCGACGGCTGCAATCTTCCGTACCCGTCCATCTGGACATCGCCGAATGGAATGTACTGGTATTCCTTCCTTCTCGTACCCGCGTCATTCGAGTACCATTCAATATCGACAACAATGTACTCCCACCCTGATTTTTTGAGCTTCTCCGACATAAAATCGGCATTTGCCACGACCTCTGCCTGTGTGACCGTGGTATCATAGTAGTCATAACTGTTCCACCCCATAGGAGCAGTTACCGCAAAATCATTTTTGTGCATGAAATACCTCCTCAAAGAATTTATAATATGAGTTGCACCTGACCATTTTTTATTGTACAATGGATAAAATCAAAATACATGAGAGGTGCAGTATGTCTGTTTCAAATAAATCCAACATCAAGGTTATCGGTGTTGCGGGCGGAAGTGCGTCCGGCAAGACCACCATCGTCAACATAATTCGCGAGCACTTCGGCGACAATCTCGCCGTGCTCAGCCACGACAGCTACTATAAGGCTCACAACGAGCTCAACTACGAGGAGCGCTCGAAGCTCAACTATGACCACCCGGACTCCTTCGAGACCGAAATGATGGTCGAGCATGTCCGCATGTTAAAGAAAGGCATACCTGTCGAAGTTCCTATATATGACTACTCCATTCACAACAGAAGTCAGGCTACAACGCTCGTCGAGCCTAAGAAGGTTGTCATCGTCGAGGGAATACTCATTCTTGAGAACAAGGAACTGCGCGACGAGATGGATTTAAAAATCTTCGTGGACACCGATGCCGATGAACGCCTTATGCGACGTATCAAGCGTGATATGGTAGAGCGTGCGCGTACCGTGGAGTCAATACTCTCACAGTACCACGACACCGTAAAGCCGATGCATGAGGCATACATAGAGCCGTCGAAGAAGTACGCAGACATCATAATTCCGCGCGGCGGTCAGAACACCTCCGCCATCGAGCTTTTATTAAGCCATATCGACTCTCTTTTAAAGCTGGACTGATTATTCAGGATATGTGAGTCTCTCAGGGCAGAGGTTGTCAAGAACCTCTGCCTTAAATTTGCGCGCATAGGTCTTAGCTTCCATCACATTGTTGTCGAGATAGTTGCCGCAGTCCCTCGGCGAATATCCCGGTATGTCGCACTCCTTGTCGGAAAAATTGATAATAAAATCTATCATCTCTCCTATAACACCCACAATGTCCTTCGACTCCAAATCACCCGCGAAAATAACGTAAAAACCAGTTCTGCACCCCATCGGTCCAAAGTAGATTGTTCTGTCCTTCCACTCCTCATTGTTTCTCAAAAAAGTCGCGCCGAGATGCTCGATGGTGTGTATTCCCGCCGTGTCCATGACAGGCTCAACATTCGGTCTTGTAAAGCGAAGGTCAAAGGTGGTGAGCACCTGCTCACCGAGTCTGTCCCTCCTCGACACATAGATGCCTGTCAAAAGGTCGATATGATTTACCGTAAAGCTTGCAATCTTATTCATAAACATGTATTCCTTTCTAACTTTTTCCTGCTTGCACTGCCCCTTAACTGTACCACATTTGTTTTGATTTTTAAAGGCTGTTGTGTTATATTCATTTAAGATAGTTTGTTATAAAATAAAGAAATGGATTTTTATTTATATGGAATGTGAAACACAGCTAAAATCAAACATGACCGGCGAACAGCTTCTCACCTTGTCCATGGACATGGGTGAGAAAATGATAATCTGCGGCGCCGAAGCAAACCGCGTTGAAGATACGATAAGAAGAATATGTTTAGCCTACGGCTGTACGAAGGTCGATGTTTTCTCCATAACCTCATACCTTTCAACCACCATCAGGCTTCCTGACGGCACACATGACACACAGACGAGGCGTATTCACTCATACAGCAACAATCTCGACAAGCTTGAACACCTAAATGCGATATCCCGCTATATCTGTACCAACACTCCTGCATATAATAATATAGAGGAAGAGATTGCAGATATCAAAAAAGCCCGCTTTTTTCCATGGTACATATCCATATTCGGCTATGTGCTCTCGAGTGGTGCCTTCGCGGTATTTTTTGGCGGCTCGCTGCGCGACGGACTGACTGCCGGGCTCCTATCGCTCGTCGCCTATGTTCTTGACCTCAAGGTGAGACCTCTCGGCATAAATATGCTCATGTACAATTTCTTCTGCACATTTCTGCTCGGAGTACTCGCACGTTTCATAGGTCTGACAGGCTTTATCGACAACCTAGACAAGGTATTCATAGGACTTGTGATGCTCTATATTCCGGGCATCCAGATGACCAACTCGCTGAGGGATATTCTGTGCGGAGATATCATGTCGGGACTTTTAAGGCTCATCGAGGCTGTCATTCTCGCGATTGCCATTGCGCTCGGTTTCGCAACCTCGATTGTGGGGCTCAACCTGTTTTTTCATTAAAAATATTATGTGAAAAGCAGCCTTTCTGCTGCTGTATAAAATGAGGACTATTATGATACAGAAATATATTATTCAGGTGATTGCCGCCGGGCTCGGAGCGGGCGGCTATTCCATACTCTTTAACATAAGACGTGACAAGCTTTTGTATGCCTCCGCGGGGGGGGCGCTTGCATGGATAATCTATATCCTCGCATCGCAGTTTATCACCACAAACGCGTTTATAACAAACATGCTCGCGGCGGCATTTGCGACCCTGTATTCCGAGATACTGGCGCGCATCAAGAAGGCTCCTACAACCGTTTTCCTGATTCCGTCCATAATGCCGATGATACCGGGCGGCGGACTTTTCTATACCATGTCAGCGGTCATCAGCAACAATACCGTGCTGTTTGAAAAGTACTTCGTGACGACCATTGAGACCGCACTTGGCATAAGTATCGGAATTATGTTCATGTCACTCATCGGAGTCAGGATTGTGAAAAAGGGGATTGCAAAATTGTAATTAAACGGACGTTGTGTAATTTTTCTGGTACACTTCCAGACACGTTCTCACTCCTTTGAAAGCGTAGCGGTGCATAATCGGCTAAAACACAGCCGATAAACACCGACGTTTTCAAAAAGGTCTGGCAGTGTACCAGAAAAATTACACAACTGTTCAATATAAAATTTAAGTTTTGCAATCAGCTAACATGACTGATTGTTTTAAGAGGAGGGGAAGGTAATGAATGAGATTGATTTATCAGAAAAATTGAGGCAGCTCGAGGCTGAGGTCGACAATGATATCATGGTTCAGAATGAGACCAGACAGAAGATATGGGAGGAGATGACGGGGCGCAGGGCTGTTGTCGAAGATGCTACAGGCAGCACCGGCACGGCGGCAAGGGATACCGTTTCAGAACACGCCGAAACCGAAGTCAGTCAGAATTACTCCGAAAAATCTGCCGATACCCACAAAATCACGCTCGAGGATATCAACGCACCGATTATCACCAAGGACGATTTCTCCTCAGGTGAAAAATGGGCGCTGGTGCTCGCGGGCGGCGGCGCAAAGGGTGCTTACCAGCTCGGCGTGTGGGAAGCACTCCGCGAAATCCAGCTTGAGAAGAACCTTGTGGCAGTGTCCGGCTCCTCGGTCGGTGCTTTAAATGCCGCACTCATCTCGCTCGGCGAGTTCGACGATGCGAAAACCATCTGGACCTCGATTATGCCAAAGCAGTTTCTCAATATCAATTTTGATACCATAATAGGACCTCTCGACACCCTCGTCAAGCGCACACTCACAGACGGTCTGTGCTCGCGCGACGGACTTATCGGGATTATCGACAAATATCTCAAGCTTGATAATCTCGCCGCCTCGCATATCCCCGCCTACGTCTGCGTGTCCATATATAATTCGGACTGCATCGAATGTCTCAACGAAAAGCCGCAGGCTGAATACATCAGTCTCAGCGAAGTCACGCCCGAGGACGCAAAGAAGTTTCTTCTCGCCTCCTCCGCCATGCCGTACATCTATCCGCCTGAGATTATCCACGGAAATGTGTACCGCGACGGCGGTCTCTCCGACAATGTGCCCGTCTTTCCTATGACCAGCGTCGGAGCTGACAAGCTCATCGTGGTAAAGCTCGAGCCCGACGACAAGGTGGACACCACTCTCTATTCCAAGTTCAATGAGGTGGTCGAGATTGTGCCAAGCCGCGAGATTGGGGACCTGTTTGACGGAACACTCGAATTTAACAACAAAAACGTGGACTTCCGCATACTTTTAGGCTACTACGACACACTCAGAACCTTCAGTCTCAGAATGTACAGATTAAACGGCATGCCGATAAATCAGGCTGAGAAAAAGCGCCGCGAAGATGCCGACTACGAAAAAATTCTCGCCACATTGAAGCGCAGGCGCGCGCTAAACAGCGCGGGCAGCAATATCGATAAACTGAAAAATTTTCTCGGGAATGATAACTAAATTTCAAGAAATAAATCCTCTGACAACTATACGACATACAAGAAGTTTCCGTTAATTATTCAGTTTAAACCTTATGGTTATATCTAAAACATGCAAAACAAAAAGGTATGAAACACCCTATTGGCATTTCATACCTTTTTCGTTATAATTTCTTCAATTTTTCAAAAATGTTTTTAAAATATAATAAACTTAATT
>CAMEEX010000030.1 GCA_945915235.1 uncultured Clostridia bacterium | reverse complement strand
CGTCCTTGAACATTGTGTCAGGAACCCAGCCGACTGCCGCCTTGATCTTGTCAGGAGCGATGGCATAACGTCTGTCATGTCCCTTGCGGTCTGCAACATAAGTTATAAGCCCCTCGTTGATATGAGCCTTTCTAGGGTCTGTGTCGGGAAGCATCTCGTTGAGTGTCTCAAGGATAATCTTTATTATCTCAATGTTCTGCTTCTCGTTGTGTCCGCCGATGTTGTAGCGCTCGCCGAGAACGCCCTGCTCCTGAACCATGTCGATAGCCTTTGCGTGATCCTCGACGTAGAGCCAGTCTCTCACGTTCTTGCCGTCACCGTACACAGGAAGCTTCTTTCCCGAGAGTGCATTGTTGATGATGAGCGGAATGAGCTTCTCCGGGAACTGGTATGGTCCGTAGTTGTTGCTGCAGTTGGTTATATTTGCAGGGAAATGATAGGTGTCAATATAAGCCTTCACAAGCATATCCGATGAAGCCTTGCTCGCCGAATATGGGCTGTGAGGGTCGATTGGTGTCGTCTCATAGAAGAATGCGGTCTCATCATCAGGAAGTGAACCGTACACCTCATCGGTCGATACATGAAGGAACTTCTTGTCCTCCCTGTATGAGCCGTCAGGAAGCTCCCATGCCTTCTTTGCCGCGTTGAGCATCACTGCCGTTCCGAGCACGTTGGTCTTTACGAAAACCTCAGGATTTTTGATGCTTCTGTCAACATGGCTCTCTGCCGCAAAATGCACAACCCTGTCAATATCGTTCTCGTCAAAAATCTTCTCGATTGCCTCCTTGTCGCAGATGTCAGCCTTCACGAATGTGTAGTTAGGCTTGTCCGCGATATCCTTGAGGTTCTCAAGGTTTCCCGCGTATGTGAGCACGTCCACATTGATGATGCGGATTGTGTCACCGTATTTCTTAAACATATAATGTATGTAGTTTGAACCGATAAATCCGGCTCCTCCGGTCACAAGATAAGTTCTCATTTTTGATAATTCTCCTTCCTAAAAAAGCCGTATAAGCTATTGTATGTTACCATAAGTCATTTTATAATTCAACCTGTTAATTTAGTTATACCCGCCTGTTTTATGCAAGTCCGTTTTCCCTGAGATACTCGTCAAGAGCACTCTCCCAGTCTGCGAAGGTATATCCGCCGACGAGACGGAACATATAATTGTCGAGAACCGAGTAGGCAGGTCTGTCCGCTGACTCCGGATGAGCTGCCTTGTACTCTGCCGTGCTGACATGAACCACCTTCGTGCTCTTTCCGGTCTTTTTAAATATTGCCTCGGTAAAATCGGCCCATGAGCAGTAGTTCTCACAGGTTCCGTGGTAAACTCCGTAGTTCTCGGTCGGTATAAGCCAGCTTATTGCTCTCGCAAGCTCCATCGCACTCGTTGGCGAACCTATCTGGTCATCGACAACCGTAATCTCATCATGTGTCTCTGAAAGTTTCAGCATCGTCTTTAGAAAATTCTTTCCGTCGCCATATAGCCATGCCGTTCTGACTATGAAATAATGTCTTGAAAAGCTCTTCACGAAATTCTCTCCCGCGAGCTTCGTAAAGCCGTACATGCTCTTAGGGCCGACCGTGTCAAACTCAGTGTACGGTCTTGTCCCGTCACCGCCGAACACATAGTCGGTAGATACATGGATAAGCTTCGCATTGAACTTTTCAGCCGCGATGGCGAGGTTTCTTGGTCCGATTGCATTAATCTTGTATGCAAGCTCCTGATTTACCTCACAGGCATCGACTGCCGTGTAGGCTGCACAGTTCACAATCGCATACGGCTGTACCTTCTCCACAAATGCGAGAACTGCATCTATGTCCGTGATATCAAGCTCTGCCACATCCGTGTTCACAAGCTCATACTCACTGTTTCCCTCTAACACCTTATTCATCGCTCTTCCAAGCTGTCCATTACAGCCGGTGATAATTAACTTTTTCATCGTTTATCTCCTTCACAATTATTTGCAATAATATGACCGTCTCCGCAATACCCTGCGAAATCACTTTTCCCATGGCATACCATATACGTTTTAGAGACTGCACTGTCTTATAAGTATCTCCCATATACTGTAGAAAATGATAAATGTCGAAATCAGCATACAGACCATATTGTAACACACCTTGTCCCGGTTAGTGTTCACCTTGTTAAAGCTCAGGGTAAACAGCACAGGGAACAGCAGTGGTATATAATATCTTCCCTGAACTCCCGCCATCGCAGTCTTTCCCACCTCGGTATAGCTTATATACATTGATGTCCAGATAAGACACATAACTCCAAACACAAGGAAATATATCATGGCTTTGAGCCATAACGGCATACCTTCTGCTACCCATCTGTTCTTACTGTTCTTTACATATACCGTGTTTTCGGATGTAATAGTTATCGTCACCAAATATATAACTATCACATAAGTAAGGCTGCCTGCACCTAAGTACGCCATGAAATCAAGCGCCGGTGTTCCTATTCCGAAATCCCACAGATGCTGCCACATAGTCGACAGCAGAAGCGCCGCATAGCCGACCGGATTGGAAAATACCGCGCTCATCTGTCCCGCGTGGCTTGTGGTGCCTCCGCGCAGATCCCCCTCAGCCGAAGGGCTGAAAATTGCCGGAAGGACGAAGGTACTAAGAATAGCGAGAAGAACGACAACAACTCCCGCCTTCATTATTCTCTCCTGCTTTTTGTCCTTAAATATCCTGTGCGGCAGGAATACGCCAAGCAGTATGAGCGGAATGTATATCGATTTTCTCGATGAGCCGTAAGCCATGCCGCCGATGAACACGAGATACTCCCACCATGTAATCTTCTTATCCGTGAACATCAGATAGAACAGATATGCCATTCCGAGGAAAAGAAATCCGGTAACAACCGTGTCATACGATATCGTCGATGCGAGATACATCGGCGTCGGCATCAGTGCTATGGCACTCATAATAAGCTTGCCCTTAGGCAGCTTACGCACCGCGAAGAACACGACAATGACATACATGAGCATATTGGTCATTCGAAGAAGAATATATGTGTACGCAAACGGCACACCAAAAAGCTTACATATATTGCAGGTTATCGCCATAAAGAAATACGAGAACGTGGCAAAACCGCTCGTTCCCCAGTGATGTGAGGTCGCAGGATCCGACTCGCTCGGAGTGGACAGCTCATTCACCTTGTCAAACACATGCAGATACTCCTCGTAGGTCGTACTGTACTCAAAAGGCAGGTTCTCCGCACCGCCGTCAATGTAATTGTGAAGGAAACAGTTGTACTCATAGCTTCCGGTTATGTCAAGCCAGTAGACGCTTCTAAGATGTGTCTCCTCGTCCCAGCCCACACGCGAGAGCGGCATGGCAAGGGTAAATATAATTCCCGAGCACAGCCCCACAATAAGAAATCCGTACTCCACCTGTTTCGCAATCAGATTTCTCAGCACGATTATAAGCCCTGCGGCAAGCGCCATGAAGAATACGAAAAGAAATCTGAAGTGGTTGAACACTGCGGCATTTCTTATGCTCACACCCATTAGCGTGACATCATTGTCATACTGAGGCGTATTGTTATCCATCGGTATTATCCACATACCCTTCACATTCTTGTCAATTCTGACCGTTGAATGTGAAATGTACATCGGATTGTCATCCTTCGTCGTCCAGCTCTCAAGATATCCGAACCTGTTCTCATACAGAACCAGTATATCAAAATACGCCGCCGATACATTCTCATAATCAAGCACAAGCTTATTCACATAGCTGTCCGGCTCAATATAGTAGCAGTGCTTTCCCTGATACTGCTCATACTCCGAGTGCGGCCTGTACTCAAGCCCATTTTCCGGGTTCCCCTCTACTACGTCAGCCGTATCAAATACCGTCTCAGAAAAAGATACTTCCCTTACACCCTTCTGCTTTGAATCGAGTGTCAAAAGTTTCATATTTGAGAATAGTTCCACAGCAAACGCCAGAATTAAACTGACCGCAATGACAATCGCTATGCCTGCCATATATTTTTTCATACCCCTGTTCTTCAAGGAGTCCAATTTTCTTTCCTTCATGCCATTCCCCATTATTGATAAATATTGTCAGGATAATAGTTTTTATCGTACAGCGCCTGAAGATAAGCGCTTATATCCTTTATTCTTGATGTCGGCTCATAGTTATCAACGCCAAACAGGTATTTGTGGAGCTCGCTCACGTTAGACTCAAGCGTCATGGCAAATACCGGGTCGGCAATGTTAAGTTCAGGTACTTTTTTCATGGAACCAAACTTTTCAAACGGGAAACCCGTCTGATCCACAAGTGAAAAATCGAACACACTAGGCACCATGCCGAGTATATCGGCAGCCGGCACGCTCGTCACAACATTGTCAAGCACACCGTTTATAGCATTGTTGAGCTGGTTCAGATTCATCTTCTTAGCCTTCTCAAATATAAGACTGATAATCTTACGCTGTCTCTCCGCACGTCCGTAATCAAGTGTTCCGTCAGCGTATCTTATACGGCAATATGCGGTTGCCTGTATTCCATCCAGATGCACCATTCCGGAATTAGGAACATTCTCGTAGGTTCTTCCCGTGTTAAGTCCGGTATCTCTCAGGTATTCATTGAGCCAGTAGAGCTCCTCATCGGTAATCTCAAGATCAACTCCGCCCATTGCATCGACAATCCTTATAAGCGCCTCAAAATTAACCATCACATAGTCAGTGATATTGAGGTCAAGATTTAAGTTAATCATATTGATCGTCGCCTCGACTCCTGAATAGAAAAATGCCTCCGTAGCCTTCCTGTATGTATCATTGAAAGAACCCGATGCCGGAACCATAAGGAGCGTATCCCTGTATACCGATACCAGCTTAACCTCCTTAGTATCATTATTGAGACTTGCGATTATTATGGCGTCAGTGTTTCCCTCACCCGTCTTATTCATCGCTTCAAGTGAATTATCTCTCGCATCGGTTCCGAGCAGCAGATAATTCGTATACCCCTTAAGTGCCTCATTTTCCTTGACCTCCGATGCAATATTAATTTCTATCGCCTTCCTGTCAATCTCGTGAACTTCCAGTTTTCCAAACTTATCCACAATATACCATGCCACAATAACAACAAACAGCACGACTATCTCCGCAAAAAATAATAGTGCCTTCTGCCATACCTTCATTTTTCTCTTTTTCTTCTTCATAGCCATATTCCAGAGCCTCTATTCCTTCTAAATACTACGCATGACACTAATACGCATTCTTATTGACAAACCCTTTAAAAAGTGTCTGGAACAATATCAGAATGTCAAATCCAAGCGTCCAGTTCTCAATATAATACAAATCATACTCTATTCTCTTCTCAATCGAAGTGTTTCCTCTGTAACCGTTAATCTGAGCCCATCCGGTCATTCCCGGACGCACCTGATGCTTTATCATGTATCTTGGTATCTGCTCCCTGAACTTCTCAACAAACTCCGGGCGCTCAGGTCTTGGACCCACAAGGCTCATATCCCCCTTAAATACATTGAAAAGCTGCGGTAACTCATCAAGGCTGAATTTTCTGATAAATCTGCCATTCTTCGTCGTTCTGTCATCATTCTGCGTCGTAAAATGCAGTTCATCGCATCTGTCAATTTTCATTGAGCGGAACTTATACATGACAAAATTCCTGTTGTGAAGCCCCACTCTCACCTGCTTGTATATCACCGGTCCCTTTGAGGAGAACCTCACAGCAAGAGCCACTACAAGCATCAATGGTGAAAATAAGATTATCAGCAGGAATGAACCCACTATGTCGGTAAGCCTCTTTATAAATCTGTTAAAGCTGCCGTTAAGCGGTACATGTCTTATATTAATCACAGGCAGTCCCAGCAAATCCTCCGTGTAAGGCCTTGTGGGAATGACGTTGTTATAATCCGGAATGAACTTCGTGTGCACACCGGACTTCTCGCAGGTCGTCACAATCGACTCGAGCTTGACATACTCCGCTATTCCGAGCGTTATGGCAATCTCGTCGAGCTCATTCTCAAAAAGAATTTTCCCAAGCGCGGAGATTTTGCCTATAACCTGCTCACCGCGGTATTTTGTGCCGACTTCCACATTGTCGTCGAGTATTCCCATTATGTGATATCCCCACTGTGGATTGGACTTTATCCTGTCGATATATCCCTCGGCTGCACGGCTGTAGCCTACAAGCAAAATATGTTTCTGATTAAATCCCCTGTTTCTTATATTTCTCAAAATCTTTCTTATAAGATTTCTGAATATAATCTCCTCAGCATTGTTTATAACATAAAATATGAACATCATCTGTCTCGAAAAATGAGGCTGATGCAGCATATACAATGCCAGTATGAATATAACAAGCCCTGCCGTATTGGATTTAATTATATTTCCCGTCTCTTCCTTTATTGTCTGAACCCTCTTAGGGCTGTACACATTAAAGAAAAAGTATAATATTAGATACATCGGTATTGTACATATAAGACCAACAATGTACATACCATTCATCATAGTCACGCCGTCGTCATAGAACTTTATCGCCCATGCCAGACCGTATGATGCAGCTATGATAAACGCATCCAAAATCACATGTAATCTATTAAAATATTTCTGATTACTCTTAATCAAAGCTGCCTCCAATAGTTCTTATTCATCGTGCATGCCATCACAAGTCTCCGCGGCAGTCTTTTGTATGCCTTCCCCAGCTTGTAACCTGCAAGCCTGAACGCACTGTTTACATAAAAATACGGTATATAATATGCCGCATGCTCCTTTGCGAGCAGCCAGGTCATTCTCTTTACATAGGAAAGCCCCTCACTCTCGGACGATACGTTTCCAAAAACGTCCTGATTATCAGCCTGCGACACACCCAGATCAAAATTCCTGTGAAACTGCTGCATGTTGGTGTAATTGTGCGAATGTATTACACACGCATCCGCCTTATAGTATACCCCATATCCTGCCATCAGAAACCTGTATGCCATAATCATATCTTCATTAAAAATGGTTCTACGTATGAAACCGCCCTGCTCAATATACCTCTTTCTGTCATACATGGCACATACGTCCGAACAGAAAAAAGCCTTTATCCCAAGCTTCTCTATGTCTTTTTTATATTTTATGCAGCTCGTGTCGGGATAGTTGAAGGCTCTTGCGAGCCTTTCTATTATGCGGCAGTCATCAGCGGGAAGCTGCCTCGCGTAAGCCACCGCCACATCGGGCGTGTCAAAGCAGGCAAGCAGGCGTTCCACGAGGTACTCGTCTGCCGGAACCGCGTCCTGCGTCATAAGCAGGCAGTAGTCGGCATCTGACGCCATTATGCCCTCATGTCTTGTGCATCCATGGTCAAACTCGTCCTCACTGATATGCCTTATATCAATATCGCCCTTGTAAGGGTATTTTTCTTTGTCGTAAAACCTCTCCCCGGTGTTGATGACATACACCCGTCTCACGCCCACAGACTGCTTTTCAAGCATTCCAAGCAGTCGGGCGTACTTTCTATCCGGACGGCACACCGGAATAATAACATCTATAATCGGATCTTTCATTTCCAAATCTTTCCCTATACACATGTAATACCCATCACAAGCCCGGCTAACGCTTTCTGGTCGAGCTCTCTGTCTCGGTCTGTGTCTCCTCTGTATCTCCGGTTATGACAACCTTAACACTTACCTGTTCGACAAGTGAATAGTTATTCGTATCCTCCGACATTATCACCGGAACCTCATACTCACCCGGCTCATAATCCTTTAGATCAATGTTAGGGTTCAGCACATCCAAATTAAAGCTGTCGTGAACCTCTTTTACAGCCTTGACCTTCACACTGATGGAGCTGTCCTCTATCTGAGCCTCCAATCCGTCACCGAGATTATTTATCATAATTCCGTTTCTGCGGATAGTATAGCTCTCTACCAAAAGCGGTTCAACATCTATGTGAACCACCAGCTCTGAGGTTCCTGATACAATGGTGTAGCTTGCCTTAAGATAATTGGTGAGATTGACCGTACAATCCTGGCTCTCGCTCACATCCTCAAGCTCTATGGCATCGCTTGGCAGATCTATCGAAGTTATATTTGCAAGGCTCTCGCTCGTCCCCGCTATCTTCACCTGATCAAAGCTCTGTGTATAGCCCATGAGCTTATAGTCGTCCGCCGTCGTGACGGTCGGGTTGATGGTGACACTGACCCACTTGGTAGGATTGATTGCCACGCTGAGCCTTAAGCTGTTTCTGCTAAGCTGTATTGTGCTCGTGTCCACGACATTACCGTCTTCATCGTAAAATGTCGGTGCAACCATCTCGTTCACCGACTGCATCATATTAGAAACATCGTACCTGATCTCCGCGCGCACAATCTTCTCTATGACACTTGCCGCACCTGTTATATCAATCTTATTCTGTGAAATCGAATAATCGCCCCTTACATAGTTCTCGGCAGGAGTTCCCGTGATATTCACTGTAACAGGTATCTCGGCTGTCTCCTTGTTGTCGATGCTCAGCTTAACCACCTGAACCTTTGAGGAAATCTCCTTTATGTCGCTCTTTGCATCAGACTTTACACATTCTATTGTGATATTCGCCGTATCGGTAAGCGGACTGAGCTGGCTTAGGTCTGCGTAAGCTATGAAGTCAGATGCCTTTAAATCCTTTGCCACACTCTCGGGTGCCCACACGGTAATCGAGATGACACTGCCCGAATCCACCTCATATATATATCCCTTATCAGTAAGGTCGTCGTCATTGCGAAGTTCAACCGCTATTCCCGATATCGTCTTTTTTACAAGCGGGTCGTCAATATTCATTACAATCCACCACACTAAAATGGCAAGCAAAAGGGCAAGAATTTTAAGTCCTATATTATTGAATATTATTTTCTTCATCAGACCTGCCTCCCCTCTTCCATATCTTAATACGCTTTCCCGTATCAAGATTTCCTATCTTCAAAAGCTCAAGCTTGTTGTGCAGATACTCCCCATCCACATTTCTGACAAGCTGACCATTGTGAGCTATTGATACCTTTCCGGTCTCCTCCGAGACAATAATTACAAATGCATCTGTCGCCTCACTTATTCCTGCCCCTGCACGATGTCTTGTTCCAAGTTCCTTGCTCAGATCCATATTGTCCGAGAGCGGAAGATAGCAGGTAGCCGATACAATTCTGTTTCCTCGTATGATAACCGCACCGTCATGCAGCGGCGTATTGTGTTCAAATATATTGATGAGAAGCTGGTTGCTTACAAAGGCATCGATATCAATACCCGTCTTTATATAATCTTCGAGGTTGATCTCCTGCTCAATAACAATAAGAGCACCCGTTTTCTGCTTAGCCATCTCATATGAAGCTTTCACAAGCTCATTTATCGTCTTTTCGCTGAACAGTTCCTTCTTGTCCTTCATATCGTCAAACTGCAGCAGTCCCGAAAGATATTTCTTATTTCCGAGCTGCTCAAGTGCCTTTCGAAGCTCCGGCTGAAAAATGACAACGAGCGCTATCAACGCCACGTTGATCGTCTTTCCGGCAATCCACAAGATAGTCGTGAACTTACATACATACGCAATAAGTGCAAAAACAAGTATCACAAGAATACCCTTTAACAGAGTCCACGCCCTGCTGTTTTTCATCCACAATATGATATGATACAGAAAGAATGCAATTATAAGTATCTCGGCAATATCCGAGAACTCAACACTCGGTCTGTATATATTATTCAGAAAATCTCCCACAAAATTGGTAACCGCACTCATGCCTTCACATCCTCTTTATCTTATTCCCTGCCAGCACCTAAAACTGCTGTTTTTATTATTCGTCATCCTCAAGATTAAGCATATCACGCTCATACGCCTTCTGGCGTTCTAACTCCTCAGGTTCACTGTTTCCTCCCGTCGCATAAGAATCCTCAGGATCATAATTTTTCTCATCTGCCGCTCTACTGTTAATCTTCTTAATCTTAACTTCTTCCTTCGTCATGTTAAACTTCGGCACAGCCTTGACATAATAGTAATAATCGTCGTCCTCAAACTGTACCTTTTCCGTTCTCGAATAGTCAACTGACAGGATAAAGAAATTAAGCACAAGACCTATCGCAACAGCAGCCGCACAGCCAAGTATAAGTGTAAACATGTTAAATGGCAGATTCATCATAACATGAGACATAATGACAAGCACAGCCTCCACTATACTTCCCGTAACAACAGCTATCGTCCTCGAATGATCTATCGAGAAGCTCTTTATGACAAACACAAGGACTATCGCTGCCGCAAACACGATGGACATAACCAGCATCTCCTTGTTCATTATCGTGTTATCCATAATAAACACAATCTTCTGCACCAAATCGCCCTCTCCGAACATTGATGCCGATGCGGCAAATTCAGAACTAAAAGACAGTGCAAAATACAAATAAGTTCCAAAAACCGCAGGAACTATACCTGCAACGCCTGCCGTGAGCCCAATTATTACCGGAACAACATACGGAATGTGCAACATAAACATCACCGGAGTAAGAAGCAGTATCCAACCCGTCCCCGGAGCAAACACATAATACACAAGCAGCAGTATAAGAAGCACTGCAAGTGTTATCAATGCATACTCCAGCGACAGACCGTACAACTGAAGTATTATAAGTGCACAGCCCATAAGTGCGGTAATTCCACCCGGCAAAAATGCACATACGGCAGACAGCAATATCAGCATAAATACATTCGATGCGAGTGAATTATACCCTGTCATCCCCCTTATCAGCATAAAAGATATAAATGCCGCAGCAAACCTGAGAACATGGCTTATAACCATGTCATATTTTCCGTACAGGCGCTGCAAAATATCTTTAATCTTTAACAATTCGGTCATTATTCTTCCTCTCCATTATTATTCTCTTTTTTCTCTTCCCTGCTAAGCTTGTCAATCTTCTTCAAGCGGCTGATATACATCTTCATTCCGTCCTCATAATCGCCATAGCGGATTGAGAAAACGAAATATGCCATCACCTGTGCCGCAATCAGCAAAAGCACATACGTCACAATAAGCGTACTGCCAAGCCTTCTGTAATCAATCTTGGTAAGATTATTGACTATATATTCGAACCTGTATACGCAGATAAGAACAAGTGTAAGCAGATATCCTCCCGTGACGCCTATTCCTGCAAACAACATATGCATACCTATATAATCGCCGCGATAATACTGTGCATTTTTAAGTTCCTTTCTGCCATCATGTTTCTCATACATGGCAGTTCTTGCCATAAGCCTGACTTTGCGTTTATTAACCATCTGTTCTCCTCATTTTACCGACAAACAAATTAAAAAATATATAAACCTCTTGTTTTTTACTACATAATAACATATCTTTTGAAAATTTGCAGTATTTTTTCTATGGATTGTATACTATAATCTGCGAATGTGCGTTGGTTGCCGGCATGATAAAGCGCACCTTTCTTCCGTCACTGTTTATCGTCTTGTCCCTTGAAAGCGTGGTATACACATTCCATACCGACTCGGAAGTATCAGGAAGAAGATACGCAAGTGCCCCCCTTATCGCCATATCAAACTGCCCCGAGCGCTTCTTGATATATATATGTACACTGTCCGACTCCACAATTATCTCTCCATAGTATTCCCCGTCGACCTCATAGATGCTCGCGTTAGGAAGATACTGTGAGAAGCCCGCGCTCGACAAAACTGCAAACATCTCAGCCGTGTCTATCGCTCCTGCCGCCGTCGTCGTAGGCGGGACGAACTCTGTAGCAGTCTCCTCGGTACTGCCGTCCTGACCATGGTCATGCGTGGTCTCCTGAGTTGTCGGCTCCGCAGTGCCGGCATTATCACCGCTGTTTATGTCTCCCGCTGCACCTGTCTCGTCAGCCGCATCAGTACCGCCGTTTTCACCTTTCTGACCGCCCCATGCCGTAGTGTCTGTCTCATTCTGTGTAGGCTGGCTTTCCTCAGCCGTCCCATCAGTGTCAGATGTGCTCGGTTTATCCATCTGTCCTACCGTATTAAAACCCATGTTTCCGGTATCACCTGCATTTTTCACCACCTCGATAACAATGGCTGACGAATACTGCCCTGCTGTGGCTGTTATTGCCGCAACCCCTTCACCGACAAGAACTATCTGCCCTCTGTCATCGACAACCACAGCATCCTCGTTATTGCTTGACCATATAACCGACTCAACGAGCTCAACAGGATTAGCCGATAATGAAAGGGTATATGACTGACCTATGTAGCCCATAAAAGAATCCGCATCAATATTTATATATTCTTCATCCGCACTGTAGTGTCTTCCATGTGCATCTGTCACTCCCTGTGACCCATTCGTTTTACCTGTTTTTCCAACTGTGTCAATCAGAAGCACAACAAGCAGTAAAAGTGCAACCGTACCCGATCCGAACAGCAGTCCGATAAGTGGACCAAGCATTCCGCTCTTTTTTCTGCCCTTTTTCTTCTTACTTCTTTTTTTTATGTTACCTGTACTTTTCTCTGCTGTACTCTCATATATATTATTTCTATTATTATATGTTCTGTTATTTATATTCGTATTTTTAGTGTTAGTATTTTTATTAATCTCTGCCATACACGCCCTCCGGATACTCGCGGTTCATACACGACGTGCCAATGCGACCTACGAACCGTAACTATATACTACCCTTAATGCGTGTGAAAATCAAGTTGAGATTTACATTAATGAAATATATAATAGAAAGAAAAGAACATCTGCGGCAGATAAATGCAGGATTGATATGTTCTAAATTCACCAAACGAAAGGAACCACAATGAAGCTTATATTTATAAGACACGCCGAACCGGACTACAGCATCGACTCACTCACCGAAAAAGGTTTCCACGAGGCAGAGCTGCTCGCAAGAAGAACCGCTTCCTGGCATGTTACTGATTTCTACTGCTCACCGCTTGGCAGGGCGGTAAAGACCAGCGAGCCGACGCTCGCCCGCCACGGTCGTACAGCAATCACCTGCGACTGGCTGCAGGAATTCCGCGTGCCCGTATCCTCCGAGGGGCGCCCCGACGGAAAGACCATACCTTGGGATTTCATGCCCGAATACCTGAACCGTTACCCGGAGCTTCTCGACGCGGACCGCTGGCTTGACACACCCGTCATGAAGAGCGGTGATGTCAAAAATGCCTACGAGCATGTCTGCTCAAGCTTTGACAAGCTTCTGGAAAAGTACGGCTATGTCCGCGACGGACTCGCCTACCGCACCACACACAACGAATCAAGCTGTGGTTACATGGTATATAACGGCACCACCAAGGAGTGCATGGCAGCTCACCCGGACGACGAACCGGTTCTGGTGTTCTTCTGCCACCTCGGAATAATGCTGTGCATCATGTCCCACCTCATAAATACCTCGCCCGTCACGCTCTGGCAGGGCTTTTTCACTCCGCCAAGCTCCGTCACCGTTCTGTCCGCGGAGGAGCGCATACCGGGACTGTCCTATTTCCGCTGCCAGATGCTGGGTGACACCTCGCACCTGCGTCTTAATGACGAGCCCGTATCCTACTACGGAGGATTTGCACCGCCGTTTCAGGGGTAGGGTTTATGAAATGATGGTGAGGTCAAATAGACTTATTTATGTTTCTAACGTATAACGGAATATATTTATGCATATCGGCTCCGGTTGTACGAAGCTAAGATGTTCTAAGGACTCTGCTTTATATACCTATATGGTACGCCACCGAAGCAAAGCATACTTCCATGTATGCGTTGCTTCTAAAGCAGCCTCCATGCTGCTTTTGGCTGTGGTCTGTACAGAGTCCTAAGAACATCTAAGCTTCTCCCAAAAGTCGCGATACGCATAAACATATTCCGTTATACTTAGCAAATTTTTATCCTATTTGACCTCAACATCATGGTATTAACGTGTCAAAACATGCCAATTTAATATGCGAAAATATATCATGTTATACATATTGAGTTGTATGAGCATGTTTTGACACCTCACTCTTAATAGATATATCTCAAAATAAATATTCAACTTGATAATAAAAAACGCAGTGAGCAAAATTGTTTTACATACCCTACAATCACTCACGGCGTTTTTCATTCCATATTATTTCGATGCATTATGTCTCTTGAAAAAGTCTTTTGTCTCCTTTATCACGACTCCGCTCAGGGCAAATATCGCAATCATGTTCGGGATGGCCATGAGTCCGTTGAAGATATCTGCTATCGTCCACACTGCCTTTACCGTCATGTACGGTCCGATAAATACGGCGAGAATGTAAAGCCAGCGGTATACCTTGACCACCTTCATCTTTCCGCCCGTCAGATACTCAAGACATCTCTCCGAATAGTAGTCCCAACCGAGTATAGTCGTAAACGCAAAGAACACAAGGCAGAGCATGAGAAGGAACGAGGATACAACCTGTGGAATAGGAAGTCCATTGTTGAAGGCGTAGGTTGTCACTGCAACTCCCTCAAGACCGTCAACCTGCCATGCTCCTGTGATAACGATTGCAAGTCCGGTCATGGTACATATTATTATGGTATCAATAAAGGTACCTGTCATGGACACAAGTCCCTGTCTCACAGGCTCCTTTGTCTTGGCTGCCGCAGCCGCGATAGGCGCTGAACCGAGTCCTGCCTCATTAGAGAAAATTCCTCTTGCGATACCGCTCTGCATCGCAACTATCACACTTCCGACAATTCCTCCCGTGACAGCCTGCGGTTTGAATGCACCCTTGACTATGGTCACAAATGCAGCCGGAATTTGGGTCACGTTGCATACAAGAAGCAGTACGCTGATAATCACATATATCACTGCCATGAACGGCACAACGACCTGGGATACATTCGCAATTCTCTTAATTCCACCGATTAACACGAGGGCCACACAGAGGCTGAGCACAAGTGAGGCAATTACAACCGTCCACGAGTATGTACCTATTCCCGGTATCGTGACGGCATGTGCTGTCTCCGGGTCAAAAAAATTCTTTACCGCCGAGGCGATACCGTTCACCTGCGAAAATGTACCTATTCCAAAGAGACCTACACACACGCCGAAGAAAGCGAACAGGCACGCAAGCCACTTCCACTTCTTTCCCATTCCTCTCTCTATGTAATAAAAAGGTCCGCCAAGTGAATGGTGTTTCTCATCGACAACACGGTACTTCACCGCAAGAAGTCCCTCAGCGTACTTCGTCGCCATTCCGAAGAAAGCGGCAATCTCCATCCAGAAAAGTGCTCCCGGACCTCCCGCACATATTGCCGTGGCGACACCCACGATGTTACCCGTTCCGATAGTTGCGGACAATGCAGTACACAGCGCTCCGAAGGAGGTCACCTCTCCATGTCCGTCCTCCTCATTCTTAACCATCCACTTTAGGGCAAGCGGAAGCTTCCTTATCTGGAGAAGCCCCATTCTGACTGTCAGATAAATTCCTCCCGCAAGAATGAGCACCATGAGCGGCACTCCCCAGACAACGTCGTCAAGCCATGTAAGTATCCCGTTGATTTCCTGTAGCATGTGATATCCTCTCTTGTTTTTAATTTTTTACTATGATTGTATATCACTTTAGCAATTTAATCAACTAAATTTTTCTATGAAATATTTACTATTTCTTTGCCATATTAATTCCACTCACTGCTTTGCAATGATGGATTTCCACACTTTCACTTTACCAAATCATAATGCCTGTCTACCGCTGCCTCTACCATCGGAGCATCAGAGTTGATTATCCCGGTGCATATATCCCTGTGACATTCCATAAGCTTTTCCCTCACCGACGCGTCCGCGCTGTATACCGCCTGCTCTATGAACCCGCTGTAAACCTGTGTCACTGCAGCCATAATCACAGCCATAAGGCTGTTATCGGCAGCGTTTATAAGTTCATTGTGAAAACGGTCATCCGCTGCGGCGAGCCTGCCAAGCACTTCCTCGTCGTCTGCCTGTTCTCCCTGAATTGCCTCGAGCTCGTCAATGCAGTCTTTAAGCTTCTTCGCGTGCTCCGCCGATATCCCGTTTTTTAATATCGCGCTGCACACCGTCTTTTCCATAATGCGGCGAAATTCGCATATATCATCATCGCTTATGCGTCTGAGCGTGAGCATCATAAGAATTATCTGACTTATCGATTTGCCCGCGTCGCCGGATATATAGTTCCCCGAGCCCTGTTTTCTCTCGATTATGCCCATTCCGTGAAGAATACTGAGCGCCTCCCTTATGGAATTGCGCCCTATGCCGAGCGTCTGCGCGATGGCGCGCTCCGTCGGGAGTCTGCTGCCGATTTCAAGCGTACCGTTGCTCATAAGCTCATATATATAATCAATAGCCTTCGTGTATTCCTGAGTGCTGCTTTCATTGTCCGGCATGCCGTTCCTCCTGTCATCCGTTACATTGATGCCTGCGGTCTATCCCGCAACGCGCTGTCAACTTCCATATAAATCTTCTATATAAAATAGGAAAATATCGTCGCGCCGAGCACCGTGAGCACTCCCGCAACGGCAATCGCAAGGCTGCTCATCGCACCCTCTACCTCGCCGAGCTCCATAGCCTTCGCGGTTCCGATGGCATGTGATGCACTTCCGAGTGCAAGCCCCTTTGAAATCGGCTCCGTTATCCTGAACAGCTTGCAGATAAGCTCTCCGAAAATATTTCCGAGAACTCCCGTAACCACAATAACCGCGACCGTTATCGTGACATATCCGCCAAGCTCGTCCGACACGCCCATTCCGATAGCCGTCGTTATCGACTTTGGAAGCAATGTCACATACTCCTCATGTGAAAGCCCCATAAGCTTTGCGAGCACGAATACCGTGACAAGGCTCGTGATAACACCCGACACTATTCCGCAAATCACCGCCTTAAAGTTATCCTTCAGGAGCTGCCACTGCTCATACAGCGGAATAGCAAGGCAAACCGTAGCCGGTGTCAGGAACCAGCTTATATATGAGGCACCCTTGTTGTACACCTCATAGTCGACATCTGCGACAACAAGCACTATTATCGTCGCTGCGATTGATAT
Source organism: uncultured Clostridia bacterium (assembly GCA_945915235.1). Classification (GTDB taxonomy): domain Bacteria; phylum Bacillota; class Clostridia; order Lachnospirales; family Lachnospiraceae; genus CAG-882. The sequence goes on along the minus strand of CAMEEX010000030.1, from coordinate 6,601 downwards.
TAAAAGCGGATTTAAAAATCCGAACTTAAATTTTTTCTTGAGAAAATATCCCAATATATACGCGAGCAGGCTTATCGTGACGCCTGCGAACAATGAATCTTCAAGAAACTCTGTCATCTTTGCACCTTCCTCTGCACTTAGCAATGCGCCTTCTCATTTATCTTTTTCTCAGCGCGCTTTCTGTCCCTTCTTATCACCCACTGGGAACTTCTTCCCGCTGCGCCCATGACCGTTATTATCGTTACCACCGTTATGATGCTGACCGGAAGTAAGAGCGGCTTCAACACGCTCCACGACGACATGAGACCCACACCGGCAGGAATGAACATCACGGGCATAATCTCAATCAGGAACTTGCCGACGTCCTTTACCGCATCGAGCTTTATAAAGCCCGTCATAAGCCCGATAAACATAATCACCATCCCGTATATGCTCGCCGGGATAGGCAGCGGGAGCATATATTTTAACAGCTCACCGACAAATGTAATTCCAATAATTATCATAAACTGGTGTAAGTACTTCATGTAAATTTGTCCTTTCAAGGTATATTTATTTTTATATAATAGGATTAGAAATCAAAACATGCTCTATAGCTTTAATTGTGTATAACGTGTTATATTTATGCATATCGCGACTTTTGTGAGAAGCTTAGATGTTCTTAGGACTCTGTTTAATTACCAAGCCACAGTCAGCATGGATGCTGACTGAGTTGCAAACAGCCACGGAGGGCTGGTTTTGCAACGGTGGCGTGCGTTTATAAATTGTACATCAGAGTCCTTAGAACATCTTGCTTCGAGCAACCTGAGCCGATGTGCATAAATATAACATGTTATACACTCATAGACTGAATTAGCATGTTTTGCCCCTAATCTTTGTAAAAAATTGGTAGCACCAATTTCAGTGCTACCAAAAATTATACTCACGTTATATATTTTGTCAAATGTCAAAATAGACAATTTTTATCTTCTGTTCAGGTCCTCTTCCGTCATAAATGTACCACTCATTGCGGCGTTAATCTCTGCTACTTCACGGACTCCTTTTATATAGTCATCGTAGATATCCCACAAATCCATGTCGCAGTCGTTAAGCCCGTCGTCGTCAGGTATCCACTGCTTTATAAGAGCAATGCGCTCCTCCTTTGTAGTATCTTTTATGAGAATACTTTTATTTTCCATAATACTATTTCCCTTTCACTAATCGCGGAAGGTTCTGAGCGCCTCAATGGTTCTCTCGATAAGCTCGTCAAGGCTCCAGCCGAGCATGTCGGCTCCCCTCTCGATAACCTCTCTTGAGCACCCTGCCGCAAAGCCCTTGCTCTTATACTTTTTCTTGACGGATTTGAGTTCCAAATCCTGCACACTCTTAGAAGGGCGCATAATCACAACCGCGCCGATAAGCCCCGTGAGCTCGTCCACGGCGTAGAGCACCTTCTCCATCTCGTGCTCCGGCTTGATGTCGACCGTTATCGCATATCCATGGCTCGCCGTGGCATGAATTATTCTCTCGTCAACACCGCGCTCACGCATAATCTCCTGGCTCTTTATGCAATGCTCCTGCGGATACATCTCAAAATCAAGGTCGTGAAGTATACCGACAATCTCCCAGAAATCCGCCTCGTCCCCATACCCGAGCTTCTCCGCAAAATATCTCATCGTCTTTCCGACGATCTCCGCGTGCTCAAGATGGAACTCGTCCTTGTTAAACTCCTTTAATAACTCCCATGCCTCGTCCCTTGTCATACTAATCCTCATTTCCGAGCGATTTATCGCGAGGAGGCGATGAGAAATTCGCGCAGGCAATTTCTCATCTGCCATCAAAGCAATTTGTTTTCGCTCAGAAACAAATTGCATGTGTGAAAAATAAGCTATCAAGCTTATTTTTCACACTATTTCCTCCAATGTCCAAAAATTTTATTATGATGTTGAGGTCAAATATAAAAAACACATTTATCAGAGTCCTTAGAACATCTTACTTCGTACAATCGGAGCCGATATGCATAAATACATTCCGGTATACGTTCAAACATAAATATGCCTATTTGACCTCAACATCTCTTATATAAAAAATTATTTCCTGCAGAGATCCTTCACAACCTCTCCCGCGATTATAAGTCCCGCAACCGACGGCACGAAAGCCACACTGCCCGGAATGTCCCTGCGCTCCGTACACTTATGCTTTGCACCCGGAGGGCATATGCAGTTGGTTCGACAGCTTATCGCCATGTCCTCGATAGGTCTTGTAGGCTGCTCCTCGGAGTACACGACCTTAAGTTTCTTCACACCGCGCTTTTTTAACTCCCTACGCATCACCTTCGCAAGCGGACACACCTTCGTCTTGTATATGTCGGCAACGCGGAACATGCTTCCGTCGAGCTTATTTCCGGCTCCCATGCTGCTTATTATCGGGATGTTCAGCTCCTGCGCCTTCATCACAAGGCTTATCTTCGCTGTCACCGTGTCGACTGCGTCAACTATATAATCATACTCTTCAAACGGAAAATCCGCCGCATTTTCAGGCAGGAAGAAGCACTTGTGTACCCTCACATCCGCCTGCGGGTTAATCTCAAGAATTCTCTCCTGCATAACATCCGCCTTGTATTTTCCGACAGTCTTTCTAGTGGCTATAATCTGGCGGTTTAAGTTCGTCAGGCACACCTTGTCGTCATCTATCAGGTCAAATGCGCCGACTCCGCTTCTTACCAGCGCCTCGCACACATAGCCGCCTACTCCGCCTATACCAAATACCGCAACTCTTGAATTTTTGAGCTTCTCCATAGCTTCCTTGCCAAGCAGAAGCTCCGTTCTTGAAAACTGTGTAAGCATACTAAACCTCCATGTCACTGCTTTTGCAGTGACTCAAATAGTAATGAAAAACGTGCTTTTTACGTTTTTCCTGTGCGAAACCTTAATACATCTTAGACAGTGTCTTTTACTGTCTTAGATGTATTTTTCACACTACCTCCCAAAAAAAGAAAAATTTACTTAATCATCATAAGTCCCGCAATCACAAGCATCACGCATGATACCCATATGGAATGTATCCCGATAAATCCCGAGCACACGCCGCCAATCCCCGCGCCGATGGCAAAAATAACGATTATTCCATAATAGTGCAGTGCTTTCTTAAGCGCCCCCGGCTGTTTTTCCCTTATATAAACGGAAAGGCTCTCGGTGCCGCTTCTTAAATTTCCTATGCACATCGTGCTCGCATAGCTGTAGCCCTTGACCTTCCTGAAGGTCTGAACCTGCATCGAGCAGGCAAGTGACACCACTATCGTCGCCGCCATATTGCAGGAAGCAGGCAGAAAACCTACAATAAACAGCAGAACTATCTCCACCATAACTATAATCTGTCTCCAATGTATCCTCTCAGAGTGCTTATACCTGTGTTCAATCTGCTCCGCAAGCAGCACTCCCGCCGCAAACGCCAGCACGGGAAGCAGATACTTGACAGCCGCCGCGAAATCCCCCATCATAAGGTTCTGGCTCATCAACACAACATTTCCCGTCTGAGCATTCGAGAACACCCTGTCCCTCACATTATAGGTGTAGGCGTCCTGAAAGCCACCCGAAAAGGCAAGCACCGAACTGAGCAAAAAGGTCTCCGAGGTCTGAAGTCTCTCCTCCAATTTTTCCTCAAGCTTATTCAAAACCATCATTCCTTCCATGTTCTGTACAGACTACTATAATTCCTCACGCCGCGAATTTCAAGTGTTAATTCCCACTATTTTGCTCGATTATATCTGTTTCAGGTATCTGTTTCCCGGCGGGAACCCAACAATTATGGCTTGAATAAAAGAACTAAAGGCACTATAATAAAACAATAATCATTATTTATTTTTACGGAAGGAGTATTGCTATGTACGAATTTACAGATGACTGCTTAATACATATTGAAGAGATAGATAACGAGCACAGACAGTTGTTCTCGCTGCTCAACGAGTCCATCGCGATGGTCGCCGAGAGCGCTGATGTCACCGCTGTCTCAAAGAACCTTGTCTCAAAGCTCAAGGACTACGCCATAAATCATTTTGCCCACGAGGAGGCATATATGGAGCGCATACACGACCCTGAGCTGAGACTCCAGAAGCGCGAGCATGCCGCTTTTGCCGAGAAGATTAATTCCTTCAAGCTCGACACGACATCTCCCGAGGCTGCGAAGGACTCCCTCAACGAGCTCCTAAAATACCTCGTCCGCTGGCTCTACCGACATATCCTCAGCAGCGATATGATGATAGGAAAAATGGAGTCTAACGACCCGTTTGCATTTACCGACCGTTTTAAGACAGGCATTGAGCTTGTCGACGACGAACACCGCACCCTCTTTGAAATCATAAAGGAGACCAACGACCTTATCTGCACCGAGCTTCTCCATGACAAGTACGACAAGATTATGGAGCTCCTCGCAAAGCTCAGAGATTACACCGAGTTTCATTTCCACGACGAGGAGGCTCTCATGGAGCGCATAGGCTACCCGGGACTCGAGGCTCAGAAGCACGCCCACGCAGCATTTGTCGAACGCCTCGTGGATATCGACCTTGACACTCTCGACAACATCGACAACGACCAGCAGGCATACCTGCTCGACCTCATCAATTTTCTCGTCGGCTGGCTCACGAACCACATTCTCGGCAGTGACATGAAGATTGGGGAATATGTAAGGAGCAACAATATCACTTTATAAGAGAATTGTTATTGATAGGTTCGGGTGTCAAAATATGCTGATTTAGGTTGCGAATGTATAACGTGTTGTATTTATGCATATCGGCTCAGTTGTTCTAAGCAAGGTGTTCTAAGAACTCTGGGGAAGGTTTTCTATATATGCGCCACCGAAGCAAAGCATACGTCCGTGTATGCATTGCTTCTAAAGCAGCCTCCGTGCTGCTTTTGGCTGGGTAATAAGCAGAGTCCTAAGAACAACTAGGCTTCTCACAAAAGCCGCGATATGCATAAATACAACACGTTATACACAATCAAAGTTATATAGCATGTTTTGACACCCTGGTTTTACGATTTATACAAAAAAGCACCGTACAATGTTTTCTGTACGATGCTTTTATTGTGTGAAACTGTAATATATATTAGGTGGTGTATTTTACTGTCTTAGATGCTTTTTTCCAGTGTAAAACTTAGAATATTTTAAACGGCGTATTTTGCTGAGTTAAATATTCTTTTCTTGTGTGAAATTTAGAACATTTTAATCTATATATTTTACTGATTTAGCTGTTCTTTTTCACTGTGAAACTTAGAATATTTTAATCAGCGTACTTCTTTTCACACTGTTAAGCCATCGCATTAGCGACCTTGTACTTATAGAGCATCTCCGCGTGGTTCTGCTCCTCCACCTGAATGTCCGCCAAAAGCTTTCTTAGGCTGCTGTCACCGAATGCAAAGACCTCGTTATTGTAGGTGCCTGATACCAGCTTCTCGGTGCCTATGCAGTCCGTGGCAAGAAACGCATCGTTTTTCTTGTCCTCCGAGTCGGTCATCGATGTATAGGTGGCTTTCGGCTGGTAATCGCGCCCGTCGGAGTCATTGCAGTTGCACTCCGGCACCGTTCCCGAGAGCACCTTGCTTAACGAGTCATAGTGCTCCTGCTCCTTGTCCTTCAAGGTCTTAAAAAGCTTTTTGAGCTCCGGGTCCTTTGCCTGTGTGGCATACTTTGTGTATTTTTCCACACAGCTCTTCTCCTGTGTCTGCAAGTCCTCGATTACTGTACGCTCTTTTTCCTTTAATACCATGATGAAATTTCCTCCAAAAAAATAATAAAGATACAGAAATTCTCCACACATGATTTTCGCAGGGCACAACCTCGCCCGCACTCATGCTTAAAGGCAATCCGTATCCTTATTATTGGCGGGTGGGGGAATTATTATTCAGAAAGGTGTAAACAAAAATCTTTATATTTTCAGCGCTTGACAATATGGTAAAAATACCATATTATATTGTATAAAAGATACATTGGAGGGGAATTTTTTGTGGGTAAATTTAAAGCAGAGTTTTATGAAACAGATACCGGAGAAAAGCCGGCAAAGGACTTTCTCTTATCACAGGATACCAAGATGAGAGCAAAACTTTTTGGTCTGGTTGACATTTTGGAGGACTACGGAAATAATTTAAGGGAACCATACAGCAAGCCGCTTAATGATGGTATATTCGAGCTGCGTGCAAAGGTATGAAGTGATATTTCAAGAGTATTGTATTTTTTCTATTATGAGGGACGTATAATATTAACAAATGGCTTCACTAAAAAAACTCAAAAAACACCGCCGAGTGAAATTGCTCTTGCAAAAAAATATCGAAAAGATTTTCTGGAAAGGAATGGTAAATAATGAGTGAGTTTAGAGAACTTTTAAATGAACAATTAAAAGACCCGGAATTTAGGAAGGAATGGGACGACAGCCAGCCTGAAATGGACGTCATTCGTGCTATGATAGATACAAGAATTTCACAAAATCTGACTCAGAAGGAATTAGCCGCTCGCACCGGAATTAATCAGGCTGATATTAGTAAGTTGGAAAATGGGACAAAAAATCCATCATTAAAGCTTTTAAAGCGCCTCGCTTCCGGAATGGGAATGCAGTTAAAGATTGAATTTGTTC
>CAMEEX010000029.1 GCA_945915235.1 uncultured Clostridia bacterium | reverse complement strand
TACCGTTGGCAGCGGACTTCTTTACGAAGTACTCTACAACGTCATCTGCGTATGGACGATAACCGAGGATATTCTGTCCACGGAATAACATCTGAAGCTTTGTGTTCTTGAAGCCATCTCTGAGCTTACGAAGTCTCATCCATGGGTCTTCCTTTAAAAATCTTAAACATGCATCAAAGGTAGCACCGCCCCAGCACTCTAGAGCATAGTACCCAACCTTATCCATCTTGTCGATGATAGGAAGCATCTGCTCTGTAGACATTCTGGTGGCAATAAGTGACTGATGAGCATCACGCAAAACAGTTTCAACTATCTGAACTGGTTTCTTTTCTGCCATTTTATTTTCCTCCTGAAAATTGTTTATAACTAATCGTATAAGCCAAATTGCTTTGCAATACGGCTCAACACGTTTAAGCCCTGAAAATTGCAATCTGGCTTAATTGTTTAAGCCCAAATTGCTCCGCAATTTTACAACACCAATTCGCAATCCGGTCTTGCGACCTCCTTGCTCATCGCTGTTGCCATTTCTAAAGCATAGCTAAAAGTGACTGCAAGCAGTCATTTTAGCTCCGCTTTGAAATGAGCTTAAACTCCGAATATCGCCATGAATGTTCCGGCTACTACGGCTGTACCGATAACACCGGCAACATTAGGTCCCATAGCGTGCATGAGTAAGAAGTTAGTTGGGTCAGCTTCTGCTCCAACCTTCTGTGATACTCTGGCTGCCATTGGAACGGCAGATACACCTGCTGAACCGATGAGCGGGTTAACCTTGCCCTTGGTTGCGAGGCACATAAGCTTACCGAACAGTACGCCGGCTGCAGTACCTACAGCAAATGCAACAAGACCGAGTACGACAATCTTGAGTGTATCAGCCTTTAAGAATGCCTCAGCGCTTGTTGTAGCACCTACTGATGTACCGAGAATGATAACTACGATGTACATAAGTGCGTTGGAAGCTGTCTCAGCGAGCTGCTTAACAACACCGCTCTCCTTGAAGAGGTTACCGAGCATAAGCATACCGATAAGAGGTGCTGTTGAAGGAAGAATAAGGACAACTACGATTGTAACAACGATTGGGAAGAGAATCTTCTCAAGCTTTGATACAGGACGAAGCTGCTCCATCTTAATCTTACGCTCCTTCTCTGTTGTAAGAAGCTTCATGATAGGCGGCTGAATGATAGGCACGAGAGACATATAGGAGTACGCTGCTACGGCGATAGGTCCCATGAGCTCTGTCTGTCCGAGCTTACCTGCAAGGAAAATGGAGGTAGGACCGTCAGCACCACCAATGATGGAGATAGCTGCGGCTGCCATACCATTAAATCCTAAAAGGATAGCAAGGAAGTATGCACTGAAAATACCACACTGTGCGGCTGCACCTAAGAGGAAGCTCTTAGGATTTGCAATGAGTGGTCCGAAATCGGTCATAGCACCTACACCCATGAAAATAAGTGATGGCAGGATGCTCCACTCGTCAAGTAAATAAAAGTAATGTAAAAGACCTGCTGCCTGACTTCCGGAAGCCTTAGCCTCTTCAACTGTCATCATAATGTCAGGGAAAAGGTTAACAAGGAGCATACCAAATGAAATCGGGACAAGGAGAAGCGGTTCATAACCCTTCTTAATTGCCAGATAAAGGAAGAACAATGCCACTGCAACCATTATAAAGTTCTTGTAGGACAATGTCATGAATCCTGTCTGGTTAAGCAGGTTGACTAATGTTTCTGTAATGATTTCCATCTTTATTCCTCTCCGTGGTTTTGTTTATTAGTTCATTGTAGCTAATACGGAACCAGCCTCTACGGAAGCACCTGTTGCAACGTCAACGCTTGCAAGTGTTCCGTCCTGAGGAGCGACTACGTCGTTCTCCATCTTCATTGCCTCAAGAACAAGGATAACCTGTCCCTTCTTAACTGCTGCGCCGGCGTTAGCCTTAACTGCAACAATCTTGCCCGGCATCGGAGCTGTAATCTTAACTGCGCCTGCACCGGCAGGAGCTGCTGCCTTAGGTGCTGCGGCAGCCTTTGGAGCAGCCTTAGGAGCTGCCTTTGGAGCTGCGACAGGAGTGCTGCCTGCGCCACCCTCTTCTACTGTAACATCATACACATTACCGTTTACTGTGATTGTATAATTCTTCATGTTAATCCTCCTAAATCAGGCATTATTTAGCCCATTTACTGTTATTTGATCTTCTGATTGAGCGGACTACAAATCCGTCTGTCGAAGTTCCGGCTGAAGCTGCAATAGCTGCTGTGATGACAGCCACAAGCTCAAGATCGTCTGAAAGCTCTTCTTCCTCTTCCTTGACCTCAATCTGTGATACCGTGTTCACAACTGCGTTCTCTGCAAGCTCTGTCTTTGCGTCCTTCCTGGTAAACAATGCCTCAAGCTTAGGAATGTACTTGAAAAGGCTTATTAAGAAGGAGATAAAGATAAGTACCGCGAATACAACAACGAGACAAATTACTGTATTGATACCCGCATCTGAAATTGCGCTGCAAATTATCATACATGTCACCTCGTATTAAACCGTGCCATGCTTCTTGCTTGGACGGTCTTCCTTCTTGCTGTATAACATCTCGAATGCACCAATGACATACTTTCTTGTATCGGCAGGAGCGATGATTGAATCAACGTATCCTCTCTTAGCTGCTGATACTGCGCTTGTCTGAAGTGCTGCATACTCAGAAGCCTTCTCGGAGATAACCTCAGGCTTATCAGCATACATAATCTTGGCTGCCATGTTGGCGTCCATCATACCGATGCTTGCGCTGTCCCATGCGAATGTCATGTCGGCACCGATTGACTTGGAATTCATAGCGACATAAGCGCTTCCGAAAGCCTCGCCGATAACCACATTAACCTTAGGAACTGTTGCATTTGCGAATGCATATGTAAGCTTGGCTGCTGCCTTTGCGATGTGCTTCTCTGCACATACTGTAGCCTTGTAGCCCTTAACATTTGTAAGAGAAAGGACAGGAATGTTGAAGGAGTCACAGAAGTTAACAAACTCTGCTGCCTTCTCACAGCCCTCAGGAGATAATACAGCATCAAACTTGGCAACCTCCTTCATATCCTCATCATATACAACTGTTCTGTTAGCCACCGCACCAACAGTAAGACCGTTGAGCTTAATTAAGCCTGTTACCATGTCCTTAGCGTAGTTTCTCTTAACCTCGAAGAACACATTGTTATCTGCAAGATCGGCAAGTGCGATTGATGTGTCGCCTACTGCGTTTGCGATTGTGTCGCTTACTCTGTTAAGGTCGTCTGTGCACTCGTCCTCGGCAACGTCCTCGTTGTTGGCAGGAAGGAGTGAAACTAACTGTCTTATCTGCTCAAGTACTGTAGCCTCGTCACCTGTGACATCAACTATGCCTGCCTCTTCGCTCTGGAACTTGGCAGAAGCCGTGTCAAGCTTGGAAGTATAGTTGCCGTCAAGTGCATTAGGGCTGTTGACGAAAAGCTTAGCGGACTTCTCTTCCATGAATGTGAAGTCTGTAAGGGTAGGAACTACTGCCATACCACCGCCGCATGTGCCAAAGACAGCCGTAATCTGAGGGATAACTCCTGAAGCCTCAACCTGCTTGGCATATATCTGGCCAAAGCCGTTGAGTGCATCTGTTGCCTCCTGTAATCTTAATCCGGCACAGTCTACAAGACCGATAACCGGTGCTCCCATTTTAAGTGCTAAATCATAAAGATTAGCAATCTTCTTGGCATGCATCTCACCTATTGAACCACCGAGTACGGTAGCATCCTGGCTGTATACATACACAAGACTTCCGTTGATAACGCCATAACCTGTGATAACGCCGTCTGCAGGTGTTGCGTTGTCGCTCAAGTTAAAATCAGTATTTCTTGCAGTTACAAGGCCACCGATTTCAACAAAACTGTTATCATCAAGCAGTGCTTCTATTCTCTTGCTTGCTGATACCTGTGCTGTGTTGCTCATTTTTCAGCCCTCCATAAACGTATTTTGGAAAATTTATTCAATTTACACCAGATGTTATTGTAGTACGAAAGTCGCAAATTATCAAGCATAATTTTAATTTATACGCATATATAATCATTTTATTTGCCATTTCTTTCCCGGAATGTAAGTATTTACATTTCATAGGCAGAGCAAATCTAAAAGTTTGTCTAAGTACCATCTGTAGCTAACCCTCTCAACGGCTGTCGTAGCCGTAATCGGGAACACGGCAATGCGCTCACCGTTGACATACACAATGGCTTTTCCGAGCTCGTCACCGATATCGACCGGAGCATTCACGCTGTCCTCAAGCTCATATACGACCTTCACCTCGTCAGTGTCGCTTAGCAGCATCGACAGGCTGCCGTCTATCCTGCTTTCCGTGCTGTCACCTGTTCCGTCCGTGACCTTCACCGTCTTATACTCCTCGACTGTGGTGAAAACAATCCGCTCAAAAAAGCTGTTGATGCCATACTCCATGAGCTTTCGCGTATCCTTCCACTTGTAGGTGCGGTTCGAGGGCCAGCCGCTGCCGAGCACCACCGATATGAAGGTTCTGCCGTCACTTTTCAGCGCACCGACAAAGCAGTAGCCCGCGTCTCCGGTAAATCCCGTCTTTATGCCGAAGGCACCGCTCATCTGGTTTAGGAATGCATCTTTATTGTATGCGCTGCAGCTTCTCTTACCGTTCAGCTCGCCAAAGGAATACTGCTTCGTTCCGGTAATCTCGTTAAACCTCTCATTTTTTACCGCATAAGAGGCTATGAGTGCAAGCTCCCTTGCTGTTGTCGAGTGTTTTCCGTTCTCGTCCTCGGCATCAAGACCGTTTGGGGTTATAAAATATGTATTTTCGCAGCCAAGCTCTGCTGCTTTCTCATTCATAAGCCCGGCAAACGCGGAGACATACTGCCTGCTTTCGTCGTAGCTGCGCTTGTCGGCGGTGACAATGTCCTGCTTCTGCTCATTTTCCACCCCAGTCTCCTGCCTTTGCGCCATACAGCCCTCCCCCACATGTTCAGCTATTGCCACCGCCACATCGTTGAACGACTCGAGCATCATCGCATAGCACAGATCCCCAAGCCGGTATTGCTCCCCAGCCCTGACATTGAGCTGAACATCGGGCATTGATGTCGCATACGGCGAGATGGTGACGATATCATCTGCATTCCCGTATTCAAGTGCAATGACCAGAGTCATTATCTTCGTTGTGCTCGCCATGGCGCGCACCTCATCAACATTTTTTCCATATAATACGCGTCCGCTGTCGGCGTCCATAAGACAGGCGGACAGCGCATACAGCTCGTTGTCCCTGAGCGGCAAAACGGCACTACCCATCGATGCATACGCAATGTCTGACGCAGACGCAGCAAAGATAAGTAATGCCATTGTAATACTGAATATTTTTGTTATAAATGTTCTCATACAAGCTCCGCATAGCTTAACTTATATGAAATATATGTATCAGGAACGCTTATAATGAATAATCGGCTTCAAATTAATCATTGAGCTTCTTCATTATGTTCTGTCCGAGCGGAATAAGATTGCCGCCGACCGCATTCCCGAGCGTCATCACAATGAGCGCGGGGAATGCCTTAGGGAAAGCTCCTGCAAGTGTGAAGTAGAACATGTCAGCTATGCAGTGCTCGAAGCCTGCAAGTATGAATACCACAACACCAAGTATTGCGACAACCGTAACCATGGTATCCTTCTTCTCATAGTGGTGCTTATAGGTATCTACGGCTATGAACATGAGCATTCCGCAGAAAATTGCGAGCACGAAAAGATTTAAAAGGCTGTCATTCAACTTCGTCTCCACCATGCCCTGACATGTTTGTGTGAGCTTGTCAGCGTTTCTTGTAAGCTTGCACAGACCAGCCATGATAGCTGTTCCGGTGAAGTTGCCGAGCCATACGATGGCAACCTGTCCTATGTAAGCAGGCTTATTCTGGCAGATATAGCCAACCTTGCCCGTGTAGAGATTGAACCCAAACAAAAGTATTGTGAGAAGTCCGATACAGAACATGAAGGCTCCTACCACCTTATTCTCACAGTTGAGATACACCATTCCGCCTATTCCGATGCAGAGTCCTGAGTAGACTGCCGGAACGAAGGTCTTAAAAAATTTCTTTAGCATTTTACTTTTCCTCACTTAATATTCGTATAATTCCGTCTTTTGCCGATTATTCACGGCAAACCCACATGGCATTATAATGTAAGGATTTTGAAAATGCAAGCCTTTTTGCCATTGTACTGAAAATAATTATCCCAGCTCAGGCTCATCACAGAGCGTGATGTGATCAGCCCTCTCGCCATCTGTCTCAAATATGATTATCTCGTTTTTACCTTTTCTGAGGAGCGGTGCCGGGATATAGAGTCTCCTCTGCGGTCCTATTTTCCAAAATCTTCCTATATTAAATCCGTTTACAAACACACAGCCCTTTCCCCAGCCGCTAAAATCGAGGAAGGTGTCCTCACATTCGTCCACTTCCAGCTCAAATCTGAAAAAGGCAGGCGTTCCCTCAATGTATTCCTTATTAAAATCAAGTTTTTCCACGTTGTCGAGCGGGAGTGTGTACTGCTTCCAGTTGTTGTGCATATGTCCGTTAATCTGAACGCAGTGGTCTATACCCTTTCGCTGAAGCTCGAGGTACGGTCCGAAATTGACGCGCCCCATATTCTCGACGAGGATATCAATGTCCTTCCCCCTCACGTCGGAGACCGTGTTCTTACACTCCTCGAGCAGCTCCCTGTCATAGAGCGTCGCGTAGTGCTTTCCGTCTATGAATATATTGGCTCTGTCGTTTGCCTTCCACAGCTTGATGCGCTCGATATTCTCCTCAGTGTCAAGTGTCGAATGGTAGAGAATATAGCCATAGCTCTGACCTAGTTTCTCCATAGACTGCGTATATATCGAAAAGACAGGTTCGCTCAAATCATCTATCACGGAGAAAAGGCTTACCTTTCCGTCTGCCTTAAGCCTGCCATAAGCCCTGCGCTTAATGTCCATCGAGAACTTAGCGTCCGGTATGTCCCTGTACTTTGCTATAACCTCCTTAAAACGGCGGTATTTCTCGGTGAGCTGTCCGTCCTCGGTGAGAACTGCGTCGTAATCGTACGACGTCACATCGGGTGTCAGCTCATCGTAGTAGTTCGAGCCGTTCATAAAGCCGAAATTCGTTCCGCCCTCGAACATGTAAATATTCGCGTTGCCGAGCTCAAGCATCTTGTCGAAGTCGCGCACATTCTCCTCAAGATTGCCTTTCATATGTCCGCCGTTGCCCCAGTGGTCAAACCAGCCGACCCAGAACTCGGCACACATAAGTGGACCGCCCTTCGTATAGTCCTTTAGCACATCAAAGCGTTCCTGTGTCTTAGAGCCGAAGTTGCCCGTCGGCAGCACACCGTCGATGCAGCCTGCGTTCATGCTCTCACGGTAAGGACCGTCGGAGGTTATGAACGGACAGGTTATGCCGTACTCTGTCATGATATCCTTCATAGCATTAAGGTAGGAGGAGTCCGTCGCAAAATAGCCGTACTCATTCTCAATCTGCATCATTATTACAGGCCCGCCATTGTCGAGCAGCAGCGGCGTAAGCATGGGCAGGAGCACCGAATAGTATTCCCTTATATGTTTCATATAAGGTGCATAATTGACTCTCAGCCTCATGCCGTCCTCGGCGAGCAGCCATGCCGGAAGCCCTCCGAATTCCCACTCGGCACATATGTACGGCGATGGACGCAGTATAACATAGAGTCCCAGCTTCTGTGCAAGCCTTACGAAGCCGACAACATCCTTCATGCCGTCGAACTCGAAGCAGCCCTTCTTAGGCTCATGCACATTCCACAGAATGTAGGTCTCCACCGTGTTGCAGCCCATCGCAAGGAGCTTCTCGAGCCTGTCCTGCCAGTACTCCTTAACCGTCCTGAAATAGTGAAATGAACCCGATATCACCTTGAACGGCTCACCGTCAAGATAGAACTTATCCTTTATCTCAAATCTTCCCATATAAACCCTCTTTTCTTAGTGCCTCTGGCACCCGGCTGATTTTTATAATTTTACCATGTAAATTCTCATTGCTCAATATGTAAAACGGGTTTGTTATATATTTTTTGCCTGAAAGCGTTTACATTTTCCCGAAAAATTAGTATAATATGAACATATTTAAGTTTTTACAGATTATCCAAATCAGACATTTTTTATATAAAGGAGACAATGCATGAAAACCTATATCTGCTTTCCGGGTGGAAAGTTCAAAGTTCTTACCATGAGCTACGATGACGGGAAATTGGAGGACCGCAGGCTGATACAGATATTCAATAAGTACGGAATTAAGGGAACCTTTCACATCAATTCCGGGTTATTTTCACAGGATATAAGAATTAAACCCGAGGAGTTTTCCGAGCTCTACAAGGGGCATGAGATAGCCTGCCATACGCTGACACACCCTACCATCGCAAGGTGCCCTTTAAGTGAGGTCGTGAGGGAAATCGGCGATGACAGAGCCAACCTTGAGAGAATTACACATCACCCAGTTCAGGGTCTCTCATATCCTAACGGCTCCTATTCGAAGGAGATTGAGGCACTTCTCCCGGGGCTTGGCATCAAGTATTCGAGAATAGTCGGCGACTCCTTCGGTTTTGAACTGCCTGACAATCTGTATGAGTGGAAGGCTACCTGCCACCACAATCACCGTCTGCTTGAGCTGGGTGAACAGTTCGCCGCGCTATCAAAGAAACAGTACTTATACATGATGTATGTCTGGGGACACAGCTACGAGTTCGGGCGTGATGACAACTGGGAAGTTATGGAGAAGTTCTGTGAGCTGGTTGGAAAACGCGACGATATCTGGTACGCTACAAATATCGAGTATGTCAACTATATGGAAGCTGCCAAGCGTCTTGTGTATGCCTACGACTCAAGTTTCGTGTACAATCCTAACTCGATGAGCGTATGGATATCAGTTAACAATAATACTGTTGTCGAGATACCGGGCGGAACACAGGTCGAGCTTACACAATACGCATAATTGAACTGATTGACACTAAAAAATGTGGGTTTTTGTATAGTCAAAAGCCCACATTTTTTATAAACAGCCGACACTCTACACATTCATATCAAAATGCTGTCCGACCTTCTTCTCGTCCTCGGTCATGACATTATCGCTCAATGTCTCATAGTAGACGTCGTTAATCTTCTTTAGAAGCTCCTCAACCGATGAAGCCGTGACGGTCACCTTATTGCTGTCCGAGCTCTCCTCGGTTTTCTTATCCTTCAGCTTATCCGCCTTATCCTCTTTCTCCTTCTTAGCGGCAGCCTTCTTATCCTCCGCTTTCTTCTCAGCCTTCTTTTCGATGCGCTCCTTCTGTGCGGCGAGCGACTTGTCTATAACCGCAAAATAGGAAGCTGTTCCGTTGTCATTTACCTTAATGCCATATGATGTCACGCCGCTGCTCTTTGACAATCCCGACTGAAGCTGGCTCAAATTAGCCGCAGCATTCGAGATAATTCCCTCGTACTGTGAACGGTACTTCTCGTCCTCAGCCATCTTTTCAATCTTCTCCTCATCGATGAGAACAACCGTCTTTGACGAATTGGCATACGATGCGGCATTCGCCTCAGCCTGCTCCTTCATGTCCTTACTCACGAGCACAAATTCCATGTTTCCGAATTTTGATTTAAGCTGTTCATAGTACTTCGCTGCCTTCTCGGAAAGCTCAGGCTTGCCGACCGTTCTTCCCGTAACCTTGCCCTTCTTCTCTGTCTGCGCCGTCTTGTCCGTCTTAGCTGTCTGCTCCGCAGCAAGAGTCGAACCGTAATTAACTGCACCTGTGTTCATAATATTTTGACCTCCCTGTCCTTATACTTATATTTTCTATATCGGCACATACCATGAAAAGATGTAGTCATCTCACAGAATGTCGGATACATAACAGAAAATTTCAACGGAATTTACTGTTATGGTTAGGAGGTTAAAACATGCTCTATAGATTTGATTGTGTATAACGTGTTATGTTTATGCATATCGCGACTTTTGTGAGAAGCTTAGTTGTTCTTAGAACATCTTGCTTCGTACAACCGGAGTCGATGTGCATAAATATAACACATTATACACTCACAGACTAAATTGGCATGTTTTGACCCAATAATCCAACTATGCAAAAAGCCGGAGCATATAAGCCCCGGCTTCATAGTCAAACTTCTTATTCAGTTGTGTAAGTGCAATGCCTCTTACTGTGGCTGCTTGCCGATGTAAGCAAGGATACCGCCATCTACATAGAGGATATGTCCGTTAACTGCGTCAGATGCATCAGATGCAAGGAATACAGCAGGACCTGCCAGCTCCTCAGGCTTAAGCCATCTCTCAGCAGGTGTCTTAGCGATGATGAAGGAATCGAATGGGTGTCTTGAACCATCAGCCTGTCTCTCACGGAGAGGTGCAGTCTGAGGTGTCTCGATGTAACCAGGTCCGATACCGTTACACTGAATGTTGTACTGACCGTACTCAGAGCAGATGTTCTTTGTGAGCATCTTGAGACCACCCTTTGCAGCTGCATATGCGGATACAGTCTCACGGCCAAGCTCTGACATCATGGAGCAGATGTTTATAATCTTACCATGACCCTTCTTGATCATTGAAGGGATAACTGCCTTTGATACGATGAATGGAGCGTTGAGGTCAACATCGATAACCTGTCTGAACTCTGCTGCTGTCATATCGCACATAGGGATTCTCTTGATGATACCTGCGTTGTTTACAAGGATATCGATTACGCCGACTTCCTTCTCAATCTGTGCAACAAGTGCATTAACCTGCTCCTCGTTGGTAACATCACATACATAACCGTGAGCCTCAATACCGAGCTCCTTGTATGCTGCAAGACCCTTATCTACTAACTCCTGCTTAATATCGTTGAAGCAGATTGTTGCGCCTGCCTTAGCGTATGCGGAAGCGATTGCAAAACCGATACCATAAGAAGCACCTGTAACTAAAGCTACTTTGCCTTCAAGTGAAAAATTAACTGACATTTTTCATTCTCCTTTTTATGTAATATATTAGCACAATGTGCCATGAAAATCCTTATTATCTAAGGTCTTTCATATCTACGTCATCCATATCGTCGAAATCCTGATTCTCGCCTACCATGCCCCAGATAAAGGTGTATGCATGTGTAGCTGATGCTGAGTGGATTGACCAGCTTGGGGAGATAACTGCCTCCTCATTTCTCATAACGATATGTCTTGTCTGCGTCGGCTCACCCATATAGTGGAATACGACATCGTTCTCAGGAACCTCGAAATAGAGATAAACCTCCATTCTTCTGTCATGTGTGTGACATGGCATTGTGTTCCATACACTGCCCGGCTCGAGTGCGGTCATACCCATCTCAAGCTGACAGCTCTCAACCTGTCCCGGAAGAATGTACTTGCGGATTGTTCTGTGGTTAGCATTCTCAAGACAGCCGAGCTCCTTCTTGTTCTCAGGAAGGATATCCTTCTCAGGATTGATGAATACTGTAGGATATGTCTTGTGTGCCGGAGCACTGTTGAAATAAAACTTAGCAGGGTTGGAAGCATCGGCGCTCTCGAAGATGATATCCTTCGTTCCCATACCGATATATATTCCGTCCTTGTAATCAAAATCATACTTCACACCGTCTAAGGTTATTGAACCCTTGCCGCCGATGTTGATAACGCCCATCTCTCTTCTCTCAAGGAAATAAGCTGCTCTGAGCTCGTCCCCTGCTGTAAGCTTGAGAGCTTTGTCAGTAGGTGTTGCTGAGCCGACAATGATTCTGTCAATCTGGCTGTAGATTGTCTTAATCTCGCCAGGTACGAATACGTCCTGAATTAAGAAATCATGTCTTAATCTGTCTGTATCGTAATTCTTTACATCATTAGGATTAGCTCCCGGTCTGACTTCCATAATTTAAGTCTCCTTTTCATAAAAAATTCGCTGATAATTATTGTAGCACATTATAACTGTATAATCAATTAATGATATTTTATTCACAAAGTACCGCTCCGAGCGTCTCGCCTATAGGATCTCTTATAATCAAATCTGCCATGCCGTCGCTCGAGGTGGCCGACTTGTTGATGAGCACAATATGTCTGCCTGAAAAATATCTGATAAGCCCCGCTGCCGGATACACTGTGAGTGAGGTTCCCCCTATAATGAGTAAGTCAGCCCTTCTTATGTGGTCTATTGCACCGCTTACCACCTCATCGTCGAGCCCTTCCTCATACAGCACAACCTTCGGCTTTATGATGCCATTGCATGCCCCGCCCGTCGCGTCCTTCACGGTGCATCTTGGTATGCCTCTGCTGTCCGTGATGGCTTCAAGCGGATACTCCCTGCCGCATCTCATACAGTAATTCTCCATTATGGTACCGTGAAGTTCATATACAGCCCTGCTCCCGGCAGCCTGATGGAGTCCGTCGATGTTCTGGGTCACTACAGCCTTTAACTTTCCCTGCTCCTCGAGCTTTGCAAGCGCATAGTGGGCTTTGTTAGGCTTCGCATCCTTATAAATCATCTTGTCCCTGTAAAAATCGTAGAACTCTTCAGGATTTCTCATAAAGAAGCTGTGACTTAAGATTGTCTCCGGGGGATACTTGTACTTCTGATTGTACAAACCGTCCGTGCTTCGAAAATCAGGTATATTGCTCTCGGTGGAGACACCTGCTCCACCGAAAAACACTATATAGCTGCTCTCATCAATCCATTTTTTTAGTGTAGCCTGCCCATCCGTCATATCAAACCTCCGCACTATTTGACATTAAACTCTATCATACGCTGCTTTCCGAGAGCCTTTATCGTAAGCTTTCCGCTTCCGCTCACGCCCGTGGTCTTGACATAGGTTCCGGCAGCGCCGCCTATGAGTGATACGATGCCCGATCCGATAAGATCAACCGCACCCTCCGTCTCAAACTCAACAGGTGCGTTGCAGTAGTACAGACGGTTTCCGTTCTCGTCGACTGCCTCGATGCGGACACAGGCTGCGTCGTAGGTCGCTCCCTCTGCAAGGGCTGTCCTGTCAACCTTCACGACAAGGTCTGTGGAGGTCATAGGCTGTTTCTTTACCACTGCGATGACCTCACCGTTTTTCACTGCCTCGAAGCGGTATGTAGTGGCGAGGTCTCCCCAGTTACCTACATAGGTATCATACATGCGGCTGATATCTTTCAGTTCAAGTCCCGAAGTTTTCATAATGAAGCTTCTCTTGAGCCTTAGCGCTGTCGACAGGTTGTCCGCGCCGCCCTCGTCAGCCATCGCAAACATAAGCTCCTTTAATGCCTCGGCAGTCTCGTGAGGAAGTCCTTCGTTGGTCTCGAGAAGATTTCCTACTCGGTCATTTATGAGGATTGGCGGGTGAACCATATTGGTAAACGGCGAATCCTCGTGGGTGTACTCGCGTATCATCTGCTCATTCTTGTACAGGCGCACGCTGTCAGCGTTGGTGAACACATAGAAATCAGCGACCGTGCATGACGGATGATCTCCTATCTCCACCGAGGAGGTGACATAGAGGACATCGTCCTTGTCACCCTGGCTAGCATATACATAGGCTGCCGCCTTAGGGTTGCGGAACATATCCATAACGCCGTGATAGCATATTCTGTCGCCGCTTCCGAAATCCCTGTGAGTGTTGTAGTCATTCATGCACCAGCCAAAGCAGCCTGCGATATCCTCCTCACCGAGCATATCATTTATAACTCTTGCGTGTCTTACGGCGTGTGAGAGTCTGTGCTCCTCATCGTCGAAGGACTTGGTCGGGTACATATGTCCGCCGTACTCGGAGATAAGATATGGCTTCTCCATATCAGGTGTGACTTCGGATTTCTTCACAACGCCCGGATTGTCCCCGACATGTGAGAAATCGTTGTAGGTGTACACGTCCTCGAGCAGATGGCTCTTCTTAAAGCATCTGACGCCGCCCGTGGCTCTTGAGCGGTCAAGCGAATGTGCTATCTTGTTGGTTCTCTCGTAGAAAACATCGTCATCGCCGGACTCATTTATGCGGACACCCCAGATGATTATTGAAGGGTGGTTGCGGTACTGTCTTACCATCTCGGCAACGCTCTCACAGGCAATGCTCTTCCAGTTCTCGTCGCCCACATACTGCCAGCCCGGAAGCTCAGTAAACACGAGCAGACCGAGCTCGTCACATTTGTTGATGAAATGCTGTGACTGTGTATAATGCGAGGTTCTGACCGCGTTGACACAGAGCTCGTTCTTGAGTATGACGGCATCGTTCTCCTGAACGGACTTAGGCATCGCATAGCCCACATACGGGTAGCTCTGGTGTCTGTTGAGCCCCACAAGGCGGAGCTTCTTTCCGTTTAAGTAGAAGCCGTCCTTCTTGAATACGGCTGTCCTGAAACCGAATTTTGTGCCCTTCTCATCGATAAGCTCACCGTTTTTGAGAAGCTTGATTGTAAGGGTGTACAGCACAGGCTCGTCAACCGACCACAGCTTAATGCCATCGAGCTTTCTGTTAAGATGCATCACATTCTTTTTCACAGGCGCCCTGAGCGAGAAAACTTCATTTTCCTCTGCGTCGTTAAGATATGCCTCAGCCGTGTACTCTGCCCCGCCCTCAAAGTCATTCTTAAAATTGAAGGTTATCTCGGATTTTAAGATAGCCGGGTCAATCTCGGTCACTACATACACGTCCTCAACGTAGTCCTCGGAACGGATATCGAGATATACCTCTCTGTATATACCGCCGTAGGTCATGTAGTCGATAACCTTGCCGAAAGGAGGAATGTTCAGGTTCTCCCTGCTGTCACATACTACAGCGAGGACATTGTCCCTGTCCTTTACAAGGTATGGCGTGATATCCACGGTGAAAGCCGTGTATCCGCCGTAATGCGTCTCGCAGAGGATACCGTTGACGTATATATCAGCCTTGTGTCCGACAGCCTCAAACGTGAGAAGCGCCTTCTTGCCGGTCATATCCTCGTCGATGGTGAAGCGCTTGCGGTATATGGCTATCTTCTGGTAAATTCCCTCATCAAAATAATTGTACGGAGTCTCGACTACCGTGTGCGGGAGACGCACGTCCTCAAACTCGGCATCGTTAAAGCCGGGCTGTTCCATCTCCTCCCTGTAATCAACGCAAAACTTCCAATCGTTATTAAAATCAATTCTTGACATATAATGCTCCATTCCACCGCTGTGTGGCGGCAAATATAGTAATCAAAAGCGTAATTAACTGTTACCTGATTATGGTCTTTATAAGCTTAGGTCTCTCAACCGGCTCGGACGAATAGCTGTATGCCTGCTCAAGCTCGGCAACGGCGGCGGACAGCTTTTCATTGTCGTTAGCGTACAAGGTCGCTATCTTCTCGCCCTTAGCTACCTTGTCACCGACCTTCTTGTTGATAAGTATTCCGACTGACAGGTCGATTGAGCTCTCCTTCGTCTCCCTGCCTCCGCCAAGCTTCATCGCGCTTATTCCCACTCTGTCTGACTCTATATGTGACACATAGCCGTCAACGGGAGCGTAGATTTCCTTGACAATCGATGCCTGCGGCAGAAGGTCTGTGTTGTAGACAGGCGCGCTGTCACCACCCTGAGCCTCGACAAACTCGGCAAACTTTTTAAGCGCGGAGCCGTCCTTTAACTTCTCAAGAAGGAGCCTTCTCGCCTCCTCAATGTCCGCAGCCTTACCGGTACCAACTGCCATGAGTGAGCCTATTGTGAGGCACAGCTCAAGCAGGTCTGCCGGTCCGTGGCCATTCAGCGTATCGATGGCTTCCTTCACCTCGATTGCGTTTCCTACGGCGTAGCCGAGCGGCTCGTCCATATCGGAGATGACGGCGAGGGTTCTGCGCCCCACGTTGTTGCCGATCTTTACCATCTCCTCGGCAAGCTTAACCGAGTCCTCCTCGGTTTTCATAAACGCTCCGCTTCCGGTCTTGACATCGAGAACGATAACGTCAGCACCTGCCGCAAGCTTCTTGCTCATAATGCTGCTCGCGATAAGCGGTATGCTGTCGACGGTTCCGGTAACATCGCGCAGCGCATAGAGCTTCTTGTCCGCAGGAGCCATGTTCTTTGTCTGACCGGCTATGGCAATTCCGATGGTGTTCACGTTGTTGATGAACTGCTCCTCGGATATTCCCGTCGTGAAGCCCGGGAAGCTCTCGAGCTTGTCTATGGTTCCGCCCGTGTGTCCGAGACCTCTGCCCGACATCTTCGCAACCGGTATTCCTATGGCTGCCGCAAGCGGCGTGAGCACAAGGGAGGTCTTATCGCCGACTCCACCGGTGCTGTGCTTGTCAGCCTTGAGACCCTTGATTGCCGACAGATCGAGCATATCCCCGCTGTGTGCCATCTCCATCGTGAGTGTGGCAATCTCCCTGTCGGTCATTCCCTGAAAATATATAGCCATCAGAAGTGCCGATGCCTGATAGTCAGGAATACTGCCATCGGTATAGCCCTTGATGAAGAAGGCTATCTCCTCATCTGAGAGCGCCTCACCGTTTCTCTTCTTAACAATTATATCGTACATTCTCATAACAATTTCCTCATTACTTCATTTTTTTACCCATGCATACTGCAAGAGTTGCTTGCAGTACTGCCTCCAAAAATCAGCCGGTCTCTATATTATCTCCTTTAAGAAGCTCTCGCCGATAACAATAGGCTCTGCACCGAGATATTCGGCTATTGTCTGACCTATATCCGCAAAGGACTTCCTGATGTGGAGGCTTGCCGGCTTTACATTCTTACCGTAAACGAGAACAGGTATATACTCTCTTGTGTGGTCTGTTCCCGGTGTCGTCGGGTCGCAGCCGTGGTCTGAGTTGATGATGAGGATATCCTCGTCCTTCATGGACGCGATAATCTCAGGCAGACGCGCATCGAAGTCCTCAAGTCCCTTTCCGTATCCGGCAGGGTCATTTCTGTGTCCCCACTTGGAGTCGAACTCTACAAGGTTGGTGAAGATAAGTCCTCTGTTGTCGTCCTTCATATAGCCGATTGTTCTGTCAACGCCGTCCATATTGTCTTTCGTGTGGACAGCCTCGGTTATGCCTACGCCTGCAAAGATATCCTCTATCTTGCCTACGCCTATCACGTCCTGCCCTGCGTCCTTGATGTGCACGAGGAGATTGTTCTGCGGTGGAAGAATTGCGTAGTCTCTTCTGTCAGGTGTTCTCTCATAATTGCCTTCGGTGCCCTTAAACGGTCTTGCGATAACTCTCGACACATTGTGCTCGCCGTGAAGCATCTCGCGGGCTATGCGGCACATCTCATACAGCTTCTCAAGAGGAATCACATCGATATTGGCGGCAATCTGGAATACGCTGTCCGCCGATGTATAGACGATAGGCTTTCCCGTAGCCGCGTGCTCCGCTCCGAGCTGCTTGATAATCTCCGTGCCGGATGCCGTGCAGTTGCCGAGAACGCCCGGAACGCCGGTGCGCTTCACAAATTCATCTATGACCTCAGCCGGAAATCCGTTAGGATAGGTCGGGAATGCGACCTTAGTCTCTATTCCGACCATCTCCCAGTGTCCGACAGTCGTGTCCTTGCCGTCCGAGAGCTCGGCGCACTTGCCGTATGCCGCTGTAGGCACGTCCGTGGTGTCAAGAGCCTTCATGCCCTCAATGTTTCCAAGTCCCATCTTAATCATGTTCGGTATCTTGAGTCCGCCATTGTACTCCCACACATGTGCGAGTGTATGTGTGCCGACATCTCCAAATCGCGCCGCATCAGGCTGTTCACCCATGCCGACACTGTCTAAAATAATCCAGATAACTCTTCTCATATATCATCAATCCTTTCCAAATTCCGTCAGGCAGATATTTTCAATCCGCTCAGTGCTAAATATAGTTTATTATACCTTATTTTTTGATTTTATTCAATGAAAATAAATATTAAAACATTATGCAGCCATACCTTCCACCTTAAAATCAATCAACAAAAAATGCAAAACAAATAAATTCAGCCATTTGCATTTTATTCAATTAAGTGTTATCATTATTCACAAAATATACAGCCTCGGTTACCCGCACCTAAGAATATACAACAGACAACGCGGCTTACCGGCAGAAATGAGGAAAAAATGGGATTTGAATATGTAAAAGAGCTCCCTTCCCCGCAGGTAGTCAAGGAACTTCTTCCTGTGAGCGAGGAGCTTGCTAATATGAAGCTTGTACGCGACGCTGAGATAGCTGACATCATAACAGGCAAGTCAAATAAGTTTCTCGCGATAGTAGGACCGTGCTCGGCAGACCACGAGGATCCGGTATGTGATTACGCCTGTCGTCTTGCGACGGTTCAGGAAAAGATTAAGGACAAGGTTCTCATCGTTCCGAGAGTGTACACCAACAAGCCGAGAACCACGGGCGAGGGCTACAAGGGAATGTTACACCAGCCGGACCCTGAGAAGAAGCCTGATATGCTCGCAGGAATAATGGCAATCAGAAAAATGCATATCCGCGTTATGAATGAGACACATCTCACCCCTGCAGACGAGATGCTCTACCCTGAGAACTACGAGTTTTTATCGGATATACTGTCGTATGTCGCAGTGGGCGCCCGCTCGGTCGAGGATCAGCAGCACAGACTCACTGTCAGCGGAATGGACGTGCCTGCCGGGATGAAGAATCCTACAAGCGGCGATTATACAGTTATGCTCAACTCCGTTGTGGCTGCACAGCATGCACACTCCTTCATATACAGGGGCTGGGAGGTCAAGACAGACGGCAATCCGCTCACACACACCATACTCCGCGGTGCGACCAACAAGCATGGCCAGAACATTCCGAACTACCATTATGAGGATCTGGTAAGACTTTTTGAGATGTATAGCCAGAAAAATCTCAGGAACATGGCAACCATCGTCGACTCGAACCACAGCAACTCCAACAAGCAGTATGCCGAGCAGATTAGAATCGTAAAGGAGGTTCTCGAGAGCAGAAAGCACTCCGTCGACGTGCATAACCTTGTCAAGGGTGTTATGATAGAGAGCTACATTGAGCCGGGAAATCAGAAGATAGACGAGCACATCTACGGAAAATCCATCACAGACCCATGCCTTGGCTGGGAGGATACGGAGAAGCTGCTCTACTATATCGCAGAGAACTGCTGATAAATTTTCAAAGTAGAACATATTATTGCAAAACATATTATATAAAAATAAGGTCAGAATCAATTCTGACCTTGTTTTTGTTATAGCAGGAAATTTCATTATAATTCCCTACTGCATAAAAGCTCTCCGGGCAGGAACGCACTGTGGCGGAGTTGAATCATGTTGCTTGGGTGACCCCGCCGCCGACTTGGCAAAGTCAGCCGCGTGGGTGAGCTTTCGTGTATACATCTCTAAGCCGTGAGTTGGAGAATACGGCATATACCTGAGTGGCTGACACATCGAGATGCCCTAACATCTCCGACACGGCATATATGTCGGCTCCGTTGCTTATCATATGCGCCGCAAAGGAATGTCTGAGGGTGTAAGGTGTTATATCCTCCTCTATTCCTGCTTTCTTTGCGTAAGCCTTGATTATCTTCCAGAAGCCTTGCCGGCTCATCTGCTCTCCCTTCACATTCGTAAAGAGGTATTCGCTGTCCTTATCGTCAAGCAGAGCATCCCTCCCGTCCTTTAAGTATCTCATAAGCGCCTGCTTTGCCTCGTTGCCAAACGGTATGATCCTGTCATGCTGCACTGTCTGACAGCTTACATAGCCAACCTGAAGATTTATGTCAGTCATGCGGATTGCGACAAGCTCTGACACCTTGATTCCCGTGGCATAGAGAAGCTCGAGCATCGCACGGTCCCTAAGCTGCTTTGGCGAGTCACCGTCCGGTGCGGTGAGAAGCTTGACCACATTCTCGACGGATATTATACACGGAACCTTCTTCTCATGGCGCGGCGGCCTAATATTCATTGCCGGCTCCTCGTCAATCTTTTCTGTTTTCTCAAGATATTCGAAAAATGCCTTCATGGACACGATATATCTCGCTATGGCAGATGGCGCACTCTCCTCGCTCTGCAGATGCAGCACATACGAATTGAGGTCCGTATCCGTAACCTGTGACCATTCGGTAAGTGCAAGCTCCTTAGTCAGATAATTCATCAGCTTGTACAGGTCGCGTCTGTAGGAGACAAGCGTATTCTCTGACTTCTTATTATTTCTGCTTATATATTCTATGTATTCTTCTATTTCCTGTTCCATGGTGCTTCCTTTTTGGTGTATGTTTATAAGTGTAAGAAATATTATAATCAAAGCAGACATCAAAATCAATGACGTATTTGTTAATTTTTTCACTTTTATTTATGCAAACTGCCTTAAAACCAACGGCAGAATACTCACGTTGATATACGCCTCAGCCATGGCTCCGGCCGCGATGGTCACACCGGCGAACACAAAGACCATCACAAATGTGAAATCAACTCTCTTTCCCGGTGAATTTCTTATCAGAAGTATTTTATAGAGCATCATTCCAATGCCCGCCATGTAAAAAATAAAATGTGGGAAAATAAGAAAGAAACACACTCTCACACCGTTTATCCCGTGCTCCATCATAATTATGGAGCTCACCATGCCCCATGCTGCTCCGAGATACAGCGGCAGGATATACAGAAGCTTCTTCACAAAGGGTGTCAGCATAACGAGAATAAGCCCTGCCATGATAAGCCCCCTCAGTTTAAACAGATAGCGGCACATGACCGAGTAATTGACTGTCTTTGATATAAAGGAGCTTATATAATCGGCGCTCCACACATTCATAGCTATCACCCACGAAAACGGTATGATATTCACTATCACGGAGCCTATTACAATCCCCGCAAAAAACATTATCACCAACTTGTCTGCTCCGCCTAAGCTGATCTTGTTTTTCTGCATAAAAAATCCCACATCCTCTCTGTCCTGCATGGACAAAACAAGATATGAGACTTTTTGTGATTTTATTCTTATTTGCTGCCGTACTTTAACTTGTATGCGAGAACGGCAGCCATTGTCTTTCCGTCCTGAAGCTTTCCGGCATATATCATGTCTACAAGTGTGTCGATATCGTATGCCTCCACATCAACGCACTCATCCTCGTCGAGATGCTGGTGTGTCTTTCTTAGATTTCTTGCGACAAACACATCAATCTTCTCGTTGCAGAATGCAACCGTAGTCTGAACCGATATCAGAAACTCCAGGTCGTCGGAGGCGTAGCCTGTCTCCTCCTCTAACTCTCTTGAAGCACAAGTGATATACGGCTCGTCCGTCGTATCCCTGCCGCCTGCCGGAACCTCTATGGTCATTCTGTCCAAAGCATTTCTGTACTGCTTTACCATGAGAACGCGTCCGTCCTCAAGCACTGGAATAACCGCTGCTGCTCCCTTGTGACCGATGAAATCCCATTCCGCTATATGTCCGTTCTGAACCTGAACCGTATCCTTGTACATGTCTATTATCGTTCCCTTGTATACAAGTTCACGCTTAAGACGCTTGATTATTTCCATATTAATCCTCATTTCGCCGCCAAACGACGGCACAAATAATAACTCAAAAAATATTTTATTTTATCCCGCTGCACTTGTCAAAGCATGCGTCGACAGCCTTGATGACCGAATTGCGGAAGCCATGCTCCTCCAACGCGGCGACACCTGCAATGGTCGTTCCGCCGGGTGAGCACACCTTGTCCTTCAAAAGTCCCGGGTGCTCCTTCGTCTCGAGAACCATCCTGCCTGCACCAACAACTGTCTGTGCCACGAACTCATAAGCCGCCTGACGCGGCATTCCGTGTTTAACGCACGCGTCTGCCATCGCCTCGATGAACATGTATACATACGCCGGTGAGCTTCCGCTCGCACAGGTAACCGTATTCATAAGCTTCTCATCGACAAGTCTGTATGTACCGAAGGAATTAAAGAATCCATCAAGAACCTCCTTCTCCTCAAAGGAGAACTCCATCGCATCGTAGCACACGCCCGTCATGGCCTCTCCGATAAGAGCAGGTGTGTTTGGCATTGCCCTCACAATCCTGACCGGCTTGTCGAACTTTTCCCTGAGCAGCTCTATCGAATGGCTCGGGGAGAGAGAGATGATGACATGATCCTGCGTTACAACATGCATGAGATTTTTGATTACGCCATCATACACCTGTGGCTTAACTGCGAGAATGATGTATTTCGCGCTGTTGGCACACTCGGCATTTCCTGAAGCTGCCGCTACACCGGTCTCTTCACTTACGGTTACACGTTTTTTGTCGGTTGCACATGAAAATATGATATCAGAGGGCGAATATGTCTTTAAAAGCCCCTTGAGCATGGCATATCCCATATTTCCCATCCCTATAAATCCAAATGTACTCATCTTAGCTCTCCCGTTCTTTCCAGATTTCTCTCATAGATTACAAAATATTCTATTCTTCAAGAAGTTTGTCTACGCTGACGAGCTTGACGCAGAGTGCGAATAAAAGCGCTGCCTTCTTCATCTCATCAACCGTCGGGAATGAAGGTGCTATTCTGATGTTCGAATCATCAGGATCGTTGCCGTAAGGGAATGTAGCTCCTGCTCCGGTAAGCACCATTCCTGCTTCCTTACACTTCTTGACTATAGCCTTGGCACAGCCCGGCATAGCGTCAAAAGATATGAAATATCCGCCGAGCGGCTTGGTCCAGGTTCCGATTCCAAGACCTGACAACTCGCTGTCGAGAATGTTCTCAACCGCCTCGAACTTAGGTCTTAAAATCTCAGCCTGCTTCATCATATGATCCATGATGCCCTGCTTGTTCTTATAGAAACGGACATGTCTGAGCTGGTTTATCTTGTCATAGCCGATGGTCTGTATTGTCAGTGACTTCTTAACCTCTGCTATGTTCGCCTTGGAGGTCGCAAGAGCGGCAATTCCGGCTCCCGCAAAGCTTATCTTGGAGGTTGAAGCAAACTCATATACCATGTCAGGGTTTCCTGCCTTCTCACACTCTGAGATGATGTCTGGTATCTGTGGCTGATTGTCCTTGTAAAGGAAATGGATAACATACGCGTTGTCCCACATGATCCTGAAATCCTTAGCGGCAGGCTTGAGAGCAGCCATTCTTCTTACAACCTCGTCCGAGTATACACAGCCGCCGGGATTGGAGAACTTAGGCACGCACCATATTCCCTTGATGCTCTCGTCCTCTGCCACGAGCTTCTCAATCATGTCCATGTCGGGACCGTCCTCATGCATAGGAATGTTTATCATCTCTATACCGAAATGCTGTGTGATTGCAAAATGTCTGTCATATCCCGGAACCGGACAAAGGAATTTTACCTTGTCAAGCTTGCACCATGGTGTGCAGCCGCCTGTTCCTTCGAGCATGAATCTGGAAATGGTATCATACATAATGTTAAGGCTCGCATTGCCGTAGACAATCACATTGGAAGCATCCACTCCCATAATGTCTGCCATGAAATGTCTTGCCTCCGGGATACCGTCAAGTCCGCCATAGTTACGGCAGTCAACTCCGTCCTCGGATCTATAATCAGAAGTGCTGTTGACAGCATCTAATATTCCCATTGCAAGATCTAACTGTGCCGGTGCCGGCTTTCCCCTGGACATATCAAGCTTAAGCCCTAACTGCTGTGCCTTGGCGTATTCCTCTTCAAGAGCTGCCTTGATTGTCTTTAGCTCATCCTTGCTTAACATCTTGTACATTTCCATATCTGCTCTACCTCCGTGGTTGTAACTTTTGAAAAATATATTAGCATTTAAGCTCACAAGATGCAACATGTTTTTTAATAAATTGACTTGTTAAAGTGAAAAACAGCTTTGTATAATAGAAAATTCCAACAAAAATACCGTGGCTGTCTGTATTTCAGCCACGGTATTTATTTTCATGCTGTGATTGTCAAATCACCCTCACCAAATCAGAGCCCAAGGAGATTGTCGTAGAGCTTCTCATACTTCTTTGCAGAGCTGGTCCACGAGAAATCCTTCAACATTCCGCGGTCGACT
>CAMEEX010000028.1 GCA_945915235.1 uncultured Clostridia bacterium | reverse complement strand
GACGTCAGGCTGATTATTCTTCATCAGTCGGCGAGGGCTTTATGAACATTCCTGAGGGAGTGGAAGACATCGGACTTCCTTTTAACTAATGACAGAGTACAAGGCTATACAAAAGAGCATTTCGACGGATTATGAGTCCGGCAAAAGGCTCATAACCTATGAGATACAATCAGGAGATTCACCCGAAAGCCTTGAGGCTTGCAAAAACAAAGTCTTAAGGCTGACGGTGAAACAGTGGAAGGACAAAAGGAGCCTCGATGCCAATTCAATGTATTGGCAGCTGATTTCGAAATTATCTGCAAAGCTTAATATAAGCGCTGCAAGGTGCCACAATCAACAGTTAAGGGACTGTGGCATACCTGAGATAATATCTGATCAGGTCGTGTATATGCAGCTTCCTGACACAGATAAGGCGGAAGAAATGGCGCTTGAGGCTGAGACTTATCACTTAAAGCCAACATCCAAAGTTGATTGGAATGTGAACGGCAGGATCAGATATTACATGCTTCTTAAAGGTTCTCACGAAATGGACACAGCGGAGTTCTCAAGGCTCATAAACAACCTTGTAGATGATTGCAAGGAGCAGGGCATAGAGACGTTACCTCCGGATGAGATAGCTCACCTTGTAAGCCTTATGGGAGAGAAACGATGAAAAGCATCATGCAGGAAGAAAGGCGCTGCTATATATGCGGTTCGCCGTATTGGACGGAACTGCATCACGTGTACTACGGCAAGAACCGAAAGAACAGCGATAAGCACGGATTCACTTGTTGGCTATGTGAGGCTCATCACAGAGGCACATACGGAGTTCACGGCAGAGAGGGAAAGTTCATAGATGAGAAGCTAAAACGCGAATGTCAGGCTAAATATGAGCTTACACACAGCCGTGAAGAGTTCATGAAGATTATAGGGAAGAATTATCTATGAGTACAGACTTAACGAAAGCACCTCAGTGCAGAGATATATTAGCTTATCTGCAAAAAGGGAACAGTATAACTCATATAGATGCGCTTAACTTGTTCGGATGTGCAAGGCTAAGCGCAAGGATATGGGACTTACGACACAGCGGTTATCAGATCGTAAAGGAGATGATAACCAACGACAACGGCAAGAGATACGCAGCGTATCGATTAAAGGAGGATGACAGATGTACAGAGTAATCATATGTCAGAACGATGACTGCATCGTTTACAAGGAAGAAACCATTGACGATATAGCACAGATAATGCGCATCCTGCTGTTTGACAGTAAAGGCATTCACATCACTGTGGAGCGTGAAGAGGATGAGGATGAGTAAATATCACTCAACTAAGGTCACTAATCGTCACGGCAGATTTGACAGCCGTAAAGAATATCGAAGATATCTCGTCTTAGCCGATATGCAAAAGCGAGGCGAGATATCAAACCTCGAAAGGCAGGTGGAGTTTCTACTCATACCGTCACAGAGGGACGATAAAGGCAAGGTAATAGAACGAGCTGTAAAGTATAAGGCTGATTTCAGATACATGCAGAACGGCACTGTAGTGGTCGAGGACGTAAAGGGAGTTAAGACTAAGGACTATATCATCAAGCGCAAGCTCATGCTTGAGCGGTTTGGGATAAAGATAAAGGAGACATGAGAAATATGACGACATACAGAGTTTTTGTAACAGACTCGAATCCTATTGAGATGCTTCAAGACGCTTATATTCAAAGCATACAAAAGGACTTTGACACACTGGAAGAGGCATATAAGTTTGCGTGTGACATGTTCGATCGTGGATTCGCTATATCTTTAAACGCATGGAATGAGGAAGAGGACTAATGGAAGGCAAAAAGACGTTCCTGATGTATTCAGACGTAATCAATTACATAGACGGTCTTAACGATCATCAGGTAGCGCAGCTGTACAAAGCTACTCTTTGTTATGCCAATGGACTTCCGGTCGAGATTGACGATCCTGAGATTAAAGGTATATGGCGTGTAATCAAACACAACATGGATCAGAACAATGCAGCATACAAGAAGCAGTGTGACCGTAATAAAGAAAACGTTAAAAAACGTTTTCAGAAAAAAGCTACAGAGGATAACGACACTGTACGAGAGGATACGACATGTAACGAAACTTACGACTCGATACGAGAGGATACGACCGTATACGACCGTAACAATGATAATGATAATGATAATGAAAATGATAATGATAATGAAAATGTAAATGAAAAGGAGATAAAAGAAAAAGATAATGCTAACGCATTATCTAAAAAGAAAACCGCAAAGCGGTTCGTTCCCCCGACTGTCGAGGAAGTGGAAGAGTACTGCAGGGAAAAAAGCTACTGTCGTGTAAATGCAACACGCTTTTGCAGCTATTACGATTCAATCGGGTGGAAACGCGGAAAGAACTCCATGAAGGATTGGAAAGCCGCTGTTGCAGGTTGGGAGTCCCGAGAAGAGGAACGAGAAAAAGAACAGATCAGAGGACAGATCAGAGGCAAACCGTTAGAACAGATGCCAAAAGACGACTTTTTTGAAATGTGGGGGAATGCATGACAAGGGATGAGACAAAAACGATCCTAATGGCTATCATGGCGGCATATCCTAACTGGCATCCGGTCAATCTTGAGCTTGTCATAAACACATGGCACATGATGCTTGAAGAATATGACTATAACGCTATCAGTGCAGGGCTCAAGGCTTATATCCTGACAGATAAAAACGGCTTTGCACCGAGCATCGGTCAGGTCGTTGACCAACTGTCAAAGGCGAATGAAGAGCAGACAGCACTTGAGGCATGGAGCTGTGTGTATGGCAGAATGCAGTCGAGCATTTACTATGCAACGGAGAATTTTAACAGCTTGCCGGAAGTGATAAAAAAGGCAATTGGAAGCGCTGACGTATTAAGGCAATGGGCATTAACAGACGTTGAGTCATTGCCGGTGATACAAGCTAACTTTGTTAAGGCTTATAACATCGAGCTTGCAAGGCAGCGTGAAAGTGCAAAGATACCGCCAAAGATAAAAGCATTACTGTCAAGCACGGCAAACAAGCTGTTAACGGATGAGGGAAGGACATGAAAGGCAATTTAAAAATGAGCGAGGCGCAAAAAGCCGAATGGACGTATTGGACGACCTTGCTCACGAAGAGAGTAAAGAACTTAGACGATATTGAGCTCGTCTCAGTTCCCGGAGATAACTACGCTTCTGAGCCTACGCCGCTTGAGCAGCGTATCATGGATCATTACAAGGGCGAATGTCGAGTGCTCGGAAAGTGTGCGAAGGCTATAGGCATTAAATACAATCGCATGTACCACTTGGTACACAAGCAAGCTAAGTGGCATGCAGATGAGAAAAAGGCACTGACTAAGCTGTTAGAGCTTACACCGGAAGAGAGGAGGCAATTCTTTGGTTAACTTGTATAAAGCCGAATATGAGCGACAACATCCAAAGCGTGGGATGCTGTGGCTAAAGGTCTTAAGCATCATCATAGCAGCATTGATCGTGCTGTTAGTAGGCAGTTTAGATGCAAAGGCTGCTACAGCCACACAGACAGAGTATTCAGACATCATCATAAGCGATGAGGAGTATGAGCTGCTTAAAAGAATAGTGGCAGCAGAAAGCCAAACACAGCACCTTGAAGGGCGCAAGGCTGTCGTCGAAGTGATATTTAACCGTGTATTGTCTGACGAGTTTCCGGACAGCGTAAATGGCGTATTAAGCCAAAAGGGACAGTTCAGTACTTGGAAGATGCGTAATGCATCGTGGGTAGTGCCTGAGCTTGCTACGGAGGCGATAGAAGCTGTAATAGAGGACGGTCGCACGGTACTGCCGGACACTGAGTATTTATTCTTCAGCAGAGGCAAGAGCCGATATGCGAAGGACTATGTGAAGATTCAGGATCATTGGTTTGGGAGGGCAAAATGATAGCACATTGTATGTTTGAGCAATCCGGAACGTTCAAGAATGAGTTTAAAAAGTTCGGCATTGAAGCTTACGATTATGACATTCAGGACGAGTTCGGCGAGACGGATTACAAGGTTGATTTGTTTGAAGAGATCAGGAAAGCCTACGAGGGATGGGATAGCATCTTTGACCGAGTGGGGGGGGGAGGACATTATCATGGCATTTTTCCCCTGCACGAGATTTGAATCACGGATACCGCTCAGCATGAGAGGTGAAGCGTTTCAGCAAAAGAAATGGACAGACTTGCAAAAACTGCAGTACAGCATGAAGCTTCACAGTGAATTGCACATGTTATACGAGCGGCTTTGTCAGCTTGTAGTAGTGGCGGAGCGTAAAGAGTTGAAGATGGTTATCGAAAATCCATACACCCAGCCACATTATCTGACAACTTATTGGTGCATTAAGCCTACGGTGATAGATAAAAACAGAACCGACAACGGTGATTTTTTTAAAAAACCGACACAGTTCTTTTTTATCAATTTGCAACCGAGTCAGAATCTTGTTTTTGAGCCTTTAGAGTACACAGAGACAAAGGTCATATCAAAGGTAGCAGGAACAGACAAAACTACAAGGCAAACAGAGCGCAGCATGATGCATCCGCAGTACGCAAGGAGATTTATAAAGCAGTACATACTGCCGAGGGAGAAAATATGAACACGGAGAAAGAAAGGATAGCAATAGAACGCCTCAAGGCATTTGAGCCTGATGAAGGATATTATCTCTGCTATTCAGGCGGAAAAGATAGTGATACGATCCGTATCCTTGCAGATATAGCTGGCATTAAATACGAGTGCCACAATAACCACACTACGGTTGATGCACCTGAGACGGTGTACTACATCCGTCAGGTAATGAGTAAGTACGGAGAGCGCGTGAGAGAGGTTGATGAGGACGGTGCTATCACTTACCGATATGGCACGCAAGGCTTTGTGCATATCCCGAAGAAAAGTATGTGGGATCTGATCGCAGAGAAAAATATGCCTCCAACAAGGCTCGTACGGTATTGTTGCTCAGAGCTTAAGGAGAAAGGTGGAAAAGGCAGACTGAAAGTTACAGGTGTGCGTTGGGCTGAAAGCAATAAACGAAAGAACAACCGATCACTTGTTGATATCGACAAGAAGAAAAGGACGTTAAAGGCTGCGGAGGAGCTTGGTGCTGAGTACGAAGAGAAAAAGCATTCGGTGAGCTTGAATCTTGATAATAATGAGAACCGTAGGTTAGTAGAGCATTGCTACCGTACAGATAACACTTTAGTCAATCCTATCATTGACTGGACAGACGAGGATGTTTGGGATTTCCTACATCATTACGGCTGTGAGAGTAATCCGATGTATAAGTGCGGTAAGAAGCGTATCGGATGTATCGGATGCCCCATGCAAAGCAGTAACGGCATGAAAGCAGATTTTGCAAAGTACCCGAAGTATAGAGATGCATACTTAAGAGCATTTGCAAAAATGCTCGAGAATAATGACAGAAAAGGAATTAATCATAATTATTTTACAAGCCCTGAAAGAGTAATGCGTTGGTGGTTAGGCGAGAACCCTGATCAAGTCACTATAGATGATTGGCTGCAAGAAAGGGAGGAGATATGAAAACACATACTTTTAGACTGAATAGTGATGACGGATTCGGCACTTATGTAAAGATCAAAACGGGTTATAGTTGTACACCGCATATATATAAAGTGGTTGGAATAATCGAGAGCAATTATTACTGTGATGTGCCAATTACAGCAAATTCTTTGCCATATAATCATTTAGAACTTACCTTAGTTGCAAATGTAATACATTGCGGTGTTGATGAGTCGAAGGTAGTAAGAGTTGCAGTCAAAGACATGGAGGAGATGGAGGAACATGAAAACACCGATACCAATTAACCCGTGCCCGAACTGTGGAAGTAAGAAGATATGGCATGTGCACAACTTCCCGGCAAACACATGGAACATGATGTGCGGCGAGTGCAATTATTGCGGTAAAGAGCACAGCTTACACCGTAAGGCTATAAGGAGATGGAATAAACGTTATGAATAAGTGGCACAATTTGAAAAAGAACCCGGAGGACTTGCCTCCAAATGCCAAACACTTAGGTGCATTTTGTCCGAAGTATGATGTTATGACTCGATATGGGAAGACTGTCGGATGGTACAACCCTGATCATAATGCATGGTTTATCCTGGTATGGCGCTTCGTGCATCATAAACCGGAGATTGATTTTAAGAGAGGGGATATACCGCAGCTTCTTAAGCGCAATAAAGAATCAAATGCTGTAATTGCATGGAAAGAGATTGATGAATATGAGGAGGAGACATGAAGAAAATATTTATATCATGCCCGATGAAGGGGCGCACTGAAGAAGATATTAGAAAGACAAGAGACAAGATGCATAAATATGCTGAGCTTGTGCTTGATGAGGAGCTTGAAGTTATTCCATCGTTCATTACAGATACTCCGCCGAGTGACAAAAATAAGGGTGTATGGTACTTAGGCGAGTCGATAAAACTTCTGAGCGATGCTGATGTCTTTGTTGGATTGGATAGACCGTATTGGGTCGATGCAAAAGGATGCGACATAGAAGAAATGACCGCATATAGATACGGAATTAAAAAAATAAGTATAAGCCGCGATGATTTTGAATACTTTTGTCCTGACTTAAAGAATGAGCCACGCTATGGCGTTCCGACTTGTGCAGAGCCGTTACCGAAAGTGGAGGTGGAGTTATGATATACAAAGAGGCAAGCGAGATACTTGAGGCAATTGATAACTTGATTGGCACGAGAGTTATTAAGGTTGCAAAAAATGCTCTTAAGAAGCAAGTATCAAGAGTGCCTGACAATTTGAACGAAGACACATGGAACTGTCCACACTGCGGAAAACAGTATGAAACTGAGGACAATTATTACTATTGCCCGAACTGCGGACAAGCTATTGATTGGTCGGGTTATTTAGTAACAGAAAAGGCAGCAGAATGAGAGAAATAATATACTATTTAAACAATATGTCGATCTTTGAAAAAACTGTATTTGTTTGGTTCGGACTAATGTGCATGATTGCTTTAACAACATTTAGATATTATTTAAAAAAGCCATCAGATATTAATATTTACTTTATAACTTTTACTACTACTGGATTAGTGATTACAGTTGGGTGCGTGATAGGGTATCTATGTGGGTGTCTAATTTGAGAACAATATGAGAGAGCTAATAGGCTTGTGGATTGTAGCTATGGCAATAACCATATTTGTAAGGGGAGGAACAATATTAGCTATGTTATTAATCGGTGCGTATCTGATTAGGAGGATGAATGATGCAGATTAAATTTACTTTAGATCCAGGCGCTTACGCACCTGAGAAGGCGCACGAGGCTGATGCGGGGTATGACCTGAGAGCAAGAGAGGATGCAACAGTAGGAAGCCGCTACGGTGCGACAGACGGAGTAATATTTGACACGGGAGTACATGTCGAGATACCAAAGGGCTATGTTGGTTATGTACAGAGCAAAAGCGGTCTGAATGTAAGGTACAGTATTATCTGCCCTACGGGCACAATCGACAGCGGTTATACCGGAAGTATCAAGGTAAAGCTCTATAGCCTAGGTCCTGATTCGTACAAGATACACAAAGGTGACAAGATAGCGCAGCTTATCATTCAGCCGATAGCTAACACGGAGCTTGTGCAAGTGGAGAGACTTGAAGAAACGGAAAGGGGCAACAATGGTTTTGGAAGTACCGGAAGATAAGAGATGCGAGAACTGCAAGTACGGAGATCCTGACATGTATGATGCTTGTTGGAACGCCGAAAGCCCATACTGTTGCGATTGGGCACCGTATGACACATGCGAGATGTGGGAGGAGAGATGAACAATATAGATACAGCGCTGCCATTTATGGATCAAAGCGATTCGGTATTTATAGACAAGTCCTGTCTTACAAGAGCTGAGCGAAGACGCATGCAGCGAGAGGAAGCAAAGAAGAAGGTCACATATACATTTACGGCGGAGCAGCTTGAGGAACATGACAATTTCATTCGCAGACAGTACAAGCAAAGGTGCATCGAGGATATATCCGGCAAGCTTAACACAGAGCTTGAAGAGAAAAAGAAAGAGGTCGATGATTACATCAACGAAGAATGGAAAAAACGCGAGGAGATCTTTAGCAGGATCAATGATACCGGAGACGGCTTCTTCAACATCCTGTCTATGCTGCTTGCCATCTCATCAAAGGTACTGATCGAGAAGTTCCATTGGAAGCCGATACCGAAGGATAATTACTTTGACAAGCGTCTTGCAACAGCCCGCTTCGGAGATTATCTCGTGGATGAGATCAACAGCATCATGTCAGATGAGAATGCAGACATCCGTAAGTACTGCGAGGAAGTGTATGAGAACTACGGCGTTAAATTCGTGATGGAGGAAACATAATGATATTATATTATAGTGTATGCATTTTATGCTTTTTAGTGATGGCAGGACTTGGCTTTTTACTTGGGCGAGAGCATGAACAGAGAAGGTTCTGCGAGACAATGACAGCGTTCTTCAAGTGCTACGAGGAAGGATTAAAAGATCAGAATGCAGAATTCAGAAGGGGAGTGTACTTTATAAACGGCTTCCTGATTGAAAACTATCTTAGAGATAAGGGCGATGCGATGTAAATGGAGGCGAACATGGGATTCAAATATGATGACAAGGCTATCAGATGTCCGACATTTAAAAGAGTGATAAAAACAACTAACGGACAATTTATAGGGATTGAGTGTGATGCTTTAAGGCTTAACCTTGGATTTGAGGTGAGCCCCTGCATCCGCTTAAAGACCTCGGCAGATCTTAAAGATTATATTGAGATCTTTTGCGAAGATTGCTTTGAATCATGCCCTTATCACAAGGCATATTTGGATACGCTAAAGAAAAATTAGAGAAAGAATGAATTGGGAGTCTCATAATCGAGACTCCCTTTTTTGTGCTCTATAGGTCGGTGTGTTCTTGAAAATCTTATTTATACAATTGAAGCATGAGTAAGCAAGGAATCAAAAATTTAAAACCGTTCGCAAGCGTGGAGGAAGCGAGAGAAAAAGGGCGCAAAGGTGGGATTGCATCAGCCAAATCGAGAGCTGTTAAAAAGACATTTAAAAAGCTTGCATTAGATCTGCCTGAAAAAGAACGAAAACAAATGTTTGATGCGTTAGTTGAAAAGGCGGAAGAGGGAAGCTTGCCACACTTAGAACTATATCTTGAGATTGTGGGAGAGCATCCTAAGCAGGACACAAGCGCGAGCGACAGTACAATCACTATAAACATTGCAGGCGGCGACGACTATGGAAATTGACATTAGTACTCCGAATGCTAAGCAAGAATTGTTCTTACGAGACACTCATAAGCACGTAGGATTCGGCGGCGCTCGTGGTGGAGGCAAGTCATGGGCTATCAGAGCAAAAGCTACGATCTTAGCAAGCAAGCATGCAGGGATAAAGATTCTTATTATAAGAAAGACGTATCCTGAGCTTTTAGCTAATCATATTAAGCCTTTTAAGGCACTTCTTAAGATAGGAGCTCCAGGGAATCTAATCAAATACAATGATTCAAAAAAAGAGATAACCTTCCCTAATGGCAGCACGATTAGATTCGGATATTGCAATTCTGAGTCAGACGTTGACCGCTACCAAGGTACGGAGACAGATATTCTTTTTCTTGATGAGGCTACACAGCTTAGCGAAGATCAGATAAAAGCTCTTGTAGCATGCGTACGTGGTGCTAACTCATTCCCTAAGCGCATATATTACACCTGTAATCCCGGAGGAAAGGGACACGGGTATATTAAGAGACTGTTTATCGATAAGGAGTATTTAGACGGCGAATATCCGGAGGACTATAGCTTTATTCAGAGCCTCGTTTATGACAATAAGGCGCTTATGGAGAACAATCCTGACTACATCCGACAGCTTGAGGCACTACCAGAAGCTAAGAGGGCTGCATGGCTGGAAGGCGATTGGAACAGCTTTATCGGACAGGTCTTTTCCGAGTGGCGCAATGATCCTGCACATTATTCAGACAGACGATGGACGCATGTCATTGATGACTTTAAGATTCCGAGCTCATGGACTATACATAGAGGCTTTGATCATGGTTATTCTAAGCCTTTCTCTGTCTGTTGGTTTGCGCTTGACCACGACGGCAAGCTTTATCTGATAAAAGAGTGGTACGGCTGCACTAAGCAGGCGAACACCGGACTACAGCTCACAGTGCAGGAGATAGCGGAAGGTATAAGAGATATTGAACGCACTGATCCTAACCTTATTGGACGTAAGATACACGGTATTGCGGACCCTGCCATATGGGGCAGCACTACGGGAGAAAGCATAGAGGATATGCTCGAAAAGTGCGGAGTCTACAACGATAAAGGCGATCATACACGCCTTGCAGGGCTCATGCAGTTCCACTATCGCCTTGCATTTGATAAAAGCGGAATACCTATGTTCTATTGCTTTAAGAGCTGTAAGTCATTCATAAGGACGTTGCCGTTGCTTATATATGACGAAAAGCATGTTGAGGATATAGACACAGATCTTGAGGACCATATATACGATGCGACGCGGTATGTATTTATGGATCATCCGCTAAACCCACGAAAGAACATAAAGAGATACACAGAGGCAGATCCACTGCCGCCTGAAGACCCATTAGACATGATAATTACACCTACGAGGTACAACTGATGGTAAAGATAGATGACACAGCTATACAGACACCCAATGCAGAGGCTACAGAGGTTAAACCGCCTATTGATGATGTAGCTGTACGCACTGCTGCCGCTACCTTAAACAAGTACATGGCAGGAAAGGCTAAGCTCGATGCAAAGCTTATAGACAATGAAGATTGGTGGAAGCTACAGCATTGGAGGAATTTTAAGCAGCGTCCTGAGGACAGAAAAGAAATGACAACCTCTGCATGGCTGTTCAACAGTTTAATAAATAAGCATGCCGATGCAATGGATAGCTATCCTGTTCCTACTGTACTTCCAAGGGCAAGAGACGATGAGGAGACAGCCAAAAAGCTTTCGAGCATTCTCCCAGTCATATTGGAGCACAGCCACTTTGAGCAGACCTACAGTAATAACTGGTGGGACAAGCTCAAGAATGGAGCTGCTATATATTCGGTCATGTGGGACACGTCAGCAAGCGACGGTCAGGGCGATATAAGCATTAACGCTGTAGACATGCTGTCTTTTTATTGGGAGCCTGGCATACAGGACATTCAAGATTCCAAGAATATCTTTGTGCTTGCACTTGAGGATAATGACACATTGCAGAGCAGATATCCGCAGCTTGTCGGAAAGCTTTCAGGCTCGCCTATTGATAAAAAGCAATACCATTACGATGATTCCGTTGACACGACAGATAAGTCAATTGTTGTCGATTGGTACTACAAGGCCAACAACGGAAATAAGGACACTGTACATTACGTTAAATACGTTGATCAGATCGTTCTTTTTGCTTCTGAGAATGAGAAAGGCTATGAAAACGGAATATACGACCATGGCAAATATCCGTTTATCATTGACTGCTTGTATGAGGAAAAGGGCACACCTGCAGGCTTTGGCTATATCGATGTAATGCGATCACCGCAGGAATATATCGATCGACTCGGCTCAGCAATCCTTTTAAACGCAGAAGAGGCAGCACAGCGCAGATACATTTTAAAAGACTCAGCAGGAATAAATGAGGAAGAGCTGAACAACATACATCAGCGCATAGTACATTGTACAAGCTCACCTAATGACGATAACTACAGAGAGATTAATACACCTGAGCTTTCAAGCGTATATCTGTCAGTGCTGCAGGATAAGGTCAATGAGCTTAAAGAGACATCAGGAAACAGAGATTTTAACCAAGGCGGCACAACGTCAGGAGTTACAGCTGCATCCGCTATTCAGGCATTGCAGGAGACGGGAAATAAAGGCTCACGAGACATTATAAAAGGATCATACAGAGCATATTCAGAGCTTTGCAATATGATTGTAGAGCTTATCAGACAGTTCTACGACATTCAGAGAGTGTTTCGTATCGTAGGCGATGACGGAGTGCAGGAATATGTAGAATTTGACAACACAAGCATGCAGTCAGGCATACGAGGCCTCGCAGGTCAGGAATTTAAAACAAAAGCACCGATATTCGACATTGTGATATCGGCACAGAAGCAGAATCCATATTCAAGGCTTAGTCAGAATGAGCTTGCATTGCAGTTCTATCAGGCAGGATTCTTTAACCCTCAGCTCGTTGATCAGGTGCTTCCGACTATAGACATGATGGACTTTGATGGAAAAGAAAAGGTCAGAGAGTCTATTAAGAGGAACGGAACGATGTTCGAACAGCTTCAGCAGATGCAACAGCTTGTAGTAATGGCTGCTCAGGCACTTGCTGAAAAGGGAGACGCAAGAGTATTGCAGGCGGTTCAGGAAATGGGACTAGGTGTCGAAGAGCAGGCTTCAGTGAGCGCAAGTGGAGAAGTAGACATGGAGAAGGTAAATGACGCAGATAAGAATATTCAGAGAGAAATCTGATAAGACAGTCATCGACATAAAAGGACATGCAGGGTTCAACCCCGGCAATGACATAGTGTGTGCAGGAGTTTCAACTCTTGCATACACTCTTATTAACCTTATACAGACAATGT
Source organism: uncultured Clostridia bacterium (assembly GCA_945915235.1). Lineage (GTDB taxonomy): Bacteria > Bacillota > Clostridia > Lachnospirales > Lachnospiraceae > CAG-882. The sequence goes on along the minus strand of CAMEEX010000028.1, from coordinate 11,628 downwards.
CAGAGCGAAGAGAGCTTAAAGAGATACTTATAAAAGACAGCTCAGGAGACATTCATATAGAAGCAGTGCATGACAATGACCAGGATTCAAAGTGGGACGATGTTGTGGAGTTCTTTATTACAGGCATCGCAATGCTTGAAGAACACTATCCAAAGCATGTCAACCTCAGTGTTTCATAGGTCGGTGCAAAATGAAACATAAGTGATGAGATAATGACCGCATGATAAGACTCACGGGAAAGACCGCGTGGAGGTACTAATGTACAAATACAAATTAAACCTTAAAGCATTTGGAGAAGGTGAAGCTGCAGCAGTAGCCACAAGTGCAGAAGGAACGGGCGCAAATACTCAGGTCGCCGCTGAGAATGGGGCGCAGACTACACAGTCTGAACAGGTGGACGCCACACCGAATATAACAGAGCCAATATCCTTTGAGCAGTACATGAAAGAGCACAAGAAAGAGGCTACAAAATGGTTTGATGACCGTTTTTCGAAGCGCCACAATGACTACAACACTCTTGTAGAGCGCAGCAAAGCATCTAAGGGCATCATGGACATGCTTGCAACTAAGTTCGGCATTGAGGACAGCGACGACATTGAGGCTATAACTCAGGCTCTTGAGAATGATGACTATCTCTACATGCAGCGTGCAGAAGAGAATGGACGAACTGTCGATGAACAGCGTGAATGGGACAGAATTTCAAGAGAGAACAAGTTATATCGTGAACAGCAGAGAAAATACGAAGCCACTCAGAAAGCACAGAGACAGTATACACAATGGGTGGATCAGTCAAACAACCTTAAAGCTATATTTCCTTCATTCGATCTGGATGAAGAGCTTTTAAACGAAACGTTTGTAAATGCACTAAGGAGTGGAATGGACATAGAGAGCGCATTCTATGCAATCCACGGAAAAGATATAGCTACAGGCGCTATGCAGTACACAGCCAAAGAGGTCAGAAAGGCTACAGCAGAAGATATAGCTGCAAGTAAGTCAAGACCTCGTGAAAATGGTTTATCTTCAAGAGCCGCTGTAAAAGTTGAAAAGGATATTAGCAAAATGAGCAAATCAGAAATAGCGGATATTGCTAATCGTTCTTTACGAGGTGAGATAATCCGCTTCTAAAAGAGAGGATTATATGATTAATACAGCGAGACATTATAAGCTCAATCTGAGAGCTTTTGATCAGGTATTAAACGCAACAACATCAGCCACTTCCGGCAATAACCTTGCGCCTGAGATTAAAGAGTTCTATTCAATGGAGCTCATCAGATTAGTAGAAGGAAAGATAGTACACGATCAGTTTGGACAGAAGAGAAACATTCCGCAGGGAAGTGGTAAGACCATTGAGTTCAGACAGTTCAAGCAGCTTGCTAAGATTACAACAGCGTTAGTCGAAGGTGTAACACCTGAAGGACAGAAGCTTGATACATCAAAGCTTACAGCTGAGGTTAAGCAGTTTGGTGGATATGTAATCCTTACAGATCTTCTCGACCTTACAGCTATCGATAACGTTAAGACTGAGGCTACAAGACTTATTGGTTCTCAGGCAGGACGTACTCTTGACACTGTTACGAGAGAGATTCTTAACGGCGGTACAAATGTTCAGTATCACGAGGGCGAGAGAGCTAACAGAGCAGCTCTTACAGCTACAGACTATCTTACTGTTAAGTCAATTCAGGCAGCTGTCAGAACACTTAAGAGACAGAATGCAGAGAAGATAGAAGGCTCATATGTCGGAATCATTCATCCTGACGTAGCATTCGACCTTATGAATGATCCTAACTGGGTTGAATGGCAGAAGTACACTACACCTGACAAGATGTATGAGGGAGAAATAGGACGTATCGGTGGAGTACGCTTTGTGGAGACCACAGAGGCTAAGATATTCGAAAAGGCAGGCGCAGACAGCATGGATGTCTACTCAACACTCATCCTTGGTGCAAATGCTTACGGTGTTACAGCACTTGACGGTGGCGGTCTTGAGATGTTCGTTAAGCAGAAGGGCTCTGCAGGAACAGCCGACCCACTCGACCAGAGATCTACAATCGGTTGGAAGGCTACAAAGACAGCAGAGCGTCTTGTTGAGGACTACATGGTTCGAATCGAGACTGCTTGCTCTTACACAGGCTGATATTCGGGCGGAGGTTTAAGCCCTGTCCATTGAGGGGTGTTGCCTCCGCACTCCTCATAAATCGGAGGTAAAAATGGCAGAAGTTAATACAAATGTCGAGACTAACGAAGCTGAGACTAATGAGGCTGTTGAGGTTGTAGAGGCTCAGACTACTTCAAGAAGAAGCAATAAAAAGAAGAATGTTGCTGCGGAATATGTAACATACGGTCCGTTATTCTATGACGGAGGAAGATATAAAGACCCTGTAAATGTTATATGGAATGGTGTTAAGTATTCAATACCAAGAGGCAAGGTAGTATCTATACCGGTTCCTGTGGCAGAGATACTTGATCAGAGCGCTAAGCAGGATTCTTATGCTGCAGCAATTACCGCAGAACTTCAGAAGCCACAGATTCAGGATATGTAATAAGTAGGGAGCTTCATGCTCCCTATATTTGTAGGAGAATATAAATGATCGTAGTAATGAATAGGGAGCTTTTAATCCCTAACGAAGAATTTAATATAGGAACTAACTACGACAATCAGACAGAGACACGCTTGTTTCAGATAAAAAGGGTAACTGCAGGCGGTGTAGATATCTCAAATCTGTTATTTAAGCTTGATATCAAGTATGCAAACAATAAAACCGATACAGCGGATCTTGCAAAAGACGTAACAGAGAAGGAAATAAATCTTACGCTTACTATTTCAAACAACATGCTTCAAGTGCCTGGTACTGTTCTTGTACAGATAAGAGCACTCGATGAAGCAGGTGTGCAGAAATGGACATCATATGTAGGTGCATTCTTTGTTGAGGACTCTATCAATACACCTGCTAACTATACAGGTAGCCTTACTGAGATAGAGAAGTTTGAAACTCAGGAATTATCAAGAGTAAATGCTGAAAAGGAACGAGTGCAGGCAGAACTATCACGTGTAAACGCAGAGAATGAGCGTGTAGAAGCTGAAAATAATCGAGAAACAGCGTTTGGTGATGCAATAGCAGACTTTAACAACGATCGTCAGGAGCTTAAGGATTATGCCAATGTATCAAAGAGCTATGCTGTCGGCGGTACGGGAACAAGGATAGGCGAGAATATCGATAACTCAAAGTATTACTCCGAGAAGTCAGCGGAGTCAGAAGCAAACGCGCACGAATATCTTAAAGCATGCGAGAAGATTTCGGGAGTTATCATCCCGGTATTTACGGTTTCATTTGTTGACGGAGAGCTTCATTACAACGATGATGCAAGCTATACATTCTTAATAAATACAGCAACAGGCAATTTAGATTATCAGTTAAAGGAGACTACATAATGGCAAGTGCAGGAAGAGTGCTGCCAATACATAAGGGCACTTGGGTTTCAGGAAACGGCGCTTATGTTCCTATGGATAGCGTTTACCATGAAGGCAGCACATATATATGCAAAGATGCAGTAACGGGCAGTGTGACACCGCCTGATCAGGATACTGCACACTGGCAGATACAGGCAAAAGGCTTTAGTGCACCGATAGTGCAGGCGGTCACAGAGGATACAGAAAAAGTTCCAAGCTCAAAAGCTGTTTTTGATGCGATAAAGGCTGATGCTCTTAAAGTCAAAGACACATCAGGCATCATAGACGGAACAGTAAATAAGGAAACGTCACTGCAGAATATGCTTAATGCTGCAGGGGATTGGATCGCTAATGAAGGTGTGGCTAAAGATAATTTAGTCACAGACCTTTTTGAAGTAGTACACACATGGTAATGAAAGAGGGTAAATATGATTAGAGTAAATGGAAAAGAGTTTGATGCTACAACAGTCTTTGCAACAGATGGAAGCATGGCTATGTCTTTTGCTACAGACGAAACACTTAGAGTTATCGAAGCAGATTTCCCTGAGGAAGCAATAATTGAAGTAGTGGAAAATGGTGAGACTGTTGCCAAATACTACAACAAGAAGGTCATTAGCCTCAAGGTTGAAAATGGCACTCAGCGCAAGGTAACAGTAGTATTTACAGTATCCGAGATACAGCAGAGTGCCGAGGCTAAGCTTAACGACAGAGCCGATACATCAGACGGAGCAATCGAAGAGCTTGCGGGATTAGTCGCTGAGCAGATGGGAAGTACTGAAGTGCTCACAGAGACAGTCGATGCAATCGATAAAAGAGTGGCAGAGCTTGAAACGGCAGTAGCTACACTTACAGCTAACACAACGGAGGTGTCAAATGGTTAAGTTCTATGTAAATCGTATCAAGGCAGGGAAAATGACAATCGAGCAGGTTCCTGAGTATTGGCGAAACAGGGTTGAGGAGGCTTTAAAGGCATGATGAATATGGCTAAGAATATATATATATATATGCAGGAAGGAGGAAAGGCTCTGCTTTAACTCTTTCCCAAATCTCCGAAAGGAGGCAAGTAGGCAGTAAGGAGGTCTCCTTACATGGCTAAGTCAATCAAATATAAAGAGGCTGATACCTATCACGATGCAGCGAATGTGTATGACACTACTCAAGGTAAGACGCAGGAAGAAATTAACGCATCAATGAATCCGACAGACGTGGTATCGTTTACAGAAAAAGGTTATACAGTAAGCTATTGTAAGAGTGGAAATGTTGCAACAGTTGTAGTGCATAGGGATGAACATATAACAGATGATGTTGATGTTACACTTACAAAAAAATTACCGTTTAAGCCTTATTTAAATGAAGCAATAGCAGTTAGCGGATATATTTCAAACAGTGGATTTTTATATGTAACTGTTGATGGTGGATTAAGAGTGTTACATAAAAAGAATGTAGGCTGGTATAAATGTATTGCCACATTCATTGCCAAGGATTTATAGAATTTGATTAACTTAGCGCCGAAAGGCATATGGAAAGCGTTCAATTAAAAGATGGTAGATATATTGATACAGACGGGGTTTATGATTTTGAGCAGAAGAAAACTCAGAAAGAGATAAATAAGGGTCTTAATGAATTAGTAGATGTTCCAATAAGCTTTTCATCTAAGTACACACCTGAGGGCCAAAAGAACTGGTGTGTCAAATGTAATAAGATATTGATTATAAACTTATATGGACATACGAATAGCCAAATGCAAGCTGATGAGATTTTGTTAACTGTTCCGTATAAAACAAACAAGCAAACTCAGATAAAACTTGGAAATGTTGAGATTAATGTGAACTTTACAAATGATAACACGACAAACATTGCTTTGGTAACTACAACGCCAACAGAATCTTGGCTATTAGGACAAACCATACTGCCGATATAACTACAGCAGAGCCATAACGCATGGCAAAATCAGTAAAACCTAAGGAAGCAGATACATATATTGATGCATCGGGTGTATATGATTTCGAATCCAAAATGACGCAGGAAGAAATAAATGCGTTGTTTACCAATGGTGGCGCAGGCACGCACAATTCCATATATCGAGGCAAGTTCTTAGGAACGTCTGTAACACCAGAGCAGTGGGAAGCTATCGCAAACGGTACGTTTAAAGGTTTGTACATTGGCGACTATTGGACAATAAACGGGGTGAATTGGAGAAATGCAATGTTTGATCCATTCCTGAATTGTGGCGATATTCCATTAACTAAACATCATTCATTAATCTTGCCAGATACTTGCTTGTACAATGCAAAGATGAACGAAAGCAATACAACAACAGGCGGGTATGTTGGATCTGCTATGTATAAGTCGGGTCTTTCTCAAGCTAAACAAATGATTAAAGCTGCATTCGGCGAGCATGTTCTGAAGCACAGACTCTGTCTAACTAATGATGTTAAAAACGGACGCGCATCCGGAGGGGCATGGTATGATTCAGAAGCAGACCTTATGTGCGAACAGATGGCCTTTGGTGGAAGTATTTTCTCTCCAGTTTCTGACGGAAGCAGTGTTCCTTATAACTATCGTTTAGAGACGTCTCAGTTACCGTTGTTCCGATACAATCCTGATTTGATTTGTACTGGTGAGAATATGTGGTTGAGAGATGTTATTACAGCGTCACATTTTGCTTTTATTAACTACGATGGTAGCGCAGGCTACGTCACCGCTTCACTTTCACTTGGCGTTCGCCCGTATTTCTGCATCGGAGTAGTTGAGGTTTAATTGAGTAAAGAAAGATAAAAATGAAATTAGCAGAACTTATAGCAAAAGTAGAACAGACAAGACCAAGCAGTTATGACAAGAATGATCTAACTCAGTGGGTAAATGAAATTGAATATCAGGCTATTGAGCAGGTTTTCAGCAGGTGTGAGCAGCGTGTTCTATCCTTGCCATGTGAGTTCTGCGATAAAAAAGATAGCTGTGATAATAAACCAACTCGTGAAGAGTTTAAAGGTTATCAGTATGACATCGATGCAGATGCAGAGCTTATGATACCTAATCAGTTCATAGGCACATACACAAGCTATCTGTATGCAAAGATAGACTTTAACAACGCTGAGTTAGACCGTTATCAGATGGATTTAGCAATGCATGAAGCTGAATGGCAGGCCTTTGCATCATGGTTTAGGCGTAATCACAGACCAAGGAGAAATTACAGGAATGAGACTCCCGTATATTACAAATACGATTCAAAAACAGACGTCAATTGTAAATATGTTCAAAGGATTGAACCAGAACATAATAATAACTGACGGTGAGTTTGCAAAATTGAAAAATGTATCGGATAGGCACTTTCCCGTTATCTCATCAAGACCTAACAGAGGAGCATTGGACAAAAAATTCAATGCTCCCAAAGGCATTTTTTATAAGAATGGATTGTTTTACATAGATGAAACAAAAGCATTTTATAAAGATGAAGAAAAATTTACCGTATCTGACAGTGATAAGATTATCGTTGGAATGGGAGCATATATATGTATCTTCCCTGATAAAGTCATGTTCAACACCAATGACGGAACTTTATCACAGATGGAAGCAACATATACTCAGGATAAAGCTATTACATTTGCACCACTTTCAGAAGGCTCTGCATTTACCAAGATAACAGCATCCGGAATCAACGAGAAGTTCTCTAAGAACGATAATATCAAGATAAGTGGATGTACTAACACTAAGTATAATGCCACAAAGATAATCAATGATATCGGAACTGACTATATCGTGGTTACGGGAGCATTAACAGAAAGCTTTACTCAGGACAGCGGTCTTAAGTTTGAACGTCTTGTGCCTGATATGGACTTTGTTGCTGAAAGAGATAACCGCTTATGGGGATGCAGTTCAGCTAATCATGAAGTTTATTGCTGTAAGATTGGTGATCCAAAGAATTGGTATAACTACGAAGCTGAAGCAGACAATGCGTGGGCCGCAACAGTAGGCAGTGACGGAGACTTTACAGGCTGCACAAAGTATTCTACTTACATGCTGTTCTTTAAAGAAAATACGGTGCATATCCTACGAGGCGATAAGCCTGCAAACTTTGCACTTGCTGAGAAAGAGCTTCCTGGCGTGCGTAAGGGCTGTAGTAAGTCTATACAGATAATAGACGATACTTTGTACTATGTAGGCAGAAACGGCGTTTATGCGTTCGATGGAGCTATACCACAGCTTATCAGCACCAATATAATTCAGACAATCACAGATGCAGTTTCATGTCAGCACGATTCAAAGCTTTATATCTCATGTAAGCTTGACGGAACACAGACATTGCTTGTATATGATCCTCGTTATGGTATATGGGATGTTGAAGATGATACGACATTTAAGTACGCTGCATTCTCAGAAGGACTGCTTCATTATGTCGATGCAGATAATAACCTCACGTCTATATACGGAAACAGAGACGAACACATCGATTGGTATATTGAATCAGGTGATATCTTAGAAAACTCACTTGACCAGAAGTATGTTTCAAAGCTTAAGATCAATATTTCCCTTAATGTCGGCAGTGAAGTAAAGGTCTTTATGAAGGTCGATGATGAGCCAATGTGGCACAGAAAAGGATATATCAGAAGTACAGCAAATAAAACGTACACGATACCAATAATCCCTCAAAGATGCTCAAAATACAGATACAGACTTGAAGGCACCGGGGAGTTTAAATTAATAGGCATATCACGTGATATTGAGACAGGAAGTGAGATAAATGGCAGTATTCAACGCAGTTTCCGTAGATAGGATAAATAAAATAAATTCTATCGATGATAATAAGATAAGGTCTTATCTTTATAAATTAAACGATGACCTCACGTACATGTTTAACAATCTGACTCCTGATGATAACTACTCAAAGGTTGCATATGATAAATATGTAGAGAACGGGGACATGTTATCTAATTTATCCATATCTGTAGACGGCATAAAAGCGAACGTAGTCTATAAAGATAAAGTTGTTGCAGCTATTAATCTTTCGAAAGAGGGAGTAAAGATTAAGGGCAATAAGATAACATTAGAGGGAACCGTGACCGCTAATAACTACTTCAAGATAAATCTTGACGGTTCTATGGAGGCAAAGAACGGCAAGTTTACAGGATCAATCACAGGTGGAACAGCTGATATAGGATGCTTTTCGGCTAACAGTGATAATGTATATATTGGCGACTTCTATGTATCAGGTGATGCTACAGGAAGTATTATTTCAAATGATGGAAATGTAATAATAAGCAAAGATTATAAGGACAATCTGCCTTATATATATGTTAAAAACAATAGGTGGTTTTCCTACATGAAGCCTGATCTTATCTACTCGAGCGATGCTATGCAATGTGAGGGAATGATTGGATGTGAGGACGTTCAGTTCAACTCATACGAAAACACGGTTATGTATTGGATTGATTGGTTATATGAAAAAGTCACATCATAAGGAGAAGATATGTTTTTAATTAAATCAGCACCGGGATTACATAAAGATGAAATGCTTGATGTATACCCATATGTAACAGTTGATAGTGTAAAAGGCATAACTGCCTATGATACTGATAATGGAGAGCTTAGAGGCAAGTATGAGGGCAATGCCCCTGCAAAACTTACAGTAAAGTACATAAGAACATTTGATAATGGCATCAAAAAAACATTCTTATGTATGGAGCAGATAACCGAAAATAACAGAGACATAAGCCTTTCAAAAGCTCCTTGGAGCAATATAAAAGGCAACTATGTGACTAATGTATCTATAGAGGTGAGCGCAGATGATAACATATGATGATGAGCAGATAAAAGCCGCTAGCGTATTGCTTGAAAATATGTCTGTGAGCGGAGTCGATAACTGCAAACGTGTAGTAATGCTTAGTCAGATACTTAATAGTGGCAAGCCAACAGAAAATAGCATTGATAATGGAGAGCGATAAGCTCTCCTTTTTTTATAGGTCGGTGCTTTAGATGCATTTGCATTTCATAGAATTGAGTAAACACGGTGTTAATTTAATTATGAGGTATACCAAATGGCAGTAGGAAGCATTGTAGATTATCTTAAAAAGAATAATCAAGACTCATCCTTTGGCGCAAGAAAAAGGCTTGCGTCTCAGTATGGAATAAATAATTACTCAGGAACAGCATCTCAGAATATACAGCTGCTCAAATCTTTGCAGAGCGGTGCTAATAATGTGACCGCTCCACAGCCTTCGGGAGCTGTAGAACAGATAACGGATAACACTCCGGGATATACAGCACCTGGACCTGTTTCAAGCACTCCAACAGCAACAAAAACCAAATCATATCAGTCTAAATTCGTACCTACGGAGCTTACAGACCACTATAAATCCAGAATGCTCAGTACCGATGATGACAGACCGTCTGCATATGAATCACAGTATGAAAGCACTATAAGCGACATCATAGACACCATAAGGAACAAAAAGAAGTTTGATATTAAGACAGATGCCAATTATAACATGCTCTACGATCAGTATAAGCAGCGTTACGAGGTCAATGCAGACAAGGCTATGCGTGATGCCATGGCAAGCGCAAACGGCGCTACGGGTGGCTACGGTTCGTCATACGGTCAGATAGCAGGACAGCAGGCGTATGACAATACCATGCAGGGGCTTAACGATCAGAATCTTACACTTATGCAGCTTGCATATCAGATGTATGGCGATGATATTGCCGATAATTATAAGCAGTTAGCTGCAATTCAGGGTGAGGATGACAGACTATATGGCAGGCATCGTGACGATGTAGCCGATTGGCAGACTGACAGAAATTATTATGCGAATCAGTATTGGGGTTCATTCCAGAATGACAGATCAGCATATGAAAATGACAGAGCTTTTGATTATGGAGTAGATAAGGATACATTAGATCGTGAAGATTCACAGTATCAGAATGCGCTTACTCTTGCAACATCATTAGCGCAGAAAGGACAGCCGGTACCTTCATACCTTACTGAGATCATAGACAGATACAATACTGCTCATGGGCTTAGCGGAGATTCCGCAGCACAGTTACAGCAGTTAGCAGCTCAGGCAATAGCACAGACAGCATCTAAGAGTTCCGGAAGAAAATCAAGTGGAAGCAGCCGAAAATCAAACACAGCGCCAAGTTCAAATACTGAAATATCATCAAGTTCATCAAGTACTCCTACAGGATTAGCCAAGCTTGTTGATGCATCAAAAGGTAAACTTTCATTTGAAAACATGTTTGGAACTACTCCGGCAGGTGCAGCTGCCTTTGCTAATTCATTAAGTGCTCCACTTAATAATATTAAAAACTATCATGGAACAGGAACTGTCGCAGATAGCAATGACAGAAGCGATCCGTCTATAACAAACAGAAATGGTGACGGTTGGGTGTATGTAGACGGTCTTGGAAAGGTTACAGACGAAGAGCTTGAAAGATATATAGATAACGGCACTATTACTGAAACATTTAATAATGGTATGTACACATATCGCTACAACAAAAAAAATAGTTCGTCAAAAAACTCTCACTATAAAGATTACGTCAGATATTAAAGGTGGATTAAATGGCAAGTGATTTCATAAAGAACAGAGCAAAAAAACAGAGAGAAAAAGAAAAAAAAGTATATAAGCCCGCTACAATTGACCGTTCGTATATCAATGGTAAATATGGTGATGAAACTAAGATAACTTATAAAACTGCAGAAAAGCCAAGTTCTACAGAGACTAAGTCTGAATATCATGTGACAACCGGCAAGGCAAGTGATTTCGTAAGGCAGAGAGCGGAGAAACAGAGACAGAACCGTATAGAAAACTATGGTACCGCTTCTTATGGTCCGCAGAGCAATGAACCTTTAGTACAGAGAGTCAACAAATCATCTGTTCAGGATACTGCTATAGATATGCTGCGTAATAGAAATAAACAGCAGTTCATGAACAATGGAAGTATTTCAAATAAATACTTTGGTGGTTTAGATGAGTCTATTATTAAAAAAGCTGATAAATCTCCGGTAAGAATAACATATGATAAATATGGAATAAAGCATTTCTCTTTAGATAGAGAAGGTTTAGAAAAGCTTGAAAAGGAAAATATGAAAAAGTTTCCTATTACGAGTGCGGTATCATATGGAATTGTAAAAGGAAGCGGAATAGCTTCTCTCGAGAAAGCTCTTTCCAAAGATAAGTCTA
>CAMEEX010000027.1 GCA_945915235.1 uncultured Clostridia bacterium | reverse complement strand
GGAAGTGGTTAATTCTACTTCCCATTATTTTTGCCAATTAAAATTATACACTAACAAGTACTGGGCGGCATTTGCTTTTATTTCGGGTGTCTAAAGCAAGGGTTTTGCAATGTAACAATAGCTGTAAAGCTATTCGCTCAGTCGGTTTATTACCTGTTCTCTCTCGACGCCTTGAATTTCCAAAGCGTCAAGTGCCTGCTCCATAGTCAGTTTCATATTTTTCATAACATTTTTTACAAAAATAACCTTTTCACCTATTACATATTCTTTTGCATACTCTTTGACGTATCTTTCAACTGCTTCACCCATATTTCCACGTCCTTCCTCTATCCTCTTGTAGTGCTCCACTCCACGCTAATGTACTCTATATACATATTTCGCAATTTTTTTGCTTAAAATCATTTGACATACGTCCGTTCCGTAAGTACAATTACGTTCACATATTCATTAATACGCTCTGTCCATATCCGATATATTTCAATAAAATTATTCACTAAACTGCTTTATTATCTGCTCCCTCTCAGCACCTTGAATTTCCAAAACATCTAGTGCCTGCTCCAAATTCAACTTCATATTCTTTATAATTTTTCTTGCAGAAATAATCTTCTCACCTATTACACATTCTGCTGCATACTCTTTTGCGTACTCTTTCGCATACTTTTCAACAGCCTCACACATATTTCCACGTCCTTCCTCTATCCTCTTGTAGTGCTCCACTCCACGCGCCAATGCGTTATAATACATATTTCCGGAATCAGTCTGACGAAAATCGCTTATCAGATGTCCTATTGCGTCGTTGCCTTTATAATTGCCGTTCACATAAATGATATGCGAACCGTCCTCAAACAATTCTTCGGTCTCTCCTATATATCGGTCTATATGATATAATGGTAACCCTTTTCCGAACTTATCATGCTTATAGATAAATATTATATATGAGTCCTTCAGCGCCTTAAACGACTGACCTTCTTTTAACATTCCGGAGTCCATCATGCTGCTGTGGTATCTCGCTCTTCGGACATGTGCGCCTTCGGAGTTTCCCTGAACTTCAATGTCTATTTCGTCACCATTCACATCGATTGCATGTACGTCAAGTATGATATTGCGCCCTGCAACCTTGGAATTTCGTATTTCCTGCTGTCCCTTCACGCTTATAACCTTGATATTCCTGCCTAAAACAATTCTAAGGACAAGCTCGGTCGCTTCAATATTCCCGTCAAAGACTCTGCCCATCAGGTCATCGTCAAAAAGCGTGAGGCTATCTACAATCAAATTAACCTTTTCCCATTCCTGCCTAACATATATCGTCTGTTCTTCTTCCATTATACCTCCTGTGATTGTGCTGCAGGAGATACCGATGGCTACCGCTTATAACCGCACATATATGTACATGTATTATAAACCATGTGCACGCTTCTCTGGCAATATCAGTTGTCTCCCGATAAGTTGATTGGATTTCAAGCATAGACCTCTGAATATTCACCAAAAGGTTACATGAATTATAGAACCTCATAATTGTATTTTGCAGATTAGACTTTCAAGAAATATGCTCTGTATTAAAAATAGCACATTATATCGCATATGTCAATATCTTCAATGATATATTTTAATTTTTACCGCAAAACACTATATGGTTTTATAACCACCAATCCCAAAGTTTTCTTCAAACGTAATTCTGAACACAATAAAATTTTGTTATGCTGTTTTCTCCTCCTGCGTCTTAATACTTTAGTAGACGTTTGCAAAACGTCACAAACCGTACAAATACGGCATTTTTTGTTACTGAAGTCAAAAATCTCCTCTCAGTTTGTAATATAATGAACGCAAGAGAGCCTGAGGGAGCTTGCGCCCTCTTGGCGAACGACGAAATTATTGAGGACGCTTTCTCATGAGGAAACTTCTTCATGATATAGTGGAGTTGTTCATAAACGAATTACCGCCTGACTGGGCTGCTTTCACACAGCAGCGGTAAAATGTATTCTATTTTTCTGTATTTCAGTTGTATATTACCGCTTGATTAGCTTTCTTGTGCTAATAAGCCGTATATTTTTTCACATATAAGCTCTTTTGGTAGCAATAAGGTATTAAATTTACCGCCCGAGATAGAAATTTATTAATGCAGGCGGTAAGTACAGCTATTTTTTCTTTCTTTTGACGCAACTATTACCGCCTGATAATATGTATTAAACTTTTAAGCGGTAATCATTAAGCAAAGCTCATGTTACTAGGAGGTTTTACATTGCATTTTGCAGTTCCAAAGCAATTACATACTCCCCAAAAGCTATTAAACTCAAGTTGTTGACTGTTTTACACTCACTATCTTTCTGCGTTTCGTAAGCATTTATTTAATACTTTAGCGGCATAATTCTACATCTCGGCAGTACGCTACTGCATAAAGGATTTTTATGTAATAGGAATTTTATCAAAACATTCGTAATTCGCACATTTTTCTTTGAAAAATGTTCATACCCACTAATCCTGTAAAATAAAAACAGGGCTTCCACACCGGATTTTTCCGATATGAAAGCCCTATAAAGCTTACCCCGTCATTCCATAAGGAACGATGAATGTCAGACTGAAATTAGCCGAGTAAGGAGAGAACTCCCTGTGTAGCCTGGTTAGCCTGTGCGAGCATAGACTGTCCAGCCTGAGCAAGAATGTTGTTCTTGCTGTACTCAACCATCTCCTCAGCCATATCGACATCACGGATACGAGACTCAGCGGATGTTGTATTCTCAACAACATTGTCGAGGTTGTCGATTGTGTGCTCAAGTCTGTTCTGGATAGCACCGAGTGATGAACGCTGCTCGGATACCTTCTGGAGAGCATCTGCGATAGCGTCTACAGCGTATGTAGCGGCAAGGCCTGAGTCGTCTGATACGTTAAGACCGCTGATTCCAAGGTAGCTTGAGTTCATTGTCTCAATGTTGACATTAATCTTGTTGGTCATGTCAGCGTCAGAACCTACATGAAGGTTGAAGTTAAGCTTGTCAGCAACCTCTGCTTTTCCCTTGGTAATGTTAAATGTAACGCCGTCATCACTTGTATATGCAGCTGCGGCCGCTACTGTTGCTGTTGTCTTTGTAGCACCGATGTTATTAGCCGTTGTGAGTTCGTTGGTCATTAACGTAACTGCCTTAGCTGCTGTAATTACAGATGAGTCAGAGTCACTGACGCCATCAGTCATGTCTGCTGCTGTATATGTGCCTTTAGTAGCACCGTCTTTCGATACAACAGTTACCTTATCTCCATCAGCAATTGTTATTGTATCTTTAGTGGTTGTCTTGTTATCATCTGCAAACCAACCATCTGTAGCAGCCTGCTGACCACCGGTCGTAGTCTCATTTGCCTTAAAGTATGTGTACGTCTTTCCATTAACTGTAACCTTATCGCCTGATGTAGTAAGTCCATCAACTGTAGCCTGAACATCATCTACCGCAGAACCAATTGTGTAATCCTTACCGGCAATCGTCACCTTCTTGCCTTCGTCAAGCGCACCTGCTGCAACCTTGAATGTAGCACTTGTAGCGTCGTCTGTGAGTTCTCCCTTAAGACCTGCGTCGTGACCCTTCATATATATATCCTTTGTTGAGTCACCGCCCTTTAAGAGATATGTCTCATTAAACTTGGTTGTCTCTGCAACTCTGTCAATCTCGGTTGTGAGCTGGTCAATCTCTGACTGGATAGCGTCACGGTCGGTCTCAGAATTAGTTCCGTTGGAAGCCTGAACTGCGAGCTCGTTCATTCTCTGGAGCATTGAGTGAACCTCTGTGAGGGCACCTTCTGCTGTCTGAACTGCGGATACGCCGTCCTCAGCGTTTGTTGATGCCTGGCTGAGTCCTCTTATCTGCTTTCTCATCTTCTCGGAAATTGAAAGACCTGCTGCGTCATCTGCTGCACGGTTAATTCTGTAACCTGAGGATAACTTCTCTGCTGACTTGCTCTGTGAGCCTGTTGTGATGTTTAACATTCTGTTGGCATTCATTGCCTGTAAATTGTGCTGTACTACCATAATTTTTTCCTCCTTGTCCCATTTATGTGTGGGATATTATTTTTTTCGGGGAAATCCGTTTCCCCGATATTTATTTATAACAAACGAAG
Source organism: uncultured Clostridia bacterium (assembly GCA_945915235.1). Lineage (GTDB taxonomy): Bacteria > Bacillota > Clostridia > Lachnospirales > Lachnospiraceae > CAG-882. The sequence goes on along the minus strand of CAMEEX010000027.1, from coordinate 20,798 downwards.
AATCCCGGGTGTATCTTCGTCTATTACCTCAATTAATGTGCCTGCTGTGCAGACTTCTCCGCCTTTAATTTCTCCTCGCGGAGGATATGTCTTATCTGCTCCTGTGCCTCTTTTGAAATCGGGCTCTCAGGATAGTAGGTGTCCTTGTTTCGCTCAGGGTTCTGTTCGACATTGCTTCTGACGATATTCACATCTCGTGGTGCATCTATCATAAAACGTCCGTGGCTTCCCGTTCCTCCAAGATATACCACCCTTATGTCGTCGCCAATATTCAAATACTGTCCCTGCTTTAACGATAGTTTAAGCATTGTTACCTCCATGTTGTATATGTTGCTATTTGTGTACAACTCCTTTTGTTTCCTTCCTGCAATTTATATATCGTGCATATGCTACATAAACTTAACATTATATTTTATATTTGCTACGATTTGTAGCTTTTCAACAATAAAAACGCACCTGCAACATCCAAAAGCCTTTTCTTTTTTGTGCATATTTTCCCAAATGTGACCACAATATGCAACAAACTGTTACAAAATAGAATATAAAAATCGCTGTTGTGTAACATATATTTTGTTAATTGCTACGTTTTGTTGCACCTATTATTGCAATAAAAATATACTTAAATCTAAAGGTGGTATAGTACTATGAAGAATGAAATGCTTGCACAAAAGCTAAAGGAACTCAGAAAAGTCAACAATTACACACAGGATTATGTGGCAGAGGTGCTCGGTGTCGTCAGGCAGACCTACAGCCATTACGAGACGGGCAAGCGCACCCCCGACACCAATGCACTATATAAATTAGCCGGACTTTACAATATATCTATCGATGACCTGATGCACCTGACCATTGATATTGACCGCAATGTATCCTATGATGCACCCACGCCCACCCAGACGAGCAACGACCTTGCAGGTTTTTTGGAATATTTTAATGACCCTGCAAACAAGAAAAAATATATGTTCAACACCAATCTCGAGCGGGAGCTTCTCTTCTACTTCGACAAGATATCCGATGAGGACAAAAAGGAAATTATAGAATTTACGAAAATTAAGGCGCGTAAACCGCTGTGACAAGACAAAATTTTATAAACAAGACCAAAAATAAGCACCATCAAGCCATAACCTGACGGTGCTTAATTATAATTCATTACTGATTAAGTAACTTTCTCTCAATTTCTAATACATTGGGAAATATGAGTTTTGACCCCTTCCTCTGAAGCGCCAAGACTTTACTTGCTTTTTCTTTTAATTCCTTTTCCAAAATACCATTCACACGAACCGGTACATTTGCCCTTGCATCAAAATATTCATTTTTGATATATTTTGATGTTATAGGACACATATTCTGAATAAGAAAAGCCTTTTCATGACCGAGCACTTCACCAAAAACTATGGTATCGCAACGCTTATATTTTTGCATCTTGCTGTCATATATGTTTTTAAACTTTGATACCTGTGATGAAAATGGAATCAGCCAGTATAATCCTGTAGAATTATCTTGAAATGCATAAAAAGCAAGGTCTATCATGGATCTGTCCATTTACAGCTTCTTTATTCTTCATAAGATATGTATCCGGAAAATCCACAAAATAAGTATCATCTATGTAATAAAAATGCCCTACTTCCATTTTTGTCACCCCCTACAGTACTTCAACAAATAAGTAGCTTGAAAGTTTCACTTTCAGACTTTTCTCCTAACACAAAAAGGGACTCCACTCTCACGAATGGAGTCCCATAACATTTGAACTCGACCTTATTTTAGTTGTATATCGAGTAACAACAAACATTTGCAGTAAATCCCTTACTGTAATTAAAGTATATCTTCAAATGCCATCGCTGTCAAGACGTACCAAATTCAAAAAAACATGAACCAGCTTTTCTGCTGTAATATTAGTATATGCTTTTCTTCTCAACATTCGCACATTATTTAATTTTCTTTTGATTTTATGGGTATCTCGTTTCTTTTTTATATTCCGGATATCGTCTAGGTGCCGTAGCCCTCTTTCCGCATTTTGCCTTTTTCAATTTTTATTAACTGTGGTATTCCCTAAGACATATTTGCTTTAAACTCTGTATATACTCTAAATATTACGTTTCATATACTTATACAATATATATTATACTATTAGTATCTTCAGCGCAAGCAATATTTATTGTATACTTATATTATTATAAATATATCATATTTTTCACACGGCAATTTGTTTCTGAGCGAAAACAAATTGCTCTGATGGCAGATGAGAAATCGCCTGCGCGAATTTCTATTCGACTCTTCACAACGAGACGCTCAAAAATTAAGATTAGTGCCGTCACTCGGCGGTGGAATGGAGATTAATATGGAAAAAGAAAGCTATGGTTCACTTGTAAAAAATTTAAGAATAGCCAATGGATTAACCCAAAATCAGGTTGCCAAATCTCTCGGGGTCACTCCCGGTTACATAAGCAATGTAGAGAACAACCGGACAGCAATGTCATTGCGTATGCTGACATACTATGCCCGCCTTATCGGCTGCTCATTAGATGAGTTGGTGGGAGAATTAGAACCGGAATATACAGAAACCGCCTTGGACCGGAAATTATATCAAGCCATGATTAAATTAGATACCAAAACAAAAGAAAAGCTCTTAAAAACCATTGAGCTCTGGACACAGTAAAACCAAAAGGGGACGGTTCCTTCCTGCTCAAGCGAGCTCAAAAGAACCGTCCCCAATACATTTTTCCTATTTCTATCCGCCTATCTTGTCACCAGTAGCTTCATTCCGGGCTTGATGTTCTCGGACGCAAGCTTGTTGGTCTCCATGATTTTCTCAACCGTCGTAAAATATTTCTTCGCGATATCCCACAGCGTGTCACCGGGCTTTGCTATGTAGCCGCATATTCCGGGAAGTTTTTTTAACATAGAATAGTCGAGCTCCTCCTGTGTAATTCCCGTGATGACCTGCGTACTGCCAGGCGCGAGTATGAGCGCGTTTATGCCGATGTTGAGCTTTATCTCGAGCTCCTCGCCGCCTAGCATCGTGGTGATGAGCTGCTCCACGTCCGTCCGCACAGTGTAGAAGGCATCGGCACTTATTCCCGGGGCATCAATCTTCTGGGAGAAAGGAATTTCCTTCACAAGGCTTCCGAGCCTGTCGGTGTCGCTGTCGGATATATACAGTATTGTCACTTTGGCGGCGCCCTCGACCATGAGTCCGTCCTCCACAATGCTTATGTTGTCTACGTTCACGGTGGCGCTGCTGCTTATTATCTGCAATATTTTGTCCTTGCTGCCGCCAAGGCGCAGCTTATCTCCCACCCTGCACCTGACATGGTTTCTGATAAGCAGATTGTCGTACTGCGCGGTCTCGACAACAGGCGTCAGCATGCTTTTTACCGAATACGCATCAGTTATGAGGTCAATATTCTGCTCCTCGTACAGCTTGATGTCAAGGTCGAGCACCAGCTCCGCCTCGACGGTTCTCGGCTCCCCGTCGTAGTCGGGTTTTACTGAGACAAGCCTCTGCGACGGCGTTATGAGCACATCGGCAAGCATTCTCTCGTCAGCACCGGGCAGTGGCAGCTTTCCCGTGAACGGAAGCGTCTCCTCGATATACTGCACATTGTCCTCATCGTCCTCCGGGTAATACATCGCAAAAAGGTGGATTTCTCCCCTCACTATAAGCTCGTCGGAGGCAGTCTTTACCTCGGTGTTTCTAAGCTCCGGCACCGACCAGACGATATTTCCCACGTTCGGCTTGTTTGCCGGAAGGTCGCACTGTTCGCGCACCCTTAAGATATCCCTCTTGTTCTCGGTGAGCGCCAACATTCCTATGTTTCTTTTGAGACAGCACACATTCTGATTTTCGATGTCTGCCGCAGCCGATGACATATATGTATTCTCACCGTACAACTCGAGCGAGACTATCGCGGACACGCTTATTTTGCGCCCGTTTATGAGGCTTATGCTCAGATCTTCAAGCACCGCGCTGCATTTTACCGTGTCCCCCGCCGTCAGTCCCTCCACCGGCACGGTCTCGCCAAATTCCATGCTGCCCTCCATGCTGTCGAAGGGAATTGCCGCCTTGTCTGTCTGATAAAGGAGGGAGAATTTTACCTTTCCGTTTACCGCCGCCTTGCCCTCGCCCGCCTTCAAGCCCTCGATAACCACCTCGCCGCAGTCGGTTATTCTCTTTAAAATATCGGGCTTGCTGTCCGGGACTATAAAATCATCATCTAATGTAATCTGCGTCTGTGCTTTTCCGCAGATATGGTTCATGCTGATATTTTTCCGAACTATTTCCACAAAAAAATCCCCCATATCATATATTATCTTATATATGATATGAGAGATTTCGTGCATTTATGCCTGCAACTGTCTCCTGCGGATTACGGTCGTGGGATTTCTTCCATTATATTACCTGAACACCACACTCCGCCCCGCGTCCTCGAGCTTCACTACCACATACGGGTATGTCGCGAGCTTATTTACCGCCTCGCCCTGCTTCGGTCCGAGCAGCTCCGAGTCAAAGTACACGGCATTGTCGGACATCGACACTTCCTTGATGGCTATTGAGTAGCCGCCGCTATTTTGCGCGCCGTAACCCCTCGCTATGTACAGCCAGCCGTCCGCGGTGTATGTGAGCCTGAAATCCGCGTTCTTTTTTTCCTCAATCTGCGTGAGAAAATCCTTCGGTATGTCCTCAAAACTCACCACGGTAAAATCGACGGAGGTGAGGTTTTCGTCCTCTGCCTCCCTGTCACAGCCCGACACGGACACCATAACGGCAACCGTACCGATAACAGTCATCATAAGCAGCAATAGCGAAATAACACGTTTTTTCATAAATACTCCGCAAAACAATATTCATTTATTTATTGTATGCTGCCTGTGCCGGCAAATATTACATATATATGGTAGCCGTCTGCCCTATTACTCACTCTTCTCGGTAAAATCATACCTCACATCGTCCGCGCCCTCTACAAGGTTGACTGTGTAGCTCTTTATCGTCGAACCGCTGAGTACGATGAAGGTGTGCTGTCCCGTCACCATCGCAAAATCAAGCGGTGCAACGCCTAAGTAAGAGTCGTCAAAATATATTGTCGCGCCGGTAGGTCCGTCGATGTACACTCTGTTCTTCGTGCTGACAATGGTTGTAGTCTCAGTCTCATACTGCGATGTGACTCCGTTAGATGCCGCTGCAGCCGCCTGCGTTGTGGTCTCTGCCGTGGTAGTCTCGGTGGACTTCATTCTGATGTTCACCTTCTGGTAGTCAGCCTTAATCTCTATCTTGTCCTGATAGTTCTCGTAGCCGTCAGCGCTGACACGCACGGTGTAGGTTCCGACAGGCAGTGTCAGCATGCCCTCCGTGTAGTCAGTCTCCTTTCCGTTTAAGTAGAGGATTGCTCCGTCCACGTCAATGTCAAATAGCACATTTCCGTTCTCGACCGTATCCGCCACGAACTCGGAGAAATCAACTGTAGTCACCTGATTGCGGTTGACGGTGACTGTCTTAGAACCATAATACTGATCCTTCGACACAGCCACCTTGTAGCTGCCCTCAGTCACCGTAATCATCATGTTCTTCTCTATCGTCTTGATATTTTCACTGCCTATATTTACATAGCCGCCGACAAACAAATCCACTCCGGTAAGGGATATGTAGCCGTGCCCTCTGGTCACAACTATCGACACTACCTTGCCGTCCTTCTCGTAGAGATTGAACACATCATGTGTTGTGAGCTGTTCGGGCGTAATAAGCTCATTTGCCGATACAACAACCACATTCCTTGCATACTCATAATTTTTGCCGTACAGGGCGAGTCTGCGGTAGGAGGTGTTGACTGAAACATCTGAGACAGCCATATGACAGCGCACCTCGTCCGATATATGTATCTCCTTGACCGTATTGCTCACGCTGTCGTAGGTTATATCGATGACATCGCCCGCATATAGCTGTGCAAGCGTCATCGCATTGCCGAACTCCGTGTATATAAGTGCTGGATCATTCATGTAAAATGTGCGGTCAACACCCTCGTCGTATGACCTCACGGACAAGCGCTTCGTGTCCGCGCTGACATAGGTTATGACGGCAAGCTCAGTGTGGAGTTCCTCCGCCGCGGTAGGCGCATTTATGATCGGAGCCGTAGGCTTTGCCGAGGTCCGGGTTCCCGCCGTCGATGCAGCCGCATTTTTGTCCGCCTTCTCAGATGCAAACAGGAATGCACACAGCACAATTCCCGCCACAATCAGTATTCCCAAAAAAAAGTTCTGTAGTTTGTTGTTCATCAATGGTTCCTTTCCATACCGCTAAGAGCCGTACAGGGTTCGCACAAATTCCCGTCTCATGCGGTTCTGCTTCACAGCCAGCTTTAGCTTTTCCATATTCTTGTTAGGTATCCATGCCTTGTTGGCATTAAAATAATAGTTGAGTATTTTCCAGAATTTCTCGGGGTACGCAAACATCGCACCCAATATCTTAATATCTCCCGACGACAAGGCATTGACCTTGTCGTACTCCCGAAGCATCAGATAGCCCATCTTTATGTCCCAGTCATATTTTTCCATAAGCTTACGCATGAAGCCGTAGAGGTCAACGAGCCGCAGATTCACGCAGCTCTGCTCAAAGCCGCATATATAACCGCACTGCTTTCTGATAAATATATTGTGATAGTTGAAATCTCCATGGCACAGCCGACCCGTCCTGACAGCATCGTCGTAGCCCTTGTCGTAGCCCGAGCCTGCTATTATCCCCGAAGCCTCGAGCCCCTCCTCGAGAAACGACTGGCACTTAGCGGCTGCCAACAGCTCGAAATCATTCTTCTTTTTCTTCGCCTTGAGATAATTACCTATCATCTTCAGTTCCTTGTTATGCTTATCATACACTTCCGTAAGATTTCTTGCAATCTGAAATTCCTGCCCGTCGCCGCCCCGCTCCTGCCTTTCCTGATATGTATAGCCCTCGAGCGCCCTGTGAAGCTGCGCGAGAGCCGCTATGGCTGTGCAGATATCCGAAAAATTCTTTATGTCACACTCTGCCGCATCAAACCATGTGCTCACTATGTAGCCCGTTCCCGACAAGTCCACCGAGACATACTGCCCTTCATTATTTTTTAGAAGATGATCTACATTGATGCCGCCGTCCGCAAGATACTCAAGCAGCGCAGCCCGCGCCTTTATCTTATCCGGGCTTCCCCCATACTCACGCAGAAGCAGTCTGCCGCGGCTGGTCTCGCATATGAATGCCCCCCGTCCTCTCGATGTAGAATACAATTTACAGTCGTACTGCTCAAGTACGCTAAAATCCCTTTCTGCCACAAAAATAACCCCTTTCCTAAGTGCCCTGACTACGGGCTATCTAATCTTATGAAAGGGGTTTTTCTTTTATGAATTTAAAATTTTCTGTATTAAGTCATGCCAAATCACAGCATTTTCAGGGCTTTTTCTGCGAGCACGGACTTCTCGTTAATCTGCGGGTTGTCCAATACCTCCATGAGAAGCTGATTTAATATCGCGCCCATCTGCCGCCCTGCCGGAACGCCGAGCGCGATGAGCTCCTTTCCCGTGATAGCAAGCATCTTTAACGATACGCAGTCACCGCGTTGAAGTATATTCGTGCACATTTCAATGACCTGCTTTATGAGAACCGTGTCGTTCCCGGCACAGGTCTCGTAGGCGAGCCTGAAACGAAGTATTCTGATAATGTTCGCGTCCCCCACATTATATATGAGGTGGCGAAGCTGCGCCTCGTCCGTGGTGAGCGTGACATTGCACCAGCGCACCAGCATCGCCGCCGTGTTTATCGTGTCATTGTCAAGCTTCAGCCTTTTTAAGGCACGCGCACATATATCGGCGGCGCTGTCCTGCTGCCCTCCCGACAGAAAAAACATCGCGGCGTATCTCTCCGGAAGCTCGCACGCGCACTCCCCGGCAAACCGCCCCGCAAATTCCTTATCTGCCTCACTCATGTCGTGGTACTCGGGAAGCACCATCTCCATTATGCCTATCCTGTCAGCGACCGCAAAATAGTCGGGGTGGTCGGACTTTAACATCTTGTTAAATTCGGTGTGTATTCTCTCACTGCTTATCTTCCTGAGATTAGGCGAGAGCTCCTTTGCCGCCTTCGCGGTCTCCTCCTCGATTTCAAAGCCGAGCTGCGCCGAGAAACGCACCGCCCTGAGTATCCTGAGCGCGTCCTCCTCAAACCTGTCAAGGGCTCTTCCGACACAGCGGATAATGCCCCTCTCCAAGTCTCCCACGCCGTCAAATATATCGACTATGCCATGCTCGTCGTTGTACGCCATGGCGTTTATCGTGAAGTCGCGGCGCTTTAGATCCTCCTCGAGATTAGGCGTGAACTCCACGCTCTCGGGGTGCCTTGAGTCCTCATATCTGCCGTCTATGCGGTAGGTGGTCACCTCGTAACCGTTCTTTCCGAGCATGACCGTGACCGTCCCGTGCTGTATCCCCGTGTCAATCGTGCGGCGGAACAGCTCCTTGACCTGCATCGGGAGCGCCGAGGTCGTGATGTCCCAGTCCCCCGGTGTCCTCCCAAGTATGCTGTCACGAACGCAGCCGCCCACGGCATACGCCTCGCAGCCGTGGGTGGAAAGTGTGTCTATTATATATTTTACGTCCTTAGGAAGGTCTATTCTAACCAAGGTATCGCCCTCTCTTGCCTGAAAATCTTAGTACGCCTTACCCCAGTACACAAGCTTCTTAGCCGGCTTTCCACAGCATACGCATACGTCGCTTATGTGCTCCTGCTCGAAAGGCATACATCTGCTCGTAGCAGTTGTCTCTTCCTTAATCTTATCCTCACATGCCTGATCACCGCACCACATACCCTTTACGAAGCCCGGCTTGTTGGCAATGATGTCCTTGAACTCCTCATAGTTGTGAGCCTCGTAGGTGTGAGCGTCGCGGTGTGCTCTCGCTCTCTCGAGCATCTCCGACTGCATCGTGTCGAGAATTTTCTGAAGCTCCTCCTCAACATTGTCGAGTGATACAATGTACTTCTCTCTTGTGTCACGTCTTACGACAACTGCCTGGTTCTTCTCGATATCCTTCGGTCCGATCTCGATACGGGTAGGAATACCCTTGACCTCCTGCTCTGCGTACTTAAAGCCCGGTGTCTTTTCGGAGTCGTCGAAGTCAACCCTGAAGCCTGCTGCCTCAAGTCTGTCTCTTAACTCTCCTGCCTTCTCTAGTACTCCCTCCTTGTGCTGTGCAACAGGGATAACCCTTACCTGAACCGGAGCAATTCTAGGTGGCATCACAAGACCGCTGTTGTCTCCGTGAACCATAATCATTGCGCCGATAAGTCTTGTTGTTGAGCCCCATGAAGTCTGGTGAACGTACTGAAGCTTATTCTCCTTATCCGTATACTGGATACCGAATGCCTTGGCAAAGCCATCTCCGAAGTTGTGGCTTGTTCCCGACTGGAGAGCCTTACCATCATGCATGAGTGCCTCGATTGTGTATGTAGCCTCCGCACCTGCAAACTTCTCCTTGTCAGTCTTTCTTCCCTTTATAACAGGCATTGCGAGCACCTGCTCACAGAAATCAGCGTACACGTTTAACATCTGCTGCGTTCTTGCCTCTGCCTCCTCGGCTGTAGCGTGAGCTGTGTGTCCCTCCTGCCATAAGAACTCTCTTGAACGAAGGAACGGTCTTGTCTCCTTCTCCCATCTTACGACGTTGCACCACTGGTTATATACCTTTGGCAGGTCTCTGTAGGACTGTATCTCGTCCTTGTAAAAATCACAGAAGAGTGTCTCAGATGTAGGTCTTACACAGAGTTTCTCCTGAAGTGGATTGAGTCCTCCCTGTGTAACCCATGCTACCTCAGGTGCAAAGCCCTCAACGTGGTCCTTCTCCCTCTCAAGAAGGCTCTCAGGTATAAATACCGGAAGGTATACGTTCTGTACACCTGTCTTTTTAAAGCGCGCGTCCATCTCCTTCTGGATATTCTCCCATATAGCGTAGCCTGCCGGCTTGAAAATCATGCAGCCCTTGACGCTTGAGTATGCCATAAGTTCTGCCTTCTTAACAACATCTGTGTACCACTGCGCGAAATCCTCCTCCATTGGGGTGATTGCTTCCACTAATTTCTTATCGTTTGCCATTTTAGTTCTCCATTTCTGAATATTTTAAATATAATATTTACTTCTTAATTCTTACTTCCCTGAGTGCGGACATATCCTCATCCGTCCTTTAATTCTCATGGTACTTCTCTATAGTGTAGAAGTAGCTCATGTCCTCCATTCTGCGGCAGAACAGTGTGTCCGTCTTTTCCTCGATACTGCCCTCCTTGACGCCGCGCCAGTAGTAGTTCATATCTACATCAGGATCAAAGGTGTATGGGTTTCCACCCAGATTGACATATACCCAGCAGTGCGGTGTGGTTCCGCCGTTGTATGATGATACCTGCCCCGAGAGCAGATGTGCGTCGTAGCCGAGATATCTCATAATATACATAAATGCTGATGAGTAATTATAACAGCATCCCTGATATGTATTGAGCAGATCCGTCGCCCACAGCACCTCCTCAGGTGTCGTCGCAGGATCCGAAGTCGAATACTTTCCGGCATCGACATTCATTCCTCTATTGTAGGTTATCCTCTTTATGAACCAGACATATATGCTGTGAACCTTCTGGTAGTTGGACATGCCTTCCGTCAGCGTACCCTCGTTTTCCAGCATCGTCATGTATGACTCTATAAGTCTGTCAAGCTCCTCATAGCCCGAGGTTGTCGGATTGAGCGGTTCATTGTTAAGCAGATCCCACGCCTTGACCTCCTCAACATACTCCGTTGTCTCGGTAACTGTCTCAGTGACCTCCTCGGTAGTCTCCTGTGTGGTCTCTGTAACAGTCTCGGTAACTGTCTCTGTCGTCGTCTCCTCAGTCGAGGTGTCTGTCTGTGTTGTCGTCTCTTTTTCGGTAGCGGGCTGTGTCGTGTCAGCCTCCGATGTCAAAACTATCTCCCCACCCTTATCGGGCTCCTTCCCACAGCCGGCCGCAAATATCATGCTCATCACAAGGAAAAACATCATAAATGAAGCTCTCTTAATTCCGATTTTCTTCATATTCTTCTCCATTCTGCCGCCGGGCGGCGGCACAAATAGTAATGAAAAACGCTCTTTTGCGTCTTTTCTGTGGCTCCGGACAAAAAATTCCCAAGCCGTTAAAATGAACTATTTAACATCCATTCCGTATCCGTAGTATTGTACCACATCATTTAAAATAAAGAAATACATATATTTCTCATTGTCCTGATAATATTCGTACATCTTTCCCGAGACAGTGTAATCACTGCCGTATGAAGCCTCAACCTCATCCAGAGTACTGCCAACACCTATCCCCTTATCAGTCTTAATCGTCTCAGAGGATATATTCACGTCCTGGATATAATCGCCGTCCTCCTTAGGGTAGGTTGTAATCTCATAGCCCTCGTAGGTGAACACCTTGTCAAGTCCGTCAAAATAACAGCTTGCAGCCTCCATATACGCCGTAGTCTCAGGCATGCCCTCCGCGTCAGCATTGAACTTAACTCCCGGCGTCAGCAGAACACTCCCATTATTATAACCAAATGTGTCCGCCGTCTCCTTCTTTGTGCATGCCGCAAGAGCAACCACCATAACAGCCATCAACGCAGCGATGACTGTATTTTTCTTAAACCTTTTCATATCAATCTCCATTTCTGTTTTTCTGTCTCCTTTGACTGTACAATATCTTTTCTGGAAATATACATTATAATTCTAATCCTGTAAAGTAAGATTTGCTGGTATCTCTATATATTCGTTACCATTTTTAACTATAAATGCATATTCTTCCACATCAGACCCAGCCTCCAATATATCGGCATCTTCCTGCGTAAGATAAAGAGTGAAATCTCCGCCCTCGCCCGGAAGCACCTGATACACTGCGCTGTCCTCCGCGCCCTGACCGGTAAACTTCAAATATATATATGCATAATTCTCAAGCCCACTACAGCTTCCGGCAAGCTCCACAAGCCCGTCCGCCGTCTTGTTAAGGCGTACCACAGCCTCCGTCGCGTCCGTACCCTTAGTTATATTGCCAAAATACTCCGTTCCGAGATTCCACGACGGAACAACAGGTGTATAGCTCAAAAGATTGCCAAGATTTCTCTCCACAAGCTCGACCGCCACAAGCCCGGACTCCTCTGCCGCCTGATATATATTGTAAGGTATTTCCCTCTTCGCTGTGAGCGAAGTGTACTCGTTGGCGAAGAACCAGTAAAGTGCATTGCCAAAGGAGTCGCGGAAAAGTGTCGCACTCTTATCCACAGCGGCTGTCTGATTTCCGGTGCATATCACCAGATCGTCCACACCCCTGAAACGGTTCGTGTACTCAAAGCTCTCGTCCACGTCGAACTCAATCTGTTCGTCCTTCTTATGCGACCCCGGGAGAAGCATCGCCTCCAAATCCCCGGAGAAATTATTCTTCACGGTATAATCAAGGCTGCTGTACCTCGTGTAAGCTGCATACTCCCCACCATACACCTTTGCGAGCTCATCTGCCATCGCCTCATAGGCAAGCGCCGCACCGTAGTTGTTCCAGTGTGAGTCAAGCCTGTGGTAAAGCTGTACGCCGTCAAGCTTCTTCGCAGAAAGCGTATTCTTAAGCTGAACCGTATTGACGCCAAGCTCTGTCAGCCTGTCATGGAGAAGTTCATAATTGCCCGAACCGTTTCCTTCTATATAATAATACGGCATGTACTCGCCATACACGGACATCTTGTTCGGTGCCGACACGAATATGAACTGCCCACCCTGACGCTCGACGTACTCCTGCATCATAAGCACAACGGCTGCCATACGGTCAAGCTCCACCTCGCCACGCACACTCGTTCCGAGATAGTCGTCTAGCGCCCGACCATAGAACAGCCAGCCGTCCTCACCGACTATCACATCGGACTGCCCCGAAGTCTTAAACAGCTTCTCCTTGAGCATATTCTGAACGTACACGAGCCTGTTCCTGAAACCAAAATTCTGTGCAAAATACGAGTCAATATTCGCTGTGAGTTCAACCCCATCCGACAGCTTCGGCTTCTCCGCCTTCGTCTCATTTCCTATCGCCGCCTGCTTATTCGAAAAAAAGAAGAGCGGCACAAGGCTTATTACAAGGAAAATTGCGATATATATTATATTAGGAAGTGATTTTTTGTCTAACTTTTTCATTTTCTTCCTTTCACGCTGTTAAAATCTGAAATAAATGAACGGATTGTAGCTGCCAGCCGCTATCTCCATGATACAGAGCAGATACAGAATGACCGTCGCCGCTTTTCCCGCAAGCTGCATAGCCCTGTTGTCTGGCAATCCCTTAAGCACCGGTGTGCACGCCGCCACCGCGACAATCGTCGTTATTATAAAGAGCGGGCTCATAACCGATGCCGCCGTCATGGTTCCCGACGCCGTGGCACCAAATGAGAACATGCTCACGATGAACCGCCACGCCTGTCCCATGCTGTCAGCCCTGAATATAACGAAGCCTATCATCACGGCAAGCAGTGTGTATATATGGCCTAACACCTTTAGAGCCTTATTTTTGCTCACGCCGCCCGCAGCCGCAGAATTCTCATTTTTATTTTTCACGCTTATGCCCGCGGCTTTCTTATCCTTAACCAGAACCGTCTCGAGCATGGTCAGCAGCCCGTGGTAGACTCCCCACACGACAAACGTCCAGTTCGCGCCATGCCATATTCCCGTGCACAAAAAAACAAAAAATCGGTTAAACAGCGTCCTGCCCCTGCCCTTTTTGTTGCCTCCCAGAGGAAAGTACAGGTATTCCCTGAACCACGAGGTGAGGGATATATGCCATTTTTTCCAGAACTGTCTTATCGAGTATGCCGTATACGGGTAGTCAAAGTTCTCAGGGAAGGTAAAACCGAACATCTTACCCATTCCAACCGCCATGTCGCTGTAGCCCGAGAAGTCAAAATATATCTGGAGCATGTAGCACACCGCACCGACCCACGCCGAGGCCATGTCAAGCTGCGCCACCTCGAGCGCAAACATCTTGTCGACAGCCACCGCCATCACATTTGCAATAAGCATCTTTTTTGATAAGCCCACGATAAATCGCTGTATTCCGGCTGATATTCCCTGTACAGTTACCTCTCTGTGCCTTAGCTGCTCACGCACGGAATTGTATTTTACAATCGGCCCTGCGACAAGCTGCGGAAAGAGGCACACATACAGCATCACATCAAGGAAGCTGCCCGGGCGCTTCTTATCGTCCCTATATGTATCTATGACGTAGGACATCGCTTGAAAGGTGTAAAACGATATGCCAATAGGCATGCTGACCGACGGAACGCTCAGGTTCACAAACGGGAGCGCATTTATCGTATCCACAATAAATCCTGCATACTTAAACACTATAAGGAATGCAAGATTTATTATAACCGCCGCCACTAGGACGGGTTTTCTTCCCCACACAAACCTTCCCAGCACGAAATTGACAAGGATTGATGCCAGAAGAAGAAGCACATATACCGGCTCGCCCCATGCGTAAAACAGAAGGCTCGCTACAATTAACAACACATTTCTCGCGGTCGTGTTCCTTATCACGGTGTGGAGAAGGAATACGATCGGGAGGAATGCGAACAAAAATACTGCAGAAGAAAAAACCATGTTGTTACCTCTTAAAAATTACATTTTTAGGTAATTGCAAAACTCAGTATATATCCAACTGACGTTGTGAAATTTTGCTATATTACCGCCGGGCACGCTCTCGCTGCGTTGCAGCTCGTAACGGCGCATAAGCGGCTAAAATACAGCCGCTAAACGCCGACGGCTGCAAAGCACCCTGCTTGTAATATAGTAAAATTTCACAACTGTTTAGTCTTAAATTTGAGTTTTTCAATTACCTTAGCCATGCTGTGACTAATTGCTGTCACTTAAACATACAGATTATAACCTACCACCACGCCATGATACAAGAGAAATTTATACTGTGGCTTGGCGTTGGCGGATATAGTTTATGAGTTCTTTGATTAGTATGAATGCGAGGGGGCCGGTGATTACGCCGAGTACGCCGAAGAGGACCAGTCCAATGTATACGGCGGCAAGCATGCCGAGGGGGTGCGCTCCGAGTCCTTTTCCCATGAGTCTTGGTTCGAGGTATTCACGGCTTAGGTAGCTTATAAAGCACATTGCCATGAGAACGGCGGCGTACCTGTATTTTCCACAGAGAACGGACACGACCGCCCATGGGGTCAGGATTGTTCCTGTTCCGAACACGGGCAGGGCATCGACCAAACCGAGCACTATCCCAAGCAGAAGCCAGTACGGATTGCGGAGCCAGAGAAGTCCCACACCACATATCACCATGGTTATTCCCATGATTATGAGCTGCGTCTTTATGAAGGTGTATATTATTTTTCCCGTTCTGGTGTAGAAAAAGTCGAACTCCTGCGCGTACTCCGAGGCTGCCGCGCGCTCGAGCATTTTGTCGTAATCTTTGAGGAAAAAATACAGCGCCATAAAGAAAATCACAAACACGCCGGAGAAGGTGATAAATCCCTTGAGCGCGCCGATAGAGCCTCCCATTATTGACGGCATTATCTTGTCGCGCGTCGCCTCCATGATGCCAACAATCCCCGAGTCGATATACGCGAGCGTCGTCCCGCCGTCAAATCCCATGAAGCCGTCCACACCCGCACAGAAGCTGCACATTCCGTCATTTATATATGCGTAGTACAGCTCATAGTTGTCTATGACATTTTTAATCTGGGTGATGAGCAGTCCGCCGAGCAGCCACAGCACCGCGGCTATTATTCCGCCCCAGAAAACCATGAGCACCACCGCGGCAATGCTTCTCTTAAACCTCAATCTGCCGCTTAAGAACCGCATCTGTCCGTTCAGCCCCGCCGCAAGCAAAAAGGCAATAATAAAAGGAGCTGCCAGCGGCATAATATACTTAAAAACCAGATATACAACTGCTGTAACTCCTATATATATAATGACATTCTTTTTTCTGCCCATACTTCCCCCATGTCACCGCCCCGCAATGGCAGATAACACCTATTACATTTAGAAAATACCGCTTTCGCGCATTTTTCCATGTGGGTAGTATGTACGCAGACCACTCTACTTATTCTTATTTATAAAAGGCTCGAAGCCCTTCCCCTTAGGCTCGGTCTCAAAAAACAGCTTCTTTTTTGTGACAGGGTGGGAAAATACAAGCCGGTATGAACATAGGGCGAGATTGTCGCCGTTCTTCCCCGCCGCGCCGTACTTCGCATCGCCAATCAGTGGCATACCCACATCAGCGAGCTGCACCCTTATCTGATGATGTCTGCCGGTGTGAAGCTTTACCTTCAAAAATGCCGTTTTTTCGTCGGCGTTCACGTCGAGAACCTCATATTCGAGCACCGCCTTCTTCGCACCCTCGGTGTCCTCAGTGACAACCCGCGACATGTTCGTCCTCGCGTCCTTTAAAAGATAGTTCTCGAGGGTTATTTTCTTCTTGTCGTGCATAGCCCTTTCGACCGCTTCCATGTCCGAGACATTTACCACGGCATAGTAGCACTTGTCCACCTCGCCCTTTGTAATCTGCTTCGTGAGTGCGGCGGCGGCATGGCTGTTCTTCGCGTACAGCACAAGCCCCTCGACAGGTCTGTCCAGCCGGTTCACCGGTGCTATAAAAGGAGCCTTATTTCCCTTTTTCTTCTCGTAGGTCAACAGTGCGCTCACCATGTCCTGCGAAAAGCCCCTGTCCGACTGTGTGAGCACCCCCGACGGCTTGTGGCACACGCAGATGTCACTGTCCTCATATATTATATGTTCTCTTATGTCTTTCATATATCACCCAATCTTCCGCCCCTCCCTTGCAATGTTTTTATAATAAGGAAGCGTCTGCCTGTACTTTACAAATTCGTCATAAGGAATAACCGTAGGTGACAACACAATATCATTCTCGAGTCCCAGCTCCGCGGAAACGTCCCATACAGCCCTCAGCTTTTTCTGAAGCTCCACTCTCTCACCATGCACAACTGCCGCAATATCAACGTCGGAGTCCTGCTCATAGTCACCTCTGGCATAGGAGCCATACAACATAATATCTACAATCTCATCACCATATACAGCTCTATAGCACTCCACCATAGCCTTTAAAACCCTATTAATCTGTGCTTCAGTACACACCTGCCTCCCCCTCCTTCTTAAATTATACTGTAATAGGCGTTTGCAAAACGCCACAAGCCGCACAAATACGGCATTTTTTGTTACTAAAACCAAATATTCCCTCTCGGTTTGCAATATAATGGAGTTGTTCCGAAACCAATTACCGCCTAACTGGGCTGTTTTCACACCGCGACGGTAAAATATATTCTATTTTTCAGTATTTCAGTCGCATAGTACCGCTTGATTGACTTCGTTACTCTAATAAGCCGTATAAATTTTCGTATATCAGTTCTTTTTGTAACAATAAGATGTTAATTTTACCGCCTAAGATAAAAATATGTTAATACAAGCGGTAAGTACAGCTATTTTTTCCTTCTTTTAACGCAACTATTACCGCTTCGTAACATGTATTACACTTTTAAGCGGTAACTATTAAGCAAAGCTCATGTCACCGGGCGGTTTTACATTGCATTTTGCACTTTCACGGCAATCTCCGGCACACAAAAACTATTAAACCCAAGTTATCAACCGCGCTACGCCTTAAATCTATACCCAACGCCCCAGATTGTTCGGAAACTATCCGAGGCTCACTATTCTACGCCTTGAAACGGTACCCAACACCCCAGATTGTTTCTATGTACTGAGGATTAGAGGTATCGAACTCTATCTTCTCGCGTATCTTCTTGATATGCACCGTGACGGTTGCGATATCGCCTATCGACTCCATATCCCATATCTTGTTGAAGAGCTCCTCCTTCGAGAACACATGGTTCGGATTCTGCGCGAGGAAGGTGAGGAGGTCGAACTCCTTCGTTGTGAAGGTCTTTTCCTCGCCGTTCACGAACACACGGCGGGCAGTCTTGTCAATCTTGAGACCTCTTATCTCGATAACATCATTTTCAGGAACTGCGCTTCCGACAAGTCTCTCATATCTTGCAAGGTGAGCCTTCACACGCGCCACAAGCTCGCTTGGGCTGAACGGCTTGGTCATGTAATCGTCCGCGCCAAGACCTAAGCCCCTTATCTTGTCGATGTCGTCCTTCTTGGCTGAAACCATTATAATAGGTGTGTTCTTCTTGCTTCTGATTGCCTTGCAGATTTCGAAGCCGTCAACGCCAGGGAGCATGAGGTCAAGAATATATAAGTCATACTCGTTGTCGAGCGCCTCCTTGAGTCCCTTCTCTCCGTCATTGCAGATTGTGACCTCGTAGCTGCTTATCTCGAGATAGTCCCTCTCAAGCTCTGCGATGCTCTCTTCATCTTCAATAATCAATATCTTACTCATTGCTTCCACTCTCCTGATTTTTATATTTTCTGAGCACAAAGTGCATTACCGTACCTGTGCCTTCCTTGCTGGTAGCCCATATCTGACCGCCATGGTCATTTATAATCTTCTTCACAATCGACAGACCTATTCCGCTGCCGCCCTGCGCCGAATTTCTCGATGCGTCAGTCCTGTAGAAGCGGTCAAAAATATACTGAACGTCCTTCTGCGCTATGCCCTTTCCATTGTCCTCTATCTCGAACTGGACGAAATCGTCCGCGTCACTTATCCTGATATTTATTATGCCCTTTCTGTCCGTCGACATATACTTGACCGAATTACTTATGATGTTATTGATTACCCTCTTAAGCTGCTCCGGGTCGGCTATGATGATTGAGGACTTATCCGCATAGTTAAAATATCCGAGCTCAATATTTTTCGAGTCGAGCTCGACCTTGAGCTCACTGACACAGTCGTCAAAATATTCTGCCACATTAATCTTGTTGAAATTGTACGGTATCTTGTTCGCATCTATCTTGGAGTACAGCGTAAGCTCATTTATAAGCTTATCCATATCCACTGTCTTATTATAAATCGTTCTGACGTATCTGTCCATCTTCTCAGGTGTATCCGCGATACCGTCCATAATTCCCTCGACATAACCCTTTATCGCCGTCATAGGTGTCTTTAAATCATGGGAAATGTTGCTTATGAGCTCGCGGCTCTCCTTGTCGTTCTGGATTTTCTCCTCTGCGGAGTCCCTGAGCCTCTTTCTCATAACCTCGAAATCATCTATGAGCTCACCAATCTCATCGTGTCTGTTGTTCTCGAGCGTAAAATCGAGATTGCCCTCTGCAATGTTGTGAGTGGCATCGCGAAGCTTCTTAATCGGGGATACAAGCCCTCTGTACACCCATACACTTATGCAGCCGCTCGCCGCGACAAGTATTGCCGCAAGACATATGAGGAAAATGATAAGCATGTTCTTGACCTGCGGCACAATATGCTCGACATGGGTGACGATGTACAGCCTACCCTCTTTTCCGTCGCTGCACCTGAACATAACCCTGTTTACAAGCATCTGTAAATTTCCTCCAAGGTACATTCCACCCTGAAGTCCATCGAGCTGGTCGAGCTTCTCCATCTTGGCAAGCTCCGCATACAGCTCATCCTCCTGCTCGTCGTCATAGCTTGAATATACATACTGACCGTCCATATTTACAATGATGTCCGTGGCATCATTTGTAAGGCCCTGACAGTACTCGTCAAGATAATCCGCATCGCACAGCAGGTCAGGGTTCGCGTCCCTTACTGCCTCAAGCTCGTCTTCGATGCTCGAGTTGACCGCATTGAACGCCAGCATCGGGTTAAACATTACCGTGTAGGTGTTCATATCTATCTTGTAGGTGTGATAAATAGTTTTTAATTTGTACGTTCCCACGCTCAGAACCGCCACAACGAGTATAAGCGGCACTATGCATAGCACACAGAACGCCAACTGAATTTTGGTTTTTAATTTCATTGTATTCCTCCAGACAACATACAGGCATAAAAAGGACGTATAAGCCATGCCTATACGCCCATTGTAACACATTATGGTGTTGGAATTTATAAATTAAATATAAACAATTACAGATATTTCTTTAAAGTCTCAACCTTATCAAGCTTCTCCCAAGGCACATCAATGTCGTGACGTCCGAAGTGTCCGTAAGCTGCTGTCTGCTTGTAGATAGGTCTGCGAAGGTCAAGCATCTTGATAATTCCTGCCGGTCTTAAATCGAAGTTCTCGGCTACTATCTCGGAAAGCTTCTCATCTGATACCTTGCCTGTGCCGAAGGTGTCGATGTTGATTGAAGTAGGCTGTGCAACACCGATAGCATAGGAGAGCTGTATCTCACAGCGCTCTGCAAGACCTGCTGCAACGATGTTCTTAGCTACATAACGTGCTGCGTAAGCTGCCGAACGGTCAACCTTCGTGCAGTCCTTACCTGAGAAAGCGCCGCCGCCGTGACGGGCAAATCCGCCGTAGGTGTCGACGATAATCTTACGTCCTGTAAGACCACTGTCGCCGTTAGGTCCGCCGATTACGAAACGTCCGGTAGGATTAATGTACATCTTGGTATTTTCGTCGACGAGTTCCTTTGGAAGTATCTCATCAAAAACGTACTTCTTGATGTCCTCGTGTATCTGCTCCTGTGTGACATCAGGGTCATGCTGTGTGGAGAGAACGACTGCATTGAGGTGTACAGGCCTATGGTTGTCATCGTACTCAACCGTTACCTGAGTCTTGCCGTCCGGACGAAGGTACTTGAGTGTGCCGTCCTTTCTCACCTTGGTGAGCTGCTTTGCAAGTCTGTGTGCAAGAGCGATAGGATATGTCATATACTCCTCTGTCTCGTTTGAT
>CAMEEX010000026.1 GCA_945915235.1 uncultured Clostridia bacterium | reverse complement strand
GCTAAGATTAGGGCAGAAATTGAGGCATAATATTTTTTAAGAGCTAAGAAATGGGGTTGGGTATGTCAGATATAAAAGCGCAGGTTGAAGAGTGCCTTAAGCAGGCAGAGGAGATTGAACGTGCCGGAGTTATAAAAGATAAACTTAATACGACATTCCGTGAAAATCTGAGATATGAATTTTTGAAGTTTCTGGTATATCTCAGTGATGGTGACGGATATGTTGACCAGAAGGAGATTGCATTTATCAACAGCACACTGGGCTATCGTATGACGGAGGGGCAGATAAAGTCCATAATGTTCTACGACAAGCTTCATGATGAGTCCTACACGAAGAAGGTGCCGTTTGCACTCAAGGGATTTGTTCTGTGCGATGCCGGAAGAAAGATCGGTGACGACAAGAAGAGGGCAAATAATCTTGTCAACACGTTCCGCGCACTGGGGCAGGAGTTCGTTGCATGCAATGATGTGACCAGTGAGCAGGAAGTGAAGATGCTGACGGATTATATTGCCATCATGGAGAAGTTCCTGAAGGAGTATGGTCTGTATGACTCGAAACTGTCGGTTAAAACACAGAAGGCAAAGAAACGTTCTGTCGATGAGGTGTTAGAGGAACTTAACCAGCTTGTCGGTCTTGAAGGTGTAAAGCAGGAGGTCAACAGCCTTGTCAATTTGCTCCGCATACAGAAGCTGCGTGAGGAGAAGGGCATGAAACAGCCGAATGTATCGAAACACCTTGTGTTCTCGGGAAATCCCGGAACAGGCAAGACCACCGTGGCGCGTATGCTCGCTGACATATACAATTCACTTGGAATACTGTCCGGCGGGCAGCTTGTTGAGGTGGATCGCTCGGGTCTTGTAAGCGGTTATATAGGTCAGACCGCAACGAAGGTCAACAGTGTTGTCGAGCAGGCGCTTGGAGGAATACTGTTCATAGATGAAGCGTATACTCTCACGGCTAATAAGGGCGAAGGTGACTTTGGTCAGGAGGCGGTTGATACGCTTCTAAAGGCGATGGAGGACAACAGGGACAACCTTGTCGTTATCGTTGCGGGTTATCCTGACCTCATGGACGAGTTTCTCAACTCGAACCCGGGACTTCGATCACGTTTTAACAAGTTCATATTCTTTGATGATTATAAGCCCGATGAATTATTTGAGATACTTCTCGGAATGGCAAAGAAGCAGGATTATGTACTGTCCGAGGATGCGAAGGTAAAGGCAAAAGAATATTTTGTACAGGCATGTGAGAACAAGACAGAGAATTTTGCCAACGCCAGAGAGGTAAGAAACTATTTTGAGAAAGCTGTTTCGAAGCAGGCTACAAGACTTGTCAAGAATATAAGCTCAATAGATGAACAGATGCTTTTGACTATAGAGGCGGAGGATTTGGAGAACTTCGTCAGCGTGAGCTAGGACATATTCATTTGGTGAAAAAAATGTGAACTTTATGGATTTGCTTTACTTTTGCATATAAAGTGTGATATAACTAAATAGCTGTCGCAGACGGACAGCTATTTAGTTTTTTATTTTTATTAAGTTATTTTCCTGATAAGGGGAAGAAGTGGAGGAATACAGTGAAAAAGAGAGTATTAGCACTCGTGCTTGCAGGAACAATGGTTTTCGGACTTACAGCCTGCAATAAGAATGGAAACAATGAGACAACAACCAACGAGACAACAACAGTTGAGGGTGATACAACAGCAACCGAGACAACGACAGAGGCACAGCCGGTTGTACAGACAACAGAGGTTACTGATTACAGCCAGTATGTTACGCTTGGCGATTATACTAACCTTGATGTAGAGGTTGACGCAGCAGTGGTTACAGATACACAGATCCAGAACAGAAAGGATCAGATTGTGAATTACTATAACACTTATGTTCTTGAAGGAGAGCATATTACAGAGGGAACAACGGCAGATGGAGACGTAATTAATCTTGATTACAGCGGACTCCTTGACGGAACTGCTTTTGACGGCGGCACAGCTACATCACAGTCATATACGGTTGGTTCAGGAAGATTTATATCGGATCTTGATAAGCAGCTTGCAGGACTTGAGGTTGGCAAGGAGTATGAGCTTAAGTGTACATTCCCTGAAGATTATTCTAATAACACCGATCTTGCAGGCAAGGAAGTTACATTCGTTGTTACCGTCAACTGGATTGAGGGTGAGAAGGATGAGCTTGAGTGGGGCGATGAGCTTGTGACAGCTTATACAAATGGCGAGTATACATCTGCTGATGAGTACGAGAAGGACTTCACAAATGAGATGCTCACAGAGGCACAGCAAAGCCAGCAGACCAACTATGAGAATGGTCTTTGGGATAAAGTTGCGGAGAACAGTACCTTCAATTCATTACCTGAGGAGAAGGTTGCAGGTATAGCTGATGATTACTACAGCTACTATGAGCAGTACTTCACATATTATGCATCACTTTACGGTACTGATATGTCTAACTTCCTTTCGGCAATGTATAACATGACAACGGACGATCTCACAACAGAGTGCCGTTCAATGGCTGAGAAAGAGGTTCAGTATATCATGCTTGCCTGCGAGATTTATAAGGATCTTGGAATGACATTATCTGATGAAGAGTACAACACAAGAGCTCAGCAGACTGCAACAGATAATGGCTTTGAGTCAGCAGCAGCATTTATTGAGCAGTATGGTGAAGAGTATGTA
The DNA here is from genome assembly GCA_945915235.1 of uncultured Clostridia bacterium. Lineage (GTDB taxonomy): Bacteria > Bacillota > Clostridia > Lachnospirales > Lachnospiraceae > CAG-882. The sequence continues at coordinate 22,440 of CAMEEX010000026.1, read as the reverse complement.
AGAGAGAGCTTCATATTTGATATCGTAAGCGATTATCTTACAGAGAACAATAATATGGTTGTATCCGAATAATTAAATTGAATTAATAAACATGTTAAAATGGCGTCACATTAAGCTTTTAATGTGGCGCTATTTGTGTTATACTTACAAAGTGAAGTGCAAAATTGTATGGAAGGTATTAAAATTGCCGGAAAGATGTTTCTGACTGTTATTTGTGTTGCTGCTTGGCGGTGGAATGGAGAGTGTTATGAAAGTAGAGGGAGATATTTTCAGAGAGGTAGCGCAGGCTGCCGGGGATATAGTGTTCAGATATGATTTGAAGACAGAAAAGTTTATGCAGTACTCGGACAGAAGTGAGCTGTCTAAGTACGGATCGTGGCTTCAGAACTTTGATTCTGCCATGATTAATGCGAAGATGATTTATCCCGATGATATAGAAGAGTTCCTTAGACTCACGTCGAGAATTAAATCGGGTGAAGCAGGAAACATTGAAGGTATATTCAGGATGAGACTTCACATAAGTTCAGATTATCGCTGGTACAGACTGATAGCAAGGACTATGTTCGATGAGCAAGGACCTTATGAGGTGCTCGGAAGAGTCAGTGATATACATAATTATATGATGGCATCAAGAGAAAATGCTGAGGGTGGCACGGGGCATAAGATGGATATGATGGGTCTGTCGGATGAGAGTGCAGTTATGGATGCGCTTGTGCGCTATAAAAGAAAGCATAAGTCTGAGACAATGCTTGCGTGCATATTATTTGATGTTCCTGAATATGATAGAATTGTGTGCGGACTTAGCCACGCAAAATCTGAGGAGCTGTTGATTAATCTTATAAGACATATCAGAAGAGGATATCCTCACGGAACTCTTGTGTGCAGAGTCGGCATACATAGATTTGCCGTGTTTACCGGCGGTATTACTACGCTCAACGAGCTTGGGGAAGCTGTGGCAAAAAGCATGCATGGAATATCTGAGCTTGGAGAGCAATATATGAAGCAGCTTGACGGAAGAGTTCTCGGGGCGTATGTGGGAATAGATTTCGAGAGTAATTACGACGGTGTGGAGAATGTTATATATGGGAGAGCACTATCGGCGCTTGGAACGACAGAAGGAAAGAATATCGGAGAGATTGCTTTTTTTAAGCAGCCGGAGAAGAATGCGAACAGCTTCGAGGCGGCAAGTGCCGAGCCGGAGGACATGATTGCCGAGTATGTCATAGACCTGCTAAGAGATGAGGAACCGGATGAGCTTTCATTGGAAGACCGCAGGGCACATGTGATGGCATGTATGCGTATTCTATTTGAAAAGCTGGCGGACAAATATGGCTTTGAGAGAGTCTCAATGAGTGTTTGCCGGAGTGGTGAGTATGTTGAGTACATACAGTGGAGTACGAAGGAGATAGATGCAATTCCGGATGGCTGCCTGCTTCATGTAGAGGGCGGTCAGGATATGGTGGAGAGTAAGGTTACATTTTGGGAACCTTATATTGTAGGTGATGTGTACTCATACCCGGATAGCAGTGAGTACGGGAGAATGATAGCGCTCAGTGCAGTGAGAAGCTTCGCGCAGGCGGGATTTGAATGTACAAATGGTGTCAGAGGAATAGTTTCGTTTGAATTTTACACACAGCCGCATATGTGGAGCAATGATGAGATAAACGCGTTCAATACTGTAAGATATGTTGCGGATTTTTGTGTAAGGTATATTGAGGTAAAAGATGGTTACTTTGCTGGCTAAGATTTTCATTAAGGAAGATACCAAGGACGTGAGAAAGGTCTATGGCAGTATGTGTAGCATACTTGGTATCATATTGAATATTATATTGTTTGCGGGCAAATATATGGCAGGCTTTGTGAGCGGCTCCATAGCTATAATGGCAGATGCTTTCAACAACCTGTCGGATGCGGGCTCATCATTCATAACCCTTGTAGGCTTCCGCTTTGCGGGCAAGAAGCCGGATACGGAGCATCCATTCGGACACGGGAGATTTGAGTACATATCGGGATTTATAGTGTCGGTAATAATAATAGTGATGGGACTTGAGCTTGGGCGCTCGTCCATTATGAAGATTGTAAAGCCTGAACCGGTTGACACAAGCATCGCAGCGATAGTTGTACTGCTCTTTTCGATAGCGGTGAAGATATATATGTTTGCTTACAACAGAGGCATTGGAAAGAAGATTGATTCAGCGGCTATGAAGGCTACGGCGGTGGATAGTTTCAGCGACTCGGTGGCTACGACGGTTGTTCTCATCTCGGTGCTGCTCACTAAATTCACCGGAATAAATCTTGATGGGGTGTGTGGTGTGGCGGTAGCATGCTTTATACTGTATGCCGGATATGATGCGGCAAAGGATACTATAAGCCCGCTGCTTGGGCAGGCACCTGATGAGTCTTTTGTTAAGGAGATTGAGCAGATAGTCAGGGCGCATAAGCTTGTTACCGGTATACATGACCTTGTGGTTCACGATTATGGTCCGGGAAGGGTTATGATATCACTTCATGCAGAGGTCCCGGGAAACGTGGACATATTCGTGCTGCATGAGGAGATAGACACGATTGAAAGAGAGTTAAGGAGCAGACTCGGCTGTGAGGCTGTAATACATATGGATCCGGTAGAAACGGACAACGGACAGGTGCTTCACCTCAAGGCGTGCATGCAGGAGCAGGTGTTTAATATTAATCCTGAGATGACGATACATGATTTCAGGGTTGTAAAAGGAAATGAGAGAACCAATCTGATTTTTGATGTTGTGGTACCGTATGATTATAAGGGAAGCAAGGAGGAACTTGTGGGCAGGCTTCAGGAGGCTGCGACGCGGCTTGAGGAAAAGTATCATGTCATTGTGGATATAGACAGGGCTTATGTGAGATGAGTGTGGATAGAAAGTCATCTGCGGATTGTGTCGGCGGATGGCTTTTTTTGTCGAAGGATTGATAAGTATGTATGTATATTATTCTGGTAAACTTTAGATGTAGTACAAGGAGTGGAGATATAGTAAAGAAGGAGGGTTATCATGGAGCTTTACCAGAAAAAAAAAGAAAACGAAAGCATAAGCGGAGCCTATGTTCAGGCGAAGATAATCCGCAAGGAGGACAAGAAAATCTATCTGAGGATATGGAACAGTGGTACTGACCCAGCGTACAATGTAAATTTTTACATACCGAAGGGGCACCGTATATGTGTTCTCAGAAGCCGCTTGGATTGCAGGATGTTAAAGCCGGGACAGGCATTTGACGAGTATGCGGTGGCTGATGAGAAGCTTTTGAAGGACGTGTCGATTGTCACCTACTGGGAGGATGAGAACGGGTGCATGTACTCAAAGGAGCAGACCGAACCTGCAAAAAATATATTTAAAAAAATTTGTGTGTAGAATGAATGATTGAGCTCATATGACACATACTATTCCCGTGGCAAAAAAGCATCAAGCGGTGTGCCGCAATAAAATTCAGAAGTGAGGTTAATTATGAGCGAAAATTACAACGAACAGAACAAATCCTATAATTACGGTGACGAGCAGAGCAAGTCATCAAATAAGAATCAGAATAAGTCTGAGAACAAGACAGAGAACAGAAGTCAGAACAAGTCACAGAATAAGTCTCAGAACAAGAGCCAGAACAAGTCTGACAACTGCTACGACTAAACTTATCGGACAGTATATTATGAAGAAAAGGGCACGCGCCGGCGTGCCCTTATTGTGTTATTATATGTTTATTGTTATTGAAGCAGCAAGGCACAGCACAGCGAGGAATATAAGGTTATATACCGTGAAAACCAGAATATATTTTCCTTTGTGCGTATCTGATGAATTGCAATATCCGCGGTAGGATATTATGCTTGCAAGTGAAGCGATGAGTGTTCCGAGACCACCTATATTCACGCCATACAGCAGCGCCGGGTAATTATCCGTAAAACCTGACAGCAAAATGGCGGCAGGAACATTGCTTATAATCTGGGAAAGGCCTATTCCGACTGCAATTTCACGGTTGTTTATCAGGCGGCTCATGAGTGCTGAGACTGCCGGAATTCTCTCCATATTGCCTATGAATATAAAAAAACATACGAAGGTAAGCAGAAGAAAATAGTCAACGCGCGCAAATAAACTCCTGTCACAGAAAAATATTACCGTGACGGTTATGGCAAGCATGATAGGAAATTCGATTATATGTACCACACAGGCGATGCACACAAGAAACAGTATCAGGTATGCTGCCGGGCGTATACCTCCGGACATGTGGCTGTCGGGTGCGGCAGCAGATGTCAGCGGGCTGTTTTTTAACAGCAGAATGGCTATTACAAGAAGCACGGCAGAGATAAGCGTCAGCGGCAGCATCAGCGTCAAAAATTCCTGTATTGTGATGTGAAATGTAGAATACAGATACAGGTTCTGCGGATTGCCTATTGGTGTGAACATGCTTCCGAGGTTTGCGGCGATTGTCTGAAGCACTATTACCGGAATTAAAAGCCCGGTCTGTCCGGCGGCTGACAGCAGCATTATCGCAAACGGAACAAAGGTTATAAGGGACACGTCATTGGTTATGAACATTGAGCAGAAGAAACACAAAAATACCAGAATGAAAGCAAGGTATCGTGTGCTCTTTGCATGCTTTAAGAGCATGGAGCCAAGTGTGGTGAAGAGTCCCACGCTTCGCAGACCTGCCACCACGAGCATAAGACAGAACAGCAGGGATATCACTCTGTAGTCAATGTATCCTAAATAGCCGCTGTCGGGGGGAACAAAAAATATTGAAATAACGGCGAGGACTGCGGCGGCGCACAGTACGGCTTCCTTTTTGATGAAACCTGCAATTTTAGTCAGAACACGATTGTTCACGGTCAGTCCTCCTCGATAACATGAATTTCAAGAAAGTCGAAGTCGATGTGTTCGACAAAACTGTCCTGCGTGAAGCGAGCCTTGCTGTATTTTTTGAAGTCATTTATATTTATATCCAGCCAGGTGGGAACCTGAAGGTCGAAGGCATGGCATACCTCATCAAGCGCTGCAAATACCTTTTGGGTACGGCTCATGTCGGGAGTGTCGTTACATACGACCATATCGCGGATAAGATGATTATGTTTAAATTCTTTTGCCCATAAACGGAACATTTTTTCCTCATTTCCGGGCTGCATTTCCGAGCCCATAAAAGTTGTAACTTATTGATGTATCAGAACTGATTCATTGATGTGCAGGGGCACATATATCATATTATAACCACAAAATTCGGATATGCATATATTTTTTTATTCTTTAATTGAAAAAAAAGCGTATATTTTGTAAAATAGAGGGGACGGCGCAAAAACGCCGCAAGAAGGCTTATTCTGAGGGGGCATCTAAAACGATGAAGAATATACTCAAGAAGATTTTTGTTGATGGATTTACGGGGATGACGCTGGGGATGTTCGTGACACTTATTATGGGTACGGCATTTGTACAGCTTGGAACGTGGATTGGCGGTCAGGTGGGGGCACAGCTTATAACATTCGGAAATATTGCCAAGCTGTTAACAGGTGCGGGAATAGGAGTGGGTGTTGCAGCGCGATTTGGTGCTGATTCACTTGTCACGGTGTCGGCGGAGGTTGCAGGCATGCTTGGAGCGTTTCACGGGATGAGTGCTGTCGCTTTTGGTATGCCGGGAGAACCGCTCGGAGCGTTTATTGCCGCGTATATAGCGGTTCAGGTTGGAATGTTCATATCGGGAAGAACCGGTCTTAGCATAATATTGACACCAATAGTCTCGATATTTGCGGGCGCTCTTGTCGGATATTTTGTCGGGCCGTACATCACAAAATTTATATACTGGATTGGAAGTCTTGCAAGTTACAATGTGGCAGCATCGCCTGTAATAGGTGGAATTATTGTGGCAGTGCTTTTCTCACTTTTTGCAGCAATGCCGCTGAGTACATTTGCGCTTGCGGCATCGCTTGGTCTTTCCGGCGTGGCAGCAGGTGCGGCTACCATAGGTGTATGCTGCAGCATGGTTGGATTTGCCGTAGCCGGATACCGTGACAATAAGCTTGGTGGGATGTTTGCACTTGGTATAGGATCTGCTCTGCTTGAGTTCCCGAATATACTTAAAAGACCGCTGATATGGGTGCCTTCGATAATTGCAAGTGCCATATTAGGACCATTTGCAGCAGCTTTGTTGAAGATGAGCAACACGGCATACGGAGCGGCGGCGGGCTCACTTGTGTTTATTGGACAATTTGAGACATGGCACAGTATGGTGCCGGGGACTCCCGGAGCCATTGTTATAATAGAGATTGTGCTGATGCACTTTCTTCTTCCCGGTTTAGTCAGCCTGTCTGTCAGTGAAGTAATGAGAAAGCTTAATTGGATTAAAAAAGGAGATATGAGGCTTCAGGCCTGAACTGACAGGGTCAAGGCAGTAGAGAAGTCCTTTTGCAATCACATCGGCAAGCTCCATAACGATGTTCAGGCGGGTTGTCTGCAAAAGCATCGGATCGTTGGTGCCGGAGAGATTTACGATCCCTGTTATGTGCAGGTCGCCCACATCCGGAAGCTGTTTGTTCACACCGAGACCGGGTTTTAGCGGTCCGGTGCCCACTGTGACATAGCCGATATGCCCCTGCGTTCCGAGTGAAGCGTCGACAGCTATGCAGAAAGGATTAACATGTCGAAGGTGGATATCGGACAGTACGCTTTCAAGGTTGGTTGCATGCACGGGGGAGGCAAGTGTGCCATAGACGGTTATGCCGTTCTTTTTCGCTGCTCTGCCGCCGGTTTTCAGAGTTTTTGAGAGTTTATAGCCGACAATTGGACCGAGGCTGTCGCCGGTGGAGCGGTCGGTGCCTATGCAGACTATGACAACGTCCTCAATGGAACGGTCGGACTTTAGCAGGAGCTCTGTGAGCTGTACACCCATTTTACAGGCGGCGTTAGGTTTGGCTGTGTCAAAATAATAATTTTCCGTTAATGTTTTCATACACGAATTATATGTATAAGAGGACAACTTTATTCAAAATACATGGGATGACAGAGATTTATTGCGAAAAAGCACTTAAAAAGTCGCAAAAAAGTAATGCACATACGGATAGAAAATGTTAAACTGATAGTGTATGTATTCTGTACTGACAAGGTGGTACCGCACTTGTCAGGCGGTGGATATTTTGCGGTGCGGAAATGAGGTTAAGAGTGAAGGAACATGTTGTAAGGAAAAAGGATGATCACGAACTGCCTAAGAACATAAGACAGGTGGGAGAAGTGGATTTAGATAAAAGAATTTATATCGAGGACTATGCTTTTTCGTTTATCAAGGAGACGAACCTTGACGAGGATGAGGAGGGAAAGGTGGGTATTCTTCTTGGAGAGGAGAAGAATATCGACGGCGAGAGCTACACTTTCGTGTACGCCGCGATGGAGATTTCAAACGCATCGGTGTTTGAGGGAAGGGTGAACTTCACGCAGGAGACGTGGCCGCTTGTCAATTCGAGCCGCAGCACATATTTTGACGGTATGGATATCGTAGGATGGTATCTTGTGTCCTCCAATATAAGACCGGAGAAAAATGCGGCACTTGAACGCACACATGTGGATATATTTGGACGTTATAAGGCACTTATGTACATCAATCCGTCAGAAAAGACAGAGGATATGTACAGCTGCTTTGATGGAGGGCTCGAGTGCCTTGACGGATACATCGTATATTTTGACAAGAATGAACAGATGCAGAGATATATGGCTGACGTGGACAGTCAGAGAAAGAGAACAAAAGCCGATGAGACGGCTATGAAGAGGTACAGACAGCTTATGAAGGAAAATAAAAATGAACCAAAGGCAAAGCAGCAGCTTTCCATTATGTACGCGCTCAGCGCGATACTGGTAATATTCGTGCTCGTTGCAGGAGCGGCGAGATTACAGTCGGAGAAGAACTCGGACGTGAATGTCACACAGCCGGAGAGCGGCGGGGACTATGTGGATAACGCATCGGCAGTGAACGGCACTCCGTCAGCGGTTCCTGACGAGACACTCAATGTCGACTATGCAAACGGAAATGTTGACACAACACCTGCTGAGTCGGAGAGCCCGTCTGATGAGCCTTCTTCCGATGCACAGACCGATGAGACACCGGACGAGAGCCCGTCTGATACAGAGCCTTCCGAGACAACACCGGAGGAGACAACTGAGGAGACGACAGCCGAGCCTGAGACGACACAGGGACACAGAACATATGTCGTGCAGGAGGGCGATACACTGTACGGAATTATTAAGAAGGAGTACGGCAGTGAGGATCAGCAGAAGCTTCAGGAGCTCTTTGATCTCAACGGCATCACGGACGGAGGTAACTCAATCGCACCGGGGGATGAGCTGCTCCTTCCTTAAATAGAAGGTGACATGGGAGATTGATATGTCCAAAAAAACTAAAGTTTTGATTTTTGTGGCAGTGCTTGTTGTACTGTTTGTTTTAGGAGCCTATTTTGCGAGGGGATTTTTTAGTAAAAATCCGGTGTATACGGGCTACACGACGTTGCAGTCAACTGATAGGGCAGACAGCCGCAGCGCCTCGTATGTGCAGTACGGGGACGGTTTTTTGCGCTACAGTAAGGATGGAATAGCATATTATAATGCTGATAATATCCCACAGTGGAACGCTTCTTATGAAATTCAGCAGCCGGTGCTTGACATAAGGGAGGACTATTGTGCCGTGGCGGGAGTAGGAGGCTCATGGATATATGTATTTAATAAGTCAGGAGCAGTTATGTCGGTTGATACGGTGCTCCCGATTATCTCGGTGAGTGTGGCGGCTAACGGCTGTGTGGCAGCGATACTTGAGGACGGGAACACGCAGTATATTGATATGTATGATACTACCGGAGAGAAGGCATACCGCATCAAGACTACCATAAGCGGAAACGGAGTACCAATGTCGATAAGTATCTCGAATGATGCTGTGAAGCTGATGGTAGCGTATACGGATATCGACAACAATAATATTTCCACGAGCGTAGCTTTTTACAATTTTGGTGAAGTTGGAAAGAATATGGCTGAGAGACTTGTGGGCGGTTTTGACCAGTATGATGGTATGATTGTGCCGCAGGTCAGGTTCATTACAGCAGACACGGCGATTGCCGTTGCCACGGGAAAATTGAGCGTATACAGCATAAATCAGTATCCTAAGTTGATGACGGATATAGCGTTTGAGAAGGAACTGCATGGAATGTTCTATTCTCAGCGTTATATCGGGCTTGTGTTCGAGAATCATGAGTCGGGATATCCGTATGAGGTTATGATATACGATTTAAAAGGTACGCTTGCCGGAGATTTTTCCATAGAAACTGATTATAAGAAGTACAGCTTCGTTGGGGATAATGTCCTCATGTATGACGATAATGATATGCTCCTGTATGGTTTGGACGGGACTCAGAGGTTTGGCCACACCTTTGATGTTGCGATTGACAGTCTTATATCTGTGAGCGTAGATGATACATATGTGTACATCAATTCAAGGAAGGTACAGAAGATAAAACTCACGGAATAAAAAAATAAATATTATTTAGAAAAAGTATTGACATCAGCAGCATTGTTTGTTATACTGTAAAAGCTGTTGATGACATGGCGACTTAGCCAAGTGGTAAGGCGTGGGACTGCAACTCCCTGATCGTTGGTTCGAGTCCGACAGTCGCCTCTATGCAGTTAAATCCTGAAGATTAATTATCTTCAGGATTTTTAAGTTGAAAGATAACTATTTAACGTCCCGGAAGTGAGGGGCTGATATTTCATCTAAGCCGCGGGGTATGGACATGGAATTTAATTTGGGCGATATTATTACAATGAAGAAACCGCATCCGTGCGGAAGCAGGGATTGGGAGGTTCTTCGTGTAGGAGCTGACTTCAGGCTGAAATGTGCAGGCTGTGGACATCAGGTGATGCTGCCGCGCAGACAGGTTGAGAAAAATTTCAGAGGCTTTGTGAAAAAAACACTTGCATAATCCGAATGTATATGGTAACATTTACATTTGTGATATATTATTTATTTCCTTGCTCTGTACACAGGTTACAGGGCCAGAGACCATAAGGAGGTACAAGAAAGCATGAACAAGTACGAATTAACAGTTGTTATCAGTGCTAAGTTAGAGGACGAGGCAAGACTTGCTACACTTGAGAAAGTGAAGGACATGATCGCTCGTTTCGGCGGTACTGTAACTAACGTAAACGATTGGGGAAAGAAGAAGCTTGCTTATGATATTCAGAAGATGAGCGAAGCATTCTATACTTTCGTTGAGTTTGATGCACCTGCTACTGCACCTGCAGAGCTTGAGGCACAGCTTCGTATCATGGACGGCGTCGTAAGATATCTTTGCGTTTCCGTAGAGGCATAGTCTTGTGACATATCATCCGAAAGGAGAATAGTCTATGAATAAAGTTATTTTGATGGGTAGATTGACAAGGGATCCGGATGTGCGTGTGAGCACAGGCGAGAGACAGATGTCAATAGCAAGATATACACTGGCAGTTGACCGCAGAGGAAGAAGAAGCGATAATGGCGAGCAGACAGCGGATTTCATATCCTGTGTCGCATTCGACAGGAACGCAGAGTTTGCGGAGAAGTACCTTCATCAGGGTACGAAGGTTGTTGTTACCGGAAGAATTCAGACCGGAAGCTACACCAACAAGGACGGTCAGAAGGTATATACAACAGATGTTGTTGTAGAGGAACAGGAGTTTGCAGAGAGTAAGGCTGCAAGCGCTAACAATAATGGAGGCTTTGCACCGAGCGACAGACCAATGCCTGCCGCAGCAGCACCGGCTGATGGTTTTATGAACCTTCCGATGGGTGTTGAGGACGAAGGTCTTCCTTTCAACTAAATTTTATAAGGAGGTCAAAACAATGCCAAATACCAGAGAAAATAAGTCTTCCGACGCTCCAATGAAGAAGAAGCTTGGACGCAGAAGAAAGAAAGTTTGCGTATTCTGCGGAGACAAGAACGGCGTTATTGATTATAAGGATGTTAATAAGTTAAAGAGATATGTATCTGAGAGAGGTAAGATCCTTCCTAGAAGAATTACCGGAAACTGCGCTAAGCATCAGAGAGCTCTTACAGTTGCTGTTAAGAGAGCACGTCATATCGCTTTAATGCCATACACACTTGACTAATTTGGTTAAGCGTTAAGCGGACATATAGTGAAAGTTAAAGGCACACCATGGAACGAATTGTTCCGGGGTGTGCCTTTTACGTTCGGTGATGTATTAATTGGTAAACGGGTTGTAGGTTCCGTCTAATAGGAAGCGCGCTTCGCCGTCCATAACAGCCTTGATAAAGTCGCGGCTGTCACTTAGCTTGCGGTCGAACACCATTCCGCCGTAGACCATCTCTGTTGAATGCTGGTCGGAGCCCGCTGTGAGGGCTAAATTGTGTTCCTTCGCGTAGGCGATGGCGCGGTCGTTGAATTCAGGATGCCCCATGCAGCGGTTCTTTGCGAGCATTCCGCTGTGAGTTGCATTAACGCCCTCAACTCCGTCAACATACTCCGGGAACAGTCTTATTTCGGGGATATATGGTGCTTCTCTGAAGGGATGAGCGTGTATAACCATGCCGCCTGCCTCGTGAACCAGTGCGTACTGTGTCGGCACATCAGCATCCTTTATCTCAGGGTGGGAGAGAAGCCATTCCTTGTCAAGTCCGTGTATGAGAAACTCAGTGCCATGATAGCCTGATTCCCAGCCGAAAAATACCTGAAGCCCGACACGGTTCCCCTCCTCAAGAGCATTCTCATAGCCTTTGCAGAAGCCGTTCACCCAGTCCGTCCATGGCAGGGAACGGTCAACGGCTGTGTTGCCGTAGAAAAAGTGATCAGTGATGATTATGCCCGTGTATCCGGCTTCCTTGTAGGCATGCACGATGTCCACCGCCTTTGCACGCCCGCAGGCACTTCCCTCACTCGTGTGAAGGTGGGTTTCGTATATGAATTTATTGTCCATTATGTTTATCTCCGTTTCAGTGCTATTTTAATTTTGTCTTTTTCATTCGCCTGTCTGTTAAATCTTTTCTATAATATCAAAAAATATTCCCTTTTTCCATATGCAAAATACTGAAATTTAACCTGTTAATGCAATTTATGAGCATCATAATATATTATAAATGAAAAAAGCTGCCGGGCTTTACAGTGCTTATAAGGTTCAGATTTATTTAGAGGTTCATAATTACTTTTAACTTTATAAATAGTCTCAACGCCCGGTGTTAATTTTTCGCATAAATTATATTATTTTCGATAAAAATGGCAGTATTTCATGGGAAAGAAGCTAAAGAAAGGTTGCTTTTTATCGTGCGATAGATTAAGATAGATGCAGTGCTAAATGCGTGAATATACTTTTCGGAGGGATAAAATGAATACTACATTAGTTATTATGGCAGCAGGAATGGGAAGCCGCTACGGAGGAATTAAGCAGATAGAGCCGGTTGGACCTAGCGGGGAGATTATTCTTGACTATTCCATATATGACGCCGTGGAGGCAGGCTTTGACAAGGTCGTATTTATAATAAGGAAGGATATCGAGGCTGCATTCCGCGAGGCTATCGGGGACAGGATTGAGAAGCGCGTGAAGGTGGAGTATGTGTTCCAGAACATGGACGACCTTCCGGCAGGCTTTTCAGTGCCTGAGGGCAGAACGAAGCCTTGGGGAACAGGTCAGGCGATACTCGCATGTAAGGACGTTGTGAAGGAGCCGTTTGCGGTTATCAACGCTGATGACTATTATGGCAAGGAGGGTCTCAGAAAGATACATGAGTATCTGTGTAACCCGGCTGCCACTGACAGGAAGTTTAACTTCTGCATGGCAGGCTTTGAGGTCGGAAATACACTCAGCGAGAACGGAACCGTCACAAGAGGAATTTGTCAGGTGGAGAACGGTGTTCTCACAAAGATTGTTGAGACTAAGGAAATCGGTAAGGGTGACAACTGTGCGATAACACCTGACGGCAGCGTGCCTCTTAATCAGCCGGTATCTATGAATATGTGGGGACTCACACCGGATATTTTCCCTGAGCTTGAGAGAAGGTTTGTGACCTTCCTCGGCTCGATAGAGGGAAATGAGCTCAAGGCAGAGTATCTTATACCGACAATTATAGGTGATATGGTTGACGAGAAGCTCGCGGATGTACATGTGCTTCCTACAAGTGATAAGTGGTTCGGTGTCACCTACAAGGAGGACAAGGCGCTTGTTGTGAGCTCATTTGCAGAACTTGTGGAGCAGGGCGTGTATAAAAAGAAGCTTTGGGACTAAGGGGTCTTTAGGAGGAACAGATTGGAATGATTAGACCGGGACGAAATGATTTGTGCTGGTGTGGCAGTGGGCTCAAGTACAAGAGATGCCACAGTAATTTTGACGACAAGCTGGAGAGCATGAGGCTTATGCATGCCGTTGTGCCGTCGCATAAGCTTATAAAGACGCCTGAGCAGGTGGCCAAGATAAAGGAGAGTGCGAAGATCAACATAGCGGTTCTCGACTATGTTGCACAGCATATCAAGGCAGGCATCACAACGGAGGAGATTGACCAGTGGGTGTACGATGTCACCACCAGGATGGGGGGAATACCGGCGCCGCTTAACTATGAGGGCTTCCCTAAGAGCGTGTGCACCTCGATAAACAATCAGGTGTGCCATGGAATACCGTCCCCTGACGTTATGCTAAGGGAGGGTGACATAATAAACGTGGACTGCTCAACGATACTCGACGGATACTTTTCCGACTCCTCGAGAATGTTCTGCATAGGTGAGGTGTCACCCGAGAAGAAGCGTCTTGTCGACGTAGCCAAGGAGAGCCTCAATGTAGGTCTTTCCAAGGTGAAGCCTTGGGGATTCTTAGGCGATGTAGGTCAGGCAATCAATGATTTTGCCAAGGAGAACGGCTACTCGGTTGTCCGTGAGATTGGCGGTCACGGAGTTGGACTTGAGTTCCACGAGGATCCGTTTGTAAGCTACGTTTCCAAGGCAGGCACTGAGATGGTCATGGCTCCGGGACTTATGTTTACCATTGAGCCTATGATTAACATGGGTAAGCAGGAAATCTACATCGATGAGGATAATGACTGGACTGCCTACACACAGGACAGGTCGCCTTCAGCCCAGTGGGAGATACAGGTGCTCGTCACGGACGACGGCTATGAGATAATCTCGTACTAAGGGCAGTATGCAGGGGTTTAAATATGATAAAAAAAGCAATGGATTATGTTGCGCTTGACCTTGAGACGACGGGGCTTAGTCCGCGCGATGACAGGATAATAGAAATCGGTGCGGTAAAATACTTAGGCGGTGAGAAGGGTGAGAGCTTTGCAACCTTCGTAAATCCGGGAATACATATTCCGCCGCGCATCACGGAGATTACGGGGATAGACGACACGATGGTGCTCGCTGCTCCTGCCGTGGAGGAAGTGCTTGGGGAACTGTTAGATTTTATTGGAGAGCTGCCGGTTCTGGGGCATAATGTGGCGTTTGACTACGGATTCATATGTCAGAAGGCTCTGGATATGAAGATAAGATATCATGCGATAGGTATAGACACGCATAAGATATCAAGAAAGCTGCTTTCAGGTCTTGAGAGCAGAAGCCTTGAGAGTCTGTGTGGCTTCTACGGCATTGTCGAGGAGCCGAGGCACAGGGCGTTTTCAGATGCGGCTGCGGCTGCAAGGCTGTACGACTGTCTTTATGAGGAGGCAGAGAACCGTGATGGGGAGGACTTTGGAGAAATCTTTCTTCCTGAGGAGATGGCGTACACGGCAAAGAAGGATACGCCGATTACACCTAAGCAGATTAATTTTTTGAGAAGCCTTATGAGGCAGCATGATGTCGTACTTGACAGAGAAATAGAGAGCCTGACAAAGAGCCAGGCCTCAAGGGAGATTGACAGGATACTGTCAACCTATGGAAGAACCCTCTGATATTTTTCGTTCAGCTTGTTTACGATGGTATTTTTTATCGGTGAATTGAGCGCCTTGGCGCGTGCGATAAGTTTCTCTATATCGCTGTATCTTCCGGCGAGCGCGTACTCGTCGGCGAGAATATAGAAGTTGCGGCTTATATCGGAGCCGGCATCTATGCCGAATTCGAGAAAGGCTATGGCCTCGCTGTGGAAGCCCTCCTCCGACAGATGACTGCCGAGATTGGCTACTATGCGGTACATCGCAGTGCAGGCATCGTCGTATTCCGAGAGCTGAGGAAGATTGGCAACGCCGTACATGAGCTTTAAGTCAGTGTTGGAAAGACCTGACAGGTTGAGAAGCTTGGATCCTTTGAGAGCTAACAGCTCCTTCTGGCAGGCGGCAATCTCGCCGTGTGCGTTGTCGATGAAGGGAAGCGTATCGTATGGGATTTCGATGTACGGCAGAAGGGATATATCCTGTCTGCGTATGGTGTTGGCTTTGTCCTCGCGCTGCCAGAATTCTGCCTCGCGTCTGTTAGCCTCGCGTGAATGTTTTTTGCGCTCATACAACAGCAGAAAGCCCATAACTATGGTGCAGAATATTAAGGAAACCGGCAGAGTGCGTATAAGATTGTCAATCATGGTTATGCCTCCGGTGATGTTTTTGGTTATATTATATAGGTGCCGCTTCAGGCGGCAGAATGGAGATTATTTAAAATATGTTTAATTTTTACAGCAAAAAAAACAGAAGAATTATTACAATAGTTATCGTTGTGATATTGGTTCTCGCAATGCTGCTTCCGATGATTGCTGCATATCTGTAAAAAATCATCCTTAATTAGAATACCAATAACTCATTAGAATGTAAAGGGCAATAGGGATGAAGAATAGAAAGATATCTGAATCAATACTGAACAGATCGGTGCTGAAGCTTATTACCAATAAAAATAAAAGTGTTGTGACGGGCGGTGCGGCAGGACAGGATTGCAGCGTTATTGATGCCGGGGACTGTTACATTCTCACATCGACGGAGTGTGCGCTCACGGGTGAGAGGCTTGCGCCATATTTTGCGGTGATGCGCGCAGTCAACAATATCGCGGCGTGCGGCGGAACACCGATAGCGGCATCGGCGGCTTTTATTCTGAAAGAAGATTTTGATGAGAAGCGCTTAAAAGACCTTACGCGGTTGGTAAATGATGCGTGCGGTGAGTGTAAAATACAGCTTTCAGGCGGTCACAGCGAGCTGTGCGACGGCGTAAATCAGGATATGGTTACGGTTACGGTTACGGGGACCTGCCATAAGAGCGGGCTTCTGAGCGTAAAAAATGCAAAGGCAGGAATGGCGGTCATACAGACAGGCTGGATTGCGATGGAGGAGACGGCATATCTGTATGATGAGCATAAAAGTGAGCTGCTTGAAAAACTACCCGTAGCATATGTAGATAGGGCGAAGGAAGCTTTAGGGCGGGCATGCCTGATAAAAACTGCCCGGATTGCCGCTGACAATGGAGCCATAGCGATGCATGATGTGGCGCAGAAGGGAATATTCGCGGCGCTGTGGGAGCTATCGGTAAGAAGCGGCTGCGGGCTTGATATCGACCTTAGAGCCATACCTGTAAGGCAGGAAACGATAGAATTCTGTGAGATAATGGGACTTAATCCATACGAGGAGGCATCAGCCGGAAGTATGCTTGTAGTTACTGAAAAGCCGGGAATGCTTATTGAGGCACTGGCTTTTGAGGGAGTATCAGCGGCTGTCATAGGATACCTGACTGCCGATAATGATAAGAAAATTGTAAATGGCGATGAGGTGCGCTACCTTGATAAACCATAACAATAGGAGGAAAAAGACATGGCTGATATGAACGTGGAATATATAAATGTGTTTTTGATGGCGGCGACGCAGGTAATGAAGGATGTGTGCCATATTAACTTTGAAGTTGGAAAGCCTTATGTGAAACCGACAGAATTTGAAGCTGAGTCAGTTGTTGTTAATATAGGAATAACAGGACAGATGAGAGGTCTCGTGCTTCTGGCAATGCATAATGATGTAGCATGTGATATTGCAGGTAAAATGTGTTTTATGCCGATAGAGAAGCTTGATGAGATTTCAATGAGCGCGCTCAGCGAGTTGGGGAATATGATATTCGGCAATGCTGCGACGGTTCTGTCAACAAAGGGAATTGTTGTGGATATAACGCCGCCAAGCATCATTCAGGGTAATTTTAAACTGTCAAGCGCATATGCGAAGAATATCTGCGTTCCGTTATCCTACGATGGAAATAAGCTTGTGGAGCTTGATATTTCAATTAAGAAAGAGGACTAGCACTATGATGAATATTGTTCTTCACGAACCGGAGATGCCCGCGAATACGGGAAATATAGGAAGAACCTGCGTTGCCACCGGCAGCAGGCTGCATCTTATAGGACCGCTCGGCTTCCAGATTAACGATAAGATGTTAAAGCGGGCAGGGCTTGACTACTGGCCTAACCTTGATGTTACGGTCTATGATGATTTTGATGACTTTATGGAAAAAAATCCCGGTGCCAGACTGTATATGGCGACAACTAAGGCTAAAAATGTGTACACGCATGTACACTATGATGAGAATGCGTACATTATGTTCGGCAAGGAAAGCGCGGGAATACCTGAGAGTATATTGCAGAAGTACCCGGAGACCTCAATCCGTATCCCTATGATAGGAGAAACGCGTTCGCTCAACCTGTCCAATTCGGTTGCAATTGTGCTGTATGAGGCGCTCAGGCAGAATAATTTTGAGGGTATGAGACTTGAGGGAAAGCCGAGAACCTTTAACTGGGATTGAAGTTTCTTCAATCCTCAGTTTTGGTTTTCGGAAGGGAGAAGATGAACTCCGTGCCGGTTCCCTCGGTGCTTATAACGTCTATAGTTGTTTTATGTGCGTTTATGATTTCTTTAACTATCGATAGACCAAGCCCGGTTCCCTTTTTATCCTTTCCTCTTGAAAGGTCTGATTTGTAGAAGCGATCCCAGATTTTTTCAATATTGTCCTTAGGAATTCCCATTCCGAAGTCCTTTACGGAGATAAAAATTTTCTCACCTTTTTCGTAAGTTGAAATATTAATAAAAGAGCTGCTGTTGCTGAATTTTATGGCATTGTCGATGAGGTTGTATATGACCTGCTGGATTTTGCCATAGTCAGCGTCAACGAAGGTATTCTTGTCTGAGAAGGTCAGGTTGAACTGTATCTTCTTCTGCGAGCACACACCCTCAAACGTAAGAATTGTCTTGCGTATAATCTCGTTTATGTCAAAACTGCTTATTTCAAGCATCATTCCCTGATTCATTTTATTGAGTGTGAGCAGGCTTCCGGTGAGCTTGTTGAGGCGCTCGGTCTCAAAGAGCACTATGTTCAGATATTTTTCATACAGCTCTGGAGGAATGGTTCCGTCGAGCATCGCCTCAAGATAGCCCTTAATCGATGTGAGCGGGGAGCGGAAATCGTGAGACACGTTCGCGATGAACTTGTTCTGGTAGTCGTTTAGCTTGTCTATCTCGCCTGCCATGAAGTCGAGGGAGTTGGCGAGCTGTCCGAGCTCATCAACGCGCTTGAAATGCGCCCTTGCAGAGAGGTCTCCGTCTGCATAGCCCTTCGTCAGCTTGGTGAGCTTCCTGATTGGAAGATATATGCGGAACATATACAGGAAGATGAAGCCTGACGAGTAAACTAATACTATAATCATAGTGATATAGTTGTAGTTGAACACGGAGTTGCTGCTCTGCTCAAGCTTTGATAAGTCCTTGTGTATGAGCACATATCCGCGCAGTGTGTACTGCGAATTGACAGGTGCGATGACCGTCAGCACATCATGGTCGAAGGTTCCGAAGAAATCGCCTTCGAAGTAGTACCTGTTACCGCTCACGGACGGGTCGAAATCTTTTATCGAGCCTATTCGGCTGTAGGTGTCAGCGATAATATTACCGTCCTTGTCAACAATCATAACTTCGCAGTTGAGATATCTGTCCACGATGGTGAGCTGCGCCGTGGCGGACTGGACATATGCCTTGCTCCCGGCTATCACGCCCGGGCCGTAGGCGTAGGCTATATATGATGCCTGACGGTACATGGCGGCAGACTCCTCCTTTACCGTGTGGGTATGGTACATTTGCGGAATAAGAAGAGATATGGTAAGAAAGCTTATTATACCGAAAATAGCGTATTCAACTAACAATCTTACAAACATTTTTCTTCTCATGGCTTTTTGACCCCGAATTTGTAACCTATACTCCAGACGGTGCTGATGCTCCAATATTCATTATCGTGTATCTTTTCACGGATACGCTTAATATGAACGTCTACTGTTCGTGTGTCCCCCACATATTCGTAGCCCCAGATATGGTCGAGAAGCTGCTCTCTTGTAAAAACCTGGTTAGGAGATGAGGCAAGGAAATACAGAAGCTCAAGCTCCTTAGGGGGCATATCCACGTTCTGCCCTTTGTAAATAACGGAATAGTTCGTCAGATTGATGAGAAGGTCAGGGTACTCGACATACTCACCTATATTCTCGGAAGGAAGTGCGGCGGCGAGGGAGGCAGCCTGCGTCTGTGTGCGCCTGAGCACTGCCTTCACACGGGCGACGAGCTCCTTCGAGTCAAAAGGTTTGATTATATAATCGTCCGCTCCGAGTTCAAGTCCGAGCACCTTGTCGAACACTTCACCCTTGGCGGAAAGCATGATGATAGGCACGTTGGATGTGCGCCTTATCTCGCGGCAGACCTGATAGCCGTCTATTCCGGGGAGCATTAGGTCGAGGAGAATGAGGTTGGGCTGGAATTGTCCAAACTGTTCAAGAGCCTGTTCTCCATCTTCGACTATAAGTGTGTCAAAACATTCCTTCATAAGATATAGAGATATAAGCTCTGCGATATTGTTATCATCGTCTACGATGAGTATTTTTTGTTTTGCCATGCTGCGTCCTCCTGTGGTGTATTAATATCCATAACAAAAACGTGTCATTGCAACAATTACTTGAATTCGGCTATTGTAACGCCCGCATCGCCTTCTCCGAAGGTGCCAAGGCGGTAGGATTTGATGTACTTCTGGCGCTTTAAGTGGCTCTGTACGGCACTTCTTAATGCTCCGGAGCCTTTTCCATGGACAATACGCACGGAAGGAATATGAGAAAGGTAGGCATCATCGAGATACTTGTCAAGGTGTGCGATGGCTTCGTCAACTGTCATGCCGATGAGATTTATCTCGCTCGAGAGTGTGAAGGTCTTGGATGCTTTTATGGCACCTGAACCGCCCATTCCCTTCTTGGCAGTTATCTTATTATTATCTTCGAGTATTATAAGATCCTTTATGTTCACCTGTGAGTTGAGTATTCCCATTGTGACGCTTAAGTTGCCCTTAGCGTCAGGGAGCGTGTGGACGGTACCCTCAAGGTTCATGCTGAGCACTTTCACGCGGTCGCCTATGTGGAAATCTTTTGCAGTGTAGTTCCTGCCGGAGGTTTTAGGTGTATTTTTGAGTGTAAGTTTTCCGGATACGGAGTCTAACTTCTCGCGGGCAGCCTTTCGCTCCTTCTCCATCTCTGCGGCTGAAACACCCTGACGCTCATATTTGTTGAACTTTCTTATAACTTCATCGGCGTACTCTTTCGCATCGCGCAGAATGTCGGCAGCCTCTTCATTGGCACGGCGGATAATCTTGTCGGAGCGCTCATCAAGGCGTTCCTGCTTTGCTTCGAGTGCCTGCTTGAGCTCGGCTACCTGTGCCTTGTAGGTCGATATCTCCTCGCGCTCGCGCTCAATCGTGACGCGGCTCTCCTCAAGGCTTGCAAGAAGGTCCTCGAATGCCTTGTCGTTAGTGCCAATCTGTGACTTGGCGTTCTCTATAATATATGACGGAAGTCCAAGCTTGCCCGATATAGCAAAGGCGTTGCTCTTTCCCGGAATACCAACCAACAGTCTGTAGGTAGGGGAGAGTGTGTTCACGTCGAACTCACAGCAGGCGTTCACGACGCCCGGGGTTGACAGGGCATACACCTTGAGCTCGCTGTAGTGGGTCGTGGCGGCGCAGGTAACCTGACGCTTGTGTAAATCCTGCAAGATGGATATGGCGAGTGCAGCGCCCTCTGTAGGGTCGGTTCCGGCACAGAGCTCATCAAAGAGCACGAGACTCTTGTAGTCAGCCTTTCCCAAGATATCCACTATATGTGTCATATGCGAGGAGAAGGTCGAGAGGCTCTGCTCAATGCTCTGTTCATCACCTATATCCGCGAATACATCGTTAAATACTGACAGCTCCGAGCCGTCAAATGCCGGAATGTGAAGTCCGGCCTGTCCCATGAGCGTGAAAAGTCCGATAGTCTTTAAGGTTACGGTCTTACCGCCCGTGTTAGGTCCCGTTATGACGAGCAGGTTGAAGTCTTTGCCTAAATACACGTCAATGGGAACAACCTTCTTAGGATCTATGAGAGGGTGGCGTCCCTTCTTGATGTTGATGTAGCCGTTCTCGTTCATCACCGGTTCGCTGCCGTTGTAGCGTTTTGAAAGGCTCGCTCTTGCAAATATGAAATCAAGCTGTGTGAGTACCTTCAAATCCGCGTGGAGACTGTCGATATACTGCGCTGCCTCCTCACTCAGATTGGCGAGAATGACATTAATCTCCTCTATCTCCTTGAGCTCGAGCTCGCGAAGCTCGTTGTTGAGCTTGACAACAGCCATAGGCTCGATAAAGAGAGTGGAGCCCGAGGAGGACTGGTCATGTATCATGCCCGGTACCTGTGAGCGGTATTCCGCCTTTACAGGTATACAGTAGCGTCCGGCTCTCGTCGTGACGACGGCGTCCTGAAGGTAGGTGCGCTGTCCGCCGACCATGGAGTTGAGCTCCGAGTGGATTTTGTCGTTCGCTATGCGGATATGTCTGCGGATATCCTTGAGCTTGGCGCTCGCATCGTCAGCCATCTCCTCGTCGGAGATTATGCAGCGGTTAATCTCGCGGTTGAGCGAGGTGAGCGGCTCAATAGCCTCGAACATTGTGTCGAGACAGTCGCGTGAGGTATCGTCCGTCTCACGTCTGCCGTAGGTCTTGACGCGGTTAGCCACGTTGAGCATCGAGGAGAGCGCAAGAAGCTCGCTCATGCCGATGCTTGCACCGATCTCAAGGCGCTTTAATGACATGCCGATATCCTTAAGTCCTGAGAAGGACACACCTCCTCTTTTTACTATTCTGTACAGTGCGTCGGAGGTCTCCTTCTGTGCACGTCTTATTTCATCTATGTCTGTCATGGGTCTGAGCTTATGGCAGAGCTCCTTTCCCATGTCGGAGGCTGCCTGTTCTGACAGCATCTCTATTATTTTGGTGTACTCTAAAATTCTAAGTGCTTTTTCGTTCATAAAAATTCCCTCAATCCCTCATAAAAATAAAATATTGTACGCAAAAAGCAGTATTGTTGTGCTGACTGCGAATATACTTACATTCTAGCTTAAAATGAGTAAAACTGCAAACTATTTTCGCAAGTTAGTGTATAATTTTAATTGGCAAAAATAATGGGAAGTAGAATTAACCACTT
>CAMEEX010000025.1 GCA_945915235.1 uncultured Clostridia bacterium | reverse complement strand
AATTTCTCGTAGTAGAATTTCTCATGTGCTTCACTGATAAAAATAATTTCTTGGGCTTTTTCAGCTCCTGCTCCTAACGCTGTGTTTGTCATTGTATGACCTCCTTCTAAAGTGAATTGAAAAAGGCACTCCTTTTGGAATGCCCTAATATAAAAAATAGGGACACTCTTTTGAAGTATCCCTACGTTCTATCAATATATCTGATAGCTCTCTATTCACTTTCATATTCAGAATTTTTTGTGTTCCCGCAACCGAGGTCTAATGCTACAACTACGGTCACTTTCCTCACAAGCTCTTTTTCCTTGTGATTTTCACCAATCTTGTTGAAACTGAAAAACTCTACAAAGTGCGTAAATTCAAGGATTTCTACATATCCTTTCTTTGTAGCAACACCACAGTCTCCACATGATTCGTCATCGGAAACAAATCAACCCCCACCATTTTTTCAACCCTATACCCCTTCTTTTTGAGCACTCCCAAATCGCGCGCCAAGGTATCGGGACCGCAGGAAATATAGACAATTTTCTTAGGTGCCAGCTTAGCAACGCAGCTTAAAAATGCCTCATCACTTCCAGAGCGCGGCGGGTCCATGAACACGACATCTGCGCGCTGACCGCTTGCAGCCATCTTAGTCATAAATTTTCCGGCGTCGTCGCAATAGAAACGGATATTGTCCATGTTGTTGCGCTTTGCGTTAGCGATGGCGTCCTTTACAGCGGCAGGGTTAAGCTCCACGCCGATTACACTGCCTCCCTTGTTTGCCATATGCGCCGCGGCGGTAATTCCTATCGTGCCAATTCCGCAGTAGGCATCTATGACCGTCTCATTTCCCGTAAGCCCCGCAAACTCGATTGCCTTGTTGTAGAGTATCTCCGTCTGTACGGAGTTTATCTGATAAAAGGACTTCGGCGAAATGCGGAAAGTATTTCCGCAGAGCACGTCCTCTATGTAGCCCTTTCCGTAGAGCGTCTGCTCCCTGTCTCCGAGCACCATCGACGTGCGTTTGTCATTAATGTTCATCACGATTGTCGTTATTTCCGGGTGCTCCTTTAAGAGCGCCTTGACAAAATTATTTTTTGACGGAAACATCGTGCTTGAGAGGACGAGGACAACCATAATCTGTCCCGTGCTGTGCGCCGTTCTGATAAGAACATGGCGGAAAAGTCCTGTTCTTCGGTCCTCGTCGTAGACCTTGAGTTTGAATGACGGGAGAAACTTCCTGATTGTCGCAATTATGGCATCAGCTTTCTCGTTCTCGATGAGGCAGTTGTCCACCGCTACCACCTTGTGGGTTCCCTCCTCATACACTCCTGATATGATGTTTCCTTTTCTGTCCGTCGTGAATACCGCATGTACTTTGTTGCGGTAGTGCAAGGGCTCGTCCATGCCGATTACCTCAGTCAGCTTTCCATATGGAGCCAAAAGCTTGGCAAGCGCCTCCTTCTTTATCTTTAACTGTTCCGCGTAATCGTGCGAGAGCAGATTGCAGCCGCCGCACTTTTTGTCATATGGGCAATTATATTTCATATTTTTCACACTAATCCTCATTTCCGAGCGATTTATCGCGAGGAGGCGATGAGAAATTCGCGTAGGCGATTTCTCGTCTGCCATTAGAGCAATTTGTTTTCGCTCATAAACAAATTGCATATCTAAAAACATCTGTCAAATATATTTTCATACTAATCTTGATTTTCTAGCGATTTATCGTAGGAAGGCGATGAAATTCTTCACACTACACCCCCGACAGCCCCTCAAAATCCGGGATAAAGCTGTCCTTAGCCACATCGCCCTCCTGAATAAAGGCATTCTCGACACC
The DNA here is from genome assembly GCA_945915235.1 of uncultured Clostridia bacterium. Lineage (GTDB taxonomy): Bacteria > Bacillota > Clostridia > Lachnospirales > Lachnospiraceae > CAG-882. Next base: position 25,653 of record CAMEEX010000025.1, on the reverse strand, counting down.
GAGGTCTATCGCATAGTCAACAACCGCGTCGTACTCTCTTTTAGTCACGCATCTTCCAAGTTCAGGGTAAAGTGTGTTGAGCCTGCCGCCCGGCAGAAGCTCCGGCATAGGCGTGTACTGGCTCATTATGCTCAGGTAAATGTCGTCCCCGTATGTATCATGCAGATATTTAACAACCGCCTTGGAGTCCGCAGTGCACCCTGGTAGCACGAGATGGCGCACTATCATTCCACGTTTCATTATAAGCCCGTCCTCGGCTGTAGCAGAATTTTCAGGCTCAAATACCGGCTTTCCCACCTGTCTGAACATCTCCGCAAGAGCTTCTTTTGCAAAATCAGGATAGTCCTCGGCTTTGCTGTATTTCTTCGCGAGCTCCGATGACATATACTTCATGTCAGGAAGATACACGTCCACAAGACCGTCCAGCAGCCTGAGTGCCTCGACCTTCTCGTATCCGCCGCTGTTGTACACGACCGGAAGCTTCATGCCCTGCTGCCGCGACAAATCAAGCGCCGCCGCAATCTGCGGTATGTAATGCGTCGGCGTCACGAGGTTGATATTGTTTGCCCCACGCTCCTGCTGCTCAAGAAAAATCCCAGAAAGACGCTCGACGGAAATCCGCTTTCCCACCTTCGCATTTGCTATATTTGAATTCTGGCAGAACACACAGCCGAGCGGACACCCCGAAAAAAATACCGTTCCCGAGCCCCTCTCGCCCGATATGCAGGGCTCCTCCCACATATGAAGAGCCGCTCTCGCCACATATATATCGCTGTCACAGCCGCACCTGCCGCGCACTCCGTGAAGCCTGTCCGCACCGCACTCCCTCGGGCACAGCGTGCACGCCGACGGATTATATTTCCATTCCATAATCATTCCTCATTTAACATAACTTGTAAAAACATGTTCAATCATTATAATATATAGTATGATACCATAGTCAAAAGGTCAGAAGTCCGATGCAAGCTTGCGTGATGATTTTTGACATTGTGACCTCCTCATCATATCCATGTATATTTTTTGTAAAATCCCAACATATAATCTTCAATATATAATCTATAATGCCTGTATCTATTTTACTATATTAATATCTATATTCCAACAGAATTTAATCTTATTTTAAAAATTATTTCCCTATATAAAATGATGTTTGGGTCAAATAGAATAAATTTTTTCTATGTATAAAAGAATATATTTATGCGTGTCACAAATTTTTGGAGAAGCTTAGTTGTTACTAGCACTCTATGAGCCATACAGCCAATTCCGACATTGAGGGCGGAATGATAGTCTTGACAAAACCCTTCACACACTGTACCCTAAATACTTGAAACGGCAGTTACCACTATTCATTTTTTATAAATTTTTTTGAAGGCTCTGCCCGTTTTCACCAATCAGCACCTATTCAGAAAGGACGAAATATGAATCCTGCAAAATTATTTCAGTTAAAATCATCATGGGATCGTTTCACGGCGGCACACCCTAAGTTTCCGATGTTCCTCCGCGCCGTATCGGGAAAAGATGTGATAAAAGAGGGAACAATTATAGAAATCAACATCACGACTGACGACGGGCGTAACTTTTCGACTAACGTCAAGCTCACCGCCGAGGATATGCAGTTGTTCGCGGACGTGAAGGACACCGTGAAATAGACAAAAATCCCCATGCCTAACGCATATCAAATATGCACATTCAGGCATGGGGATTTTTTATTTTTACACTATACAGCTTCGTCGTACATTACAACAAAGTACCTTCCTACTCAAAATCATACTTCACCCACACACTCATCTCGCCCTCACCGCGGTTGTTCCATGCGTAGTACGGAACATATGTGAGCTGTACAGCTTCGTACTGAGGCTTTTTGAGCGTGCTGTACAGAGGTGCGTCCGACGTACCCGAAACATCTGATGATTTTTCAGGGGCATTGTCACCGCTGTCCTTCAGCTTCTTTCCGGTAATTCTCAGTGCCACCACGTCGGTGCCGGCGATGTTTAACATGGTCTCCTCAGGCTTTGCATCGACGCACACGCTGAGTCTGTGAAGCCCGGCTCCGTTGTCAGCCTCCTCAAGGCAGTAGATAAACGGTCCGCGTCTTAACGCAGTCTTATCCATGTCCTCGCGAACCTCGCTGTTCGCCGCTATGAATTCCGTCTCCATCGAGAGCTCGAGCTTAACCTCGTCGCCCTTCTTCCAGTCACGGGGTATGTACAAATAGCCGTCTTTAAGCTGTGCCGTGCTCTCATCAAGCTCACCTGCAACGCCGCTCACTTTGAAAGTCCTGCTCCATTCAGGGACGCGGACTGCAAGCGTGCCGTGCACAGGTTCCTCGTTCGTGCAACTATATACTGTGGTTCCCTGCCAAGGCATATCCGTCGTCACATAGAAGCTCATACATTTTGCCGCACTGCACTCATCTGCTGCACCGTCACCCGTCTGTCCAACATATTTCTTTACACTGCCTCCGACAAAAAGATGTGCAAAAAGCGTGTCGTCATTTTCCGTGTAGGCATACATCGAAAGAGAGCTCAACAGTCTTGCAATGTTCGGAGGACAGCAGGCACAGCCAAACCATTTCTGGCGGATTGGCTTTACATGGAATTTTCTCGCGTCCTCGTGGCACGCCTTAGGATAAACCTCGAGAGGATTTACATAGAAGAAGCTCTTTCCGTCGGCAGCCATTCCCGCGAGCACCGTGTTGTAGAGAGCGCGCTCCATCACATCGGCAAAGCGGCGCTCCGGCTTTATCTGCAACATTCTTCTGGCAAAAAATACAAGCCCTATTGCGGCGCAGGTCTCCGAGTAGGCTGTGTCATTCGGCAGATCATAGTTAAACGAGAACGCCTCTCCCATATGTGTCGCACCTATTCCGCCCGTAACATACATCTTTTTCTGAGTTATATTGTCCCACAGCTTAAGACATGCGTTATAGAGCGCCTCATCATCGTCAACCCTCGCAACGTCCGCCATACCCGAGTAGAGATACACGGCGCGCACGGAATGACCCACAGCCTCGTCCTGCTCACGCACCGGAAGATGTGCCTGATGATAGTGATGGCGAAGCTCAACCTCATGTCCTTTCTTTACGACCTCCGGGTGCTCCCCGTCAAAATAATATGGTCTTGTGCCTCTCTCATTTATGAAAAACTCCGAAAGCTCCCTATATTTCTCCTCACCTGTCACATCGTAGAGGCGCATAAGCGCCATCTCGGCAATCTCGTGTCCCGGATAGCCCTTCTTCTTGCCCTCGTCCTTTCCAAAGCAGTCATAGATGTAGTCCGCAAAACGGCGCGCGGCGTTGAGAAGCTTATCCTTTCCCGTCGCCTGATAATATGCAACGGCGCCCTCGGTGAGATGTCCGAAGCAGTACAGCTCATGGTTGTCGCGAAGGTTCGTGAACACCTTGGACATATCATTAATTATATAGTATGTATCGAGATAGCCGTTCTCCTGCTGTGCCGCGCACACGATATCGATTGCGCCGTCGGCTATGCGCTCAAGCTCCTCGTCAGGATGCTGCGTGAGCGAGTAGGCAACCGCCTCAATCCATTTTGAAAAATCGCTGTCCTGGAAAAGAAAGCCGTAAAATCTGTCCTCCATGTGCTCCATATCCTGCGGAAGCGTCTCGAAGGTGTCGAGCGGCCATACCTTCTCCTGATATTTTTCACCAAGCTCACGCCTAGCCTTTGTAATCTTTCCTGCAATCTTGAAATTTCTCATACAGAAGCTCGGCGCAGCCCCCTCAACACGGTCATTTAACGCGTCCCACTGGTATGGGATAACCTCATTTCTGACAAGCTCCATCTTCTCCTTCCAGAACTTATCATTCACCTGAACGTCCCTAAGTGATAATGGTTTTGCGTACTGTCTCATAATCCCTCCAAAATATTTTATATTGCTTTTTTAATGCCGGTCTTTTTTGGAAATCCGCATTAAAAATCTTCTGAACACGACATCATGATATCAGTTAATTATAAAATAGTACATGCAAAAAGGACGGCAAAAAGTGAAAAAAGGTTAGATTTTATATTTTATAAATATTTTATGACAATTTACTGTTTTTTTATAAATTATTATGTGCTATAATAATGTTATACACTTTTTGTCTGAATTATCAAATGCTGTCTCCACAAAAGCACCCATGATTATTCATCCAATTTTCAGTGCAATACTACAATAAGCCAAGAAAGGTGGAATTAACATGAAGGAACCACAGAATTCCGTCGTAGGACGGTCAACGCAAAAAGAAAAAATATCGGGAAAGATAGCAAAACAGATAGGTACGCCGACCTGTATTATCTTTCTTGTAGTTGCAATTGTGCTGGCAATTATCGTTAAGGTGCAGCTTGATACCTCAAACGAGAAGGAATTGACCCTCGAGTCACAATCAGCATCAAATGAACTCAATACATTTTTTCAACAGTATCTTAAGTCCGTAAGTCATCTATCCGTAAACCCACAAGTATTAAGCACCATCACATCCGCGTCTTCCACCAAAAGCATAACTCAGGCAAAGGATTATTCCTCAGTCCTTCAATATATGGTGAATATGCAGCAGGCGGATTCCGATAATATCATGGCAGTATGGATTGCCTCCATTGATGCAAATGTTCTGACTCAGTCCGACGGATACACAAGCGGTTCCGAATTCCAGATAACCTCCCGTGAATGGTATTCCGTGACTCAGACAAAGTCTCCAATGCTCACAAAGCCTTACATTGATGCCAGCACAGGTGAAACCATTGTCAGTGCCGCTGCCCCTGTCATAGATTCCGCATCAGGAAAAGTCGTAGGTGTAGCAGGACTTGACTTATCCCTTGCACATGTAGGTGAAATTCTGAGTAAATGTACCATAGGCAACACAGGCTATGTCATCATGACGTCATCTGACGGAACTATCATCTATCATCCCGACAGTTCACTTATCCAGAAGTCACTCGGCAGCCTTGACATTTCCTCCAATGTTACCAACCTCGTCTCCTCCGGAAAAGACGGATTTGTGAAATACAGCATAAACGGCTCACACAAATACGGCTTTGTAACAGCAATAGATGACACAGGATATGTTGTCTTCAGCAGTCTGTCATCCGGTGAATATTCGCAGAGCCTTGTCAGAATGATTATTGCAATGGTGATAATCTTTGCCGTCGGTATCGTGATCATATTCTTTGCAATCAGGAAGGTTTCCGCATCCATTACAAAGCCTATCGAGTCCCTTGATGTCGCCGCAAAGGAGCTTGCCGACGGCAATCTTGATGTCAAACTTGAAATCACAACCAACGATGAGATTGGGGATCTCGGACAATCCATACAGCAGACTGTCTCCCGTCTCAAAGTCTACATCGCATACATTGATGAGGTATCTTCCGTACTCGCTGATATGGCAAATGGAACACTATCTATTTCACTAAATCAGGATTACACAGGTGATTTCAGTAAAATTAAAGATGCTCTTTTAAATATTTCCTCATCATTGACTGAGATTATGACAGGAATAACCGAAAGCTCACGACAGGTTTCAGCAGGATCCGATGATTTGGCAAAAGCTGCCCAGACGCTTGCCGAAGGCGCCACAACACAGGCTGCCTCCGTCGAAGAACTTGTGGCCACAACAGACAACATTGTGACAGAACTTCAAAACAGTAAAAATGATGCATTAAACTGTGCATCCGAGGCAAAGAAGGTAACTTCGCTTGCCGACAGCAGTAAGTCCCAGATGAAAGACATGCTTGACGCAATGAAAAAAATCAGTGAAACGTCCAATCAGGTAGTCGGAATCATCCACACAATTGAAGAAATTGCCGACCAGACCAATCTGCTCTCTCTGAATGCCTCGATTGAAGCCGCAAGGGCCGGTGATGCCGGACGTGGTTTTGCAGTCGTCGCTTCCGAGATAGGTGCACTCGCAACTCAAAGTTCAGAGGCTGCCGCTACAACCAAGGAGCTTATCGGTGTATCAATGAACGAGATTGAAAAGGGTGTAGCACTGGCAAATCAGGTAACTGACACCTTGCAGACCGTTGTATCAGGCATAGACAATGTAAGTACAATGGTTACGCATACTGCCGATCTTTCAGTTGAGCAGGAGGCTAATATGAAGCAGATGCAGGCCGGAATTGACAGTATCGCACAGGCGGTTCAGGATACCTCCGCCACAGCTCAGGAGAGTTCTGCAACCTCAGAAGAGCTCGCCGCACAGGCATCTGTGCTCACTGAACTTATAAGCAAATTTAAGCTGTAAGCTTTAATATATGAGTCAGCAAATTTTACTATAATTAAGTAAAACGCAGGGAAAATATCACTTTATATTTCCCTGCGTTTTTTATACATTACTTCATGGTTCACATATTTTACATGGCTCATAGCCCATTTCCACAAGCTCATCTCTCGTCCCGTTGAAATTCATTCTGTTCTGAGTCTTAATCTTCTCGACCGACGAACACCATGTATAGTGGAATTTTCCCGAATTGGTGTTTACAACATAATCCGTCACGGCTATTGTCCCATTCTCTGCCTCCTGTGCAAGTGCGCTCTCGCCCGTCGCATAATCTATCACAATTCCATCCTGCACATTGTAGATAAACACGCAAAAGCTCAGTCCCTCCTCATCGCCAAGGCACATCGCTTCCATTAAAACTCCCTTCGCGACAAGATTATCCCCTTCAAAAAGAGGTGTTACCCTGTACAGTAGTCTTACACTCTCATCGTACTTCAGCGTATCCAGCACCTGATTTTCAAGCTCTAACATATCGAGATTGAACTGTCTCGTCCCGGTAATCAGGTTTCTGGTATCATCATTTATACCTGATACCGCATACATGAGAAGATGGCACCTGTTATAAAGGTAGAGCTCCGAGATTACCGATTTATCGTACTTGACCGTGTGCCAGCCGCTCGGTTTGATATGTCCAATTTCACCTCTTTGCTCCGTCGGAAGCGTCGAGTTGGAAAACAGCCCTATGCAGGTTCCGCACCTTTCGAGGTCGTCAAGCTCCGATAAGTAGATAAAATTATCTCCCGAATAACTTTTCAGTGCTTCGTCAAAAAAAGGTACATTGTCATTTACTATGTAAAAGTCCGTGCCGCTGTAATCGGGTATGGAAAGGGCTCCGACATCTATAAGCAAATCCTCCGCCGAGAGTGCCCCGCTGTCCTGAACCTGCTGCTCTGTCTGCGTAAGTGTCTCCGACTGTTTCGTGGAAGTCTCCGTCTCTGCCGTGCCTGAAAGCTGTCCCTTTAACGATGCCCCATAGTCTGCGCTCTCACATCCTGTGATTGCTAATGCAATAACCATCAATAGGGCAAGTATTGATGTTCTCATTTTTTTGTAATTCATATAAATCCTCTTTTCTGATTGCCTCGTCGCGAAGAGGCGAGGAGAAATTTACGAAGGCGATTTCTCTTCTGCCATAAATGCCATTTGCTTTCGCTCAGCAACAAATACTTTTAGTATACACTAACAGGATATAGCCGACAACTGCAATAACATCTTATTTTTTCACTATAACTCAAAAATTATGCAATAATTTTCGTTAAATTTTTGACTATTATGTACAATTATCATACAACTATGTTATACTCTACTCACTTGACACAATATATCCATAAAAACGGTGTCAATAGATTAACCAATTAAAATAATTATTCGGAAAGGGGCAATAGAAATGGGATTTTTGACAGGTAAGACAGCCATCATCACAGGCGGAGGAAGAGCAGTTCTACAGGACGGAAGCTGCGGCTCAATCGGATACGGCATTGCAACGGCATATGCCAAAGAGGGAGCTAATCTCGTTATCACCGGAAGAAATATTAAGAAGCTTGAGGAAGCTAAGGCAGAGCTTGAGGAGAAATTCGGCATCAAGGTTCTCCCTGTGCAGGCGGATGTGAACGCCGGAGCTGACAATGAAGCTACCGTTGCCAATGTTGTAAAGCAGGCAGTTGACACCTTCGGAAGAATTGATGTGCTTATCAACAATGCACAGGCTTCTGCTTCAGGTGTAACACTCGCCGACCACACAACCGAGCAGTTCGACCTTGCGGTATATTCCGGTCTGTACGCCGCTTTCTATTATATGAAGGCATGCTATCCATACCTCAAGGAGACCAAGGGCTCTGTCATCAATTTTGCATCAGGAGCGGGGCTGTTCGGCAACTTCGGGCAGTGTGCCTACGCCGCTGCCAAGGAAGGCATCAGAGGTCTTACAAGAGTGGCTGCAACCGAGTGGGGACCTGACGGCATCAATGTCAACATCGTCTGCCCGCTCGCATGGACGGCACAGCTCGAGAATTTTGAGAAGGCTTACCCTGACGCATTCAAGGCTAACGTCAAGATGCCGCCTATGGGACATTACGGTAATGTCGAAACGGAAATCGGACGCGTCTGCGTTCAGCTCGCCTCCCCTGACTTCAAGTTTATGACAGGTGAGACGCTGACCCTCGAAGGCGGACTCGGTCAGAGACCATAAGCTTTTCAATGTAATTGCAAAACTCTATTTATGAATACTTGACGTTGTACAATTTTACTATATTCCCGCTGGGCACACTTTCGTTGCATTTTGCTACGCAACGGTGCATAATCGGCTAAAACACAGCCGATAAACACCGTAGTTCAGCAAAGCTGAACTATTGTGAGCCAAAAAGCACCCAGCTTGCAATATAGTAAAATTGCACAACTGTTTAGTTATAAATTGGACTTTTGTAATTATCTAACATATCATACAATAAATTTACCCAGCGTACTGAGCATAACCCCCACATCAATAGGCTTTACGATATGTGCATTCATTCCGCACACGAAAGCCTTTTTTCTATCCTCCTCAAATGCGTTGGCTGTCATGGCGATAATCGGAATTATTCCTCGTCTGCCACGCAGCTTTCTTATCTCCTCCGTAGCATCATAGCCGTTCATATTCGGCATCTGAATGTCCATGAGAATACCGTCGTAGTAGTCCTCCCTCGCCGCCTTCAGCATATCTACGCATATTCTGCCATCTTCCGCACGTTCAACCTCAATTCCGTTCTCATTCAATATGGTCATGGCAATCTCTGCATTGAGGTCATTGTCCTCTGCAAGAAGCAGTCGCTTTCCCTTAAGACTGTTGATAAGATTCTCTCTTTTCTGCTCATTTCCGTCCTTAATCTGCTCTTTCGTTGCAACAGGAAATGAGAGATTTATTATCGTCGTTGTACCCTTTCCCGGCTCACTCTTGACATCAATCGTACCTTTCATAAGGTCAAGCAGTGCCTTCACAATCGGAAGTCCGAGACCTGTTCCGTCAACCTTTGCCTCGGTAGTCGAATGTTCTCTTGTGAATTCCTCAAAAATATGTGGAAGATACTCCTTACTCATGCCTATCCCCGTATCCGAAATCACAATTCTGAACGAAGCATAATCCTTTATGTCCGTATCCGTCTCCACAATATCAACCCGGACACGCCCTCCCTTAGGCGTGTATTTGACTGAGTTTCCTATAATATTAAGGAATATCTCCCTTACCTTTGTCTCGTCACATATTACATACTCATGCGTCACATTACAGTTGATATTGCATATAAGTTCCTTCTCATGCACTGACGGTTCAAATACAGCCTGAAGCGAATCTGCAATATCGTTGATGCAGGTCACATTCTCATTGAGCGCTGTCTTGCCGCTCTCAATCCTCGCCATCTCGAGCACATGATTTATTATCGAGAGCAGCATTGAGCCCGAAGCCCTTATCTTGTCGACGTAATCCTCGACCTTCGCTCTATCGTCAAGATGCTCCTTTAAAAGATCGGCAAACCCGATAACGGCATTGAGCGGCGTTCTTATATCGTGGCTCATATTAAAAAGGAAGCGTGTCTTAGCCTCATTGGCTGATTTAGCCTCCCTCGCCGCCTTCTTGATGCCTGCAGTGTAGACAGCCTCCTTGTAGCGTCTCATCTCGAACTGCCAGTATACCACCGTGACAAGCAATGAGAAAACTATTGATGCTACGCTCCCAAAGAGTATATCCGAATTTGAAATCCAGCCTCCGGCTGGAACTATCTCGAAATGCCAGTTATCGTTAGGCACATCACACACTACCTCAAGTGCGTCGTCCGCTATTGCACTTCCACACTCCGCAATCGATAATTTCTCGCCCGTGGACATATCCATTTTCCAAATGCGATAGTGGTATGCTGCGTCCTCAAGTGCCTCAAGCTGTATATCATCTATGAATTCTTCCCAGTTAATCACAAGTATAGAAAATCCCCAGAAGTTTTTTTCTCCTGTTTCGCCTGTCGTATATATCGGGTCAAACAAAAGTGCTCCCGTTCCTCCCTGCACAAGCTCATACGGACCGGCTATGGTGTACTTTTCACTGTTCATCGCAAGTCTCGCCTCAGTCTTTCGCGCGGAGTTTTCAAGCATATCAAGCCCTATTGCCTCCTCGTTTCCATCTAGCGGATATACCTGTGATACAACACCGTCCTGCGCCAGCTCTATCGCCTCAATGACTACCTCATCATCCTGTAAAAAACCGGACAACTTGTCAAACTCCACCTCCCCAAGCTCATGTCCCGACTCAACTATCTTTTTTAATAAATCCGACTTTGAAAAATATTTGTTAAGCTGTGCCTCTATCCTCTCGACCGTGGACTCCGCGGTATACGCCGCCTTCAGCTTCTCGGCATTCTTCTGGTTGAGAAACTGCATATGTATGAAACCATTTATCACAAGAAAAATAAAGATAAACACCAGCACAGACTTTATCTTTATTCCTTTAGGTATTTTCGCATTTTTCATGTTTCGACCACCTGACTATTTATTATACATTTCCCCCTATTTTAACATATCTTTTTCGTAAATAAAAGAGCCTGACGGAGTAAAATTCTCTCTCCCGCAGGCTCCTGCATGTATACTATTATTTTAGGTACTGCCCTACATTTGAGGCGTCCACCTTCTCAAAATCGACCCAGACCTGATAGCCGGTGTCAGCAGTCTTGTCATAATCCTCTATGGACTTGCCCGCTGAGAGCATCACTGCCACATCGACCGCCGCATTTGCCTGATTTACCGCATTCTGACAAACTGTAAAGTCCATCTTGCCATCCTTTACAAGCTGACAGCCCTCCGTGGTGGCATCGACACCGCAGACAATTATAGTCGAAGGGTCAACGCCGCTTGCCTCCATTCCCTCTATGGCTCCAACCGCCATGGAATCGTTGTTGCTTATAACGCAGTCGACCGAGCGCCCCGTCGAGTTAAATATCTCGAAGTATTCCTTTCCCAGTGCGGTACTCCAGTCTGCATAGTCCTGAAAAAGATAATTTATCTTCTTACCCGAGGCATCTAACACTCTTCTTGCAGCCTCGGTTCTTCCCTTGGTAGCCGAGTGTGTTTTCTCGCCCTGCAAAATCATCACATTTATCTCGCTCTTTGCCGCGAGCTTGTCGAGAACGTACTGCGCCTGATAGCTTCCGGCAACCTTCTCATCTGATGCCACATATACATACTTATCTGCCTTTAAATAGCTCTCGTCAGGACAATTATTTACAAATATGACAGGTATGCCGTCCGCCGCTCTCTCTATCTGCAATGCCGTGTCCGCATCCATAAGCCTGCATATAACCGCAGTAAAGCCCTGCGCCCTCGCATCCTTGACCTGCGCCACCTGCTGCTCTGCCGACTGCTCCGCGTAGACCGTGCTGTATTCAATTCCCTGCGCTTTGCAAGCCGACTCAAGCGCATCTATGAGGGAGTCACGAAACGCATCTCCCTTGGCACAGGTTGCAATAAGTATCTTGACACTTCCGCCCGATGCACCGCTCTGTCCCTTCGAACAGCCCGTCATCAGTGTCGACACAATAATCGCACACAGCAGTGCCGTCATACATAATATTCTTAATTTTGAAGCTTTTCTCCTGCTCGTACCATCATAAGACACATTCTTCATCATAAATCCCCTCCTACACTCTGAAAGAATTAATCTGAGTCATAAGCTTCTCAGATGTCTGTGCAAGCTCCTTTGCGGTGTCCGCAACCTGCTCACTGCTCTTTGTTATATTCTGCGACTCAGTTGCGATATTTCCGGCATTTCTGGAAATAAGCTCCGCACTGGCTGCCTGCTCCTCTGTTATGGAGGCAACATTTGTCGATACATCGGCAACCTTGGTCATGCTCGCCGCCATACCATTTACCACGCTGTTTGCATCAACGATATTGTCATATATCGTGTCAAAGGTCGTGACCGCATTATGTACAAGCTCGCTGCTCGCATCAATCTCCTCCACACTGCTCTTAGCCTTCTGAACCGTCTCCTCAACCAGATCCGTGACCTCATTGATGAGCTTCTGAATCTTCTGAACAGACTGATTGCTGTTCTCGGCAAGACTTCCAATCTCACCGGCAACAACCGCAAAGCCTCTGCCCGCGTCGCCCGCTCTCGCGGCCTCTATTGAAGCGTTGAGTGCGAGAAGGTTCGTCTCGTCCGCAATCTCTCCGATCATTCCGACTATCTTGTTTATCTCAAGTGATGCCGTTCCCACCTTATCGATTGACTCCTGAAGTCCCGTTATCGACTGCTCGATGGAGTTCATCGCATCGCCGACCTTCTGCATGTCACTCTTGCCGCTCTCTGCCACTGAGACGGTCTCGTTCATCTTGTCCTCCGCCTTGACGCTGCTGTCCTGCGTGTCAGCCACAACAAGTGCAAGTGAGGTCGCACTCTCCGCAATCTCCTCAACCGATGCCGAGAGCTGGTCAACCGTGCTGTTGAGCTCCTCTATGGTCTGTGACTGCTTGACGGAAGCCTGATACAGTCCGCCCGAAACCGATGAGCTCGACTCAGCCTGTCCCTGCAAGGTCTCCGACGCATGCATTATATCATTTATCATGCCTCTCATGGATTCCGCGAACTCCTTCATGCTCTGTCCCATAAGGGTAATCTCATCATTCCCCTTAGTCTTTATGTCGACTGTGAAATCGCCCGATGCCATCGTGACAATCGACTGCGTGAGCGAGCGGATAGGCTTAATCATGTAATGTACCATTCTCTCCATGAGTACGAGAAGCACAACAAGCACTATGACACCGACAACAACCATTGTCGTTCTCAAGGAAACGAGATCCGCAAAAATCGTTGTCTCAGGAACATACGAGACGAGAACCCAGTTCGTCCCGGAAATCTCCCTAAAATCAACAATGTTTCCGTCAAGCGTCATGGACTCAAGACTGCCCTCGGATATCCTCAAACCTATCGTCCATGCTGATAAACGAGTTTACAATGACCTGAATATGTGCTATCGGCACATCTGCCACAAGAAGCCTCGTCTTTCCCGTGCCGCGCAAAATCGCTCCCGCGCTTATAACCTCCGTGCCAGCCTCGTTGGTGTACACATCGCCAAACGCCATGTTTACCCTCGTCAGTGCTTCATTGTACCATGTCGACGACGCGCCGGTCGTTTTCTTATAGCCGACACCGTCCGCCTGAATCACCTTGCCCGTCGTGTCCGCAATGTAAAATCCGTCCGGGTAGCTGCTGCTCGTCCCCATGTAGCTGTCAAGCAAGGTCTGAAGCTGTGCATCAGTGTAATTCATCGTCTCAATATCATGCTTAAAGGTATTGAATACATTCAAATTCTCAGACAGCCACGACTCAATCTGTGATGCCTGGTTCTTCGTAGACAATTCCAACAACTGCATTGATTCATTTTTTATTATGTTCTTGGAAATCGTATACGAAATTATTATCAGTATAAGCACAAGTATGGACACAAGCGCTCCTACTGCAGCAAGAATTTTGGTTTTAATTGAAGTGATTGCTCTTTTCCGCGTCTCCTGCTCTTTCATATAGAAAAATTCCTCCTTATGTGATATGTTGCAATGCCCTGACATGCAGGGCATTTTATTAGTACTATATTACCACAAAAAGAGGAATTCTTCTATAATTTTTTCTTTTTCGCCACTGCCATTTGTTTTAAATCTCAATAATGGAATGTCATACAACTCCATTATGCGATTTTTTTACAAATCCCTTGAAGCCTGTACAGAATCCCCTTTATGGTATTCATAGCCATCAACTTCAACCGCTAACACCGGCTTTTTACTGATTCTGTTATAAATCAAGAAATCTAAATGTGTTGCAGGGTTCATTGCATACTTACATACATAGCTTGAAATGTTGTAATTATCTTCGCAATGTCCTGCTTATAGAAATTCCAATCTGTTACTCCATACTTAAAAAAGCCCTTTATCTTAAACCGGAAGCTATATTGTAAACACATGACATTATTTCAGAGGTTTTTATTTTCCCTTTGATAATGACCATATAGTGTTTTGTATCCATCTTTTCCCTCACTGCTCATTATCCGACTTGGTTTGAACTATATTAACGTCTGCTTTTTCCTACTGCACTGTTTGAGCCTCCAATTTATTTTACTTCATTGTCATAATTCTATCATATTATACAAAAATTGTAACCTGACAGAGTTGGCAAATTTCAGCATTAAATTTATGTTGATATATTCCAACAGGGTAACTAATCATCTTATGAGCATACTGCAAGCACTTTTTCAACAATATATCATGAAAAAAGCACTGATTTTCCAAAAACAATTCATACCACAGAACAACGCTTACACATTTCCTCCTCTATACAGAAAATACCTCTCTGTATCTACAAGACAATATTTCCAAAGCAAAAAGGCACATGAATTTTTATTTCCATGTACCTTACGTTATTATAAAATATTTAATTATTAGCCCAATGCCACTTCACCCAATCAAAAAGTATACAATATATTTTCAAAGTGGAATAACGACTTACCCCCTTAAAAAGAGGATTATTAAATGTATTTTAAAATTTTCCTATACAAATCCCATAGTCTCGGTACACAAAAACCGCTCATAGCACTTAACCCTCGGTGTTCATGAATATCTCTATCTTTCACATTAAATAGTCTATGGAAACCATCTTCCTGTCCAACATAGACTGGCTTGCCATAATTAAGAAATGTGAATCTGTCACTGAATTGGTCTCCGGTGATATCTACAATGATACTCTTGTCCACCATCAGCCACGCATGGGTCTGTACATTCCCGTCTGTTTTGCCCCAATACATTCCACAGACATAATCTGTCTTGATGCCATTATCCAGCAAATACTGCGCTAACATATCACTCGTATCTCCGCAGCAACCATGTGGAAACCTGCGATATATGCTATCATTATCAAACTCTCCGGCTTCCAATGCCATATCAATCGCTTTCCGAAATTGTGTTGCTAATTTTTCTATATTCTCCATCATATGCTCCAATTTTCTTAATACTTCACAAACCGCAGGAAATTAAATCTTCCCAAATCGCAGAAGCCTTTGATTTATTGGGATTTCCTTGACAGCAGGCACACTGTCTCCACGTGCCCCCCCTGCGGAAACATATCGCATCCGACGCACTTTCCAATCTCATACCCATTCCCGCAAAGATACTTCAAATCCCTCGCAAGCGTCGCACTGTCGCAGGAGACATACACTATTTTCTCAGGCTCCATCTGTACCATGGTCGCAAGCAGGGCTTCGTCGCAGCCCTTGCGCGGTGGATCAACAACAATCACGTCCGCGGTGAGCTTTCTTCCGAGGCGTTCGCTCTCCCTAGCGTAGAAGTCCGGCAGAACCTCCTCAGCCTTTCCGACAAAAAACTCTGCGTTGTCGATGTTGTTAAGACGGGCGTTCTCCTTGGCATCCTCGATAGCCTGCGGCACAATCTCAACACCGTATACCTTCTTTGCCTGCTTTGCAAGGAACAACGAGATTGTTCCTATTCCACAGTAGAGATCCCATACGACCTCATTACCTGTAAGGCCGGCGTAATCCAGCGCGGTCTGGTAAAGCTTTCTTGTCTGGACGGGATTTACCTGATAGAAGGAAAGCGGAGAAATATGATATTTTATGTCTCCGATATAGTCCTCGATATACGAATTTCCCCACAGGGTCTTACATTCATTTCCGAGAATTACATTGGTGTTCTTCGTATTCACATTGAGCATTATGCTCTTTATATGCCAGGTATTTCCGTTTTTTGCACTACTGTCATCATTTGCAACCTTCTCATCGCATACTGACTGCTCCCCACATACAGCCTCTTCCTTCCTCCATATCTCCCCATTTCCCATGACACTCGAAAAATCCAGTGCGAGGAGCTTATCTACAAGCTTATCAGCGTGTGGCAGCTTGTTCTGATTTATGACAAGGCATACCATAATCTCGCCTGTCGTATAGCCGCAACGTATTAGAATGTGGCGGACTACGCCTGTGTGCTTAATCTCGTTGTATGGCTTTATGCTGTTCTCCTCCATGAACCCGCGGACAGCATTTACAATAGGTTCATTGACCGGCGCACCTATATAGCAGGTCGATGTCTCTATTATCGAGTGTGTTCTTCCTGCATAAAAACCGATACGGATATTTCCGTCCTTGTCCTCGCCGACCGGAAACTGGGACTTATTTCTATAAAAGAAAGGCTCATTCATTCCGATGACCTTTTCCACCTCAGCGTCCGCAATACCGCCTATTCTTCTTATATTCTTCTGTATCACACCACGCTTGAAGTTAAGCTGCTCGTCATATGCGAGCTCCTGAAGGTTGCAGCCGCCGCACTGCCTTGCTATCGGGCAGCGCGCCTGTACGCGGTGCGGTGAAGGTACGAGCACCTCCATAAGACGGGCATAGCCATACGTCTTGTTGGTCTTTGTTATCTTTACGCGCACCTCGTCGCCTATAACTGTGTCCTTAACAAAAAGGGCGTAGCCATCAACTCTGCCTACGCCTTCTCCTTCAAGGGACATATCTTCTATTTTAACGATACATTCCTGATTTTTTTCCATATAAAACCTCATTTCTGAGCGCTTCATCGCGAAAAGGCGAAGAGAAATTCGCAAAGTCGATTTCTCTTCTGCCATAAAAGCTATTTGTTTTCGCTCAGAAACAAATAGCCGTGTAAAAAATATGCTATTAAGCATATTTTTTCACACTATCCTCCACAAGTAGTATTCCTACACAACCGTCTTTCTCACATTAGTGTCGAGCATCTTCTGAAATCCCAGCCACTCGCCTGTCTGCGCCTGCGGTGTGGAGAGAAGTTCCTTCAATGTCTCCATCTTCGCGTCCATATTATCGGCAAAGTTGAGCGCAAAGGCCTCCATGATTGCAGGCTTCTTCGGTGAGCCGTACTCGTATTCGCCGTGATGCGATACAATCAGATGCTTTAACTCAGCCTCGAGTCTTGAAGGGAAGCCCTCTATGGCTGCTGCACGCTTTCCTATCATCTCAACACCGATTATGATATGACCTAAGAGCTGTCCGTCATCGGTGTAATCATTCGTAGGGAAATCAGATAATTCCTTAAGCTTTCCTATATCGTGCAGCATCGCTCCCGTCAAAAGCAGGTCGCGGTTGAGCATCGGATATCTGTCCGCAAAGCAATCGCAGAGTGTAGTCACTCCAAGAGTATGCTCAAGAAGTCCGCCGACGAAGCCGTGGTGAACCGACTTAGCTGCGGAGTGGAACTTAAAATTCTTTATAAGCTCGGTATCCTCCACAAAGAAGCTGTCTAAGAGACTTCGAAGGTATGTATTTCCAACCTTATTCTTCAGAGCCATGAGCTCGGCATACATCTCGTCTATATCGCGTGAGCTCACCGGAAGGAAATCCTTCATATCAAACTCACCCTCTGCACACTTGCGCGCACGCTTGATGCTCATCTGCATAGCTCCGTTAAACACTGTGACCTCACCCTGAACCTCTATGAAATCCAGCGCCTCGAACTCCTCAATACCCATGGAATTAGGCTCCCATATCTTGGCATCAAGGGTTCCCGTCCTGTCCTGTAAAAGTACGTTCTCATAAGGCTTTCCGTTCTTGGTAGTCGCAGCGTTCTTCTGCTTGCACATATATATGCTTGTAACCCGCTCACCCTCGTGAAGGCTGTCAATGTATCTCATTATAAATCTCCATTTCCAAGTTTAATTATTCCACACCTATTTGAAGTGTTATCTCAATATTGCGGTATCCGTCCTTACCCGGTCTGCTGATAAATACTGTCGTGTCGTTTCCGGGCTCCATGGAAAAGACTGCGTTCTGAAAGGATCTCACTGAATTGACAGTCTCCTCCCCTACAGCCGTTATTATGTCGCCACTCTGTATACCTGAATAGAACGCAGGCGAGCCGTCCTCTACAAGACTGACATATATCCCGTCCGGCATGCCGTACACATCCTTCATCACTGTAGTTACGGTCTGCGGACTAATACCCACATACGGTGTTACTTTACCATTAATCAGCCTTTCAATCAAGCGTTTTAACTCAGAAATTCCATAAGAATTAATAATTTTTCCTGATATTGCCTCATTGTGGTAAGGTACTATTCCAACAATCTCACCCTTGGTGTTCACAATTATGCCGCTGTCATCCTCACCCGATGCAATGTCGGTGCTTATTATACGATAACTGCAATCCGTGTCCATTACACTTCCGGCTACCGAGGTCGCTGTCGTGTATACAACCATACCGCTCTGTCCGTATATGCTTCCAACTGCAATCACCGGGTCACCCTGCTGTATAATATATGAATTTCCAAGCACAGCCACCTTGATTGTCTGCGGTATCTCCTCTGTGAATACAGTCTTGTCCACAGCGACAATGGCAAGATTTGTCGTCGTATCACCAGTTATATATGTCCCTTCTGCAACAGTTCCGTCATTAAATATAACAGAGAGAAATTTTTCCTCAACAAACTGCTTCGTGGTCAGAATGTAAAAGCTGTAATCGTCCTCCGCCGCAATAAAGCCCATAACTCCGGTGTCCGATATATAGTCCCATGTCGTTCCGTCCTGTGAAACCTCGATAGTCACTATCGACTTATTGACATCTGCTATAACCGATTTGAGTCCCGAGTAGAGTGAGTCAAACTCACTAACCCCCGGCTTATATCCGGCTATTGCATAATTAATCTGGTCGTCGACCAATGACACCAGCTCTTCCCTGCTCAGACCGTCATCGTCACATATCTGACCGTCCTCACCTGTTTCACCATCAAAGGCAGAGGTTCCCTCTAGCTCATTATTGTCTGTGCCCTCCACAGAACCATCGGTGCTCTCGCCACCTTCGTCAGCAGTGCTCTCAGGTTCGTTGGAGTCACTCTCCTGATATGACCATAAATCGTCAGTGTTCTCCTCGGTCTGACTGTCTGTAGGTATGACTGCCCCCTGTCTCGTAGATGGTTCCTCATCACCCACAAACTTTTTGGCAGTCGGATACACCACTGACAAAACCAGTCCCGATACCACACCGAATATCACTGCCGACCCAATAACCTTTGCTACATGCTTCACTGCTCTTTTAATCCTATTTCCGGGTTTTTTAACTATCTTCTCTGTGTACAGGCTGTACTCCTGCTCGTCCCGCTTCTCATTCTCCTGCCCCGGCATATTGTGATTATTATCCATTGCGAATCTTAGCCTCCGGATTATCCTTTTTATGTCACGCAAAAACCATTATCTGCAATTTTGTATTATAAAATAAAAATATGAATTTTTTATGACATACCTGTAAAAGAATTATCCACGCATCCCTTACTTTGAAAAGTAAAACTATCTGCACAGATGGCATAATATAAAGGCAATGGCGATTGACGGTACCATCGGCGCTTTTTTGACAATTACAATCTTATTTCCCTTTAATTTTCTGATGAGATTATATACAATAAAATAGATACCAAACAACACGGCAAATATCAGTGCGGACATCATCATAAGTCTTAGGAAATAGCTGAAGGTTTCTCCCCCACTTATCCCTGCTGCCATAACAAGCATTATGAATATTTCCATATCTCCCTGTGCATATGCCCTGATAACTCTCATAAACACAATTATGGCAACGCACAAAAGCAGTCCCCCATACTCTTTACAGGACAGCCCATTCGACAGGACAAATCCAACCAGTTCACCGGCTATACATACCCTTATCGGAAACACATACACCTGTGCCGTATTCATATCCGTGTAAGCGCAGAAAGCGAGTATAAACCACGCAGCCAGCTCCGCCGGCTGACATACGGCGCTTCCCAACACGGCAAGGACAATACACAGAAACATTCTTACATATTTATACTCCTGCATACTGCAAGCATTGCTTGCAGTACTGCCACCAATAAGTAGTTTGAAAATTTTATTTTCAAACTTATACCCATGCATACTGCTATCATTGCCTGCCATACTGCCGTCAATACGCAGTTTGAAAGTTTCACTTTCAGACTTATTTGCCTTCCCCCGTCTCCACATGTGCAGTTTTTGTGAGCTCGTACATGCATCTTCCAATCCGCAGGGTTCCGCTCTCGAGTGCAACATTAAATTCCTCCTCCCTCTTTCCCGGAATGACAATGTTAATCACCATTGCCGCGTTATCATCAGCCGTGCCGTTTCTTAGCTGCACTCCCGCGGAGGTGAATACCCTTGTCACATACGCATAATCGCAGATTTTCTCCGCGCTCACAACAGCTATACCATTGCTGTTTGTCTCCGAGACAGACCATATATTTATTCTGTCACCCTCACGCAGAACACCGCCAACCACCTGCGATAAATTATTCGCATTGAGTGACACCTCAACCGGAGCCTCCATGCCCTCCGTCCTCCTGTCGGTATCCGAAAGCTTTCCCATCGTCAGTATCTCATTGACGGCAATATCCTGTGCCGTCATCATTCCCAAAAGCTGTGTCATATCCGTCACGCACCCGACGGGCAGCCAGTCACTTCTTCTCTGCTCCAATGAAAAATACATACCCGCATTATCTGCGCTAATCATGGTATTCTCCGCTATGTCCGTCTGCGCCACATACACCGCCGTATAATCTTCCTGTTTAAGAACCTTTCCCTCAACAAACAGCATTATCGCATACAATGTCATCGTGACAATAAAGCTGTATACCAGCACCCTCACATTCAATGTTCCTCGCTGTCTTTTTTCCCTTATCAAGCCCTCTCTGGTTTTCCTCTTTCTCCCCACATTCTTTAGCATTGTTCCAACCCTCCATTATTGTGTATCGCCGCCTCCATGCACCATTTTTCATATATTATACCGTAACTGCCACAAGCCTTGTAAGACTGTAGCTTCCAAGATTCTCAAGCGTGAAGGAAATCCGTGCATATACAGATGTCTCCGTTATGCACACCATTCCGTCATTAGCCTGCACATACACCTGCACATTGTCCGGATATCTGAGCGTGTACGGCTGCCCGTTATTTATCCCGCACTCAGTTATGTGCCAGCCCGAGTCGTCTGTCACATAGTTGTATATTCTGTAGGATACAATCTCTACACCCCCGCAAAGTCCCTGTTCCTTTACACTCTGCATGCCGGCATCTAACCCTAAATCAGCCCTGAGGCACTCGACAAACCGGGCATATGAGTTGACAAACGCTCTGTCACTCACCGCCGGTTCTGCTCCGTCCGACACTATCAGATTACCCGAGCGCACATATTCGTCGAGGTTTATTATGGCAGCTGCCAGAAGCGAATAGGTGAGATTGCTGTCCGTCTGCTCATAGCTGTACTCCAGAGCACTCCTTCTAAACGTAAATACGATAAAGAAACACATAAAAACCACAAGCATCATTGCAAGCGGAATAATAGCTGCCGAGCCCTGCTCAGCCTTCCCTGTTCTTCGCCGTAGATTTCTGGTAAATTCTAAAATCGGTCATTCCCTCCCTCAAAAACGAAAAGCCATCCACAAAGCCTCCGAGCGTCCCTGTTCTCAGGCAACCGGTCACGGACAGAATTATCTCCTGTCCGTAGCCTGCCTGTGTCAGGGTAGTTCCTGCATATGAGATATCATTCACTCCAAGGTCGGAAAGCTCCCTCGTTAGCTGCTCCTGTCTGTCGCGAGGCAGATATCCATACGTTTCCATATAGAGAATATATGTCCTCTCTATGCGGGATTTTCTTATGGCAAGATTCATCGTTCCATACATATCAAGCCCAAGCTGCATCACAATAAACAAAAACAGGATACACAGCATGCAGGAAATCATATTTCCGATTCCGCTCTTTCTGCACAGGAAAATATCCTTCATAGGCTAATCCTATGAAAACATGGTTGATGCCGTCTGCGTCATGGTCGTCCATATGCTTTTGATGAAATCAAGGCCTCCCGACTTGAATATGGCTGCCATGGCAACCACCACTATCATAACGAGCACTTCACCTATAACGGCGCTTCCCTCCTCGCGGCGAAGCAGTCGTGACTGCCCCCATGTCATACCATGTACCCACATCTTAGTCCTCATTGCTCCCATTGCACTGTTGATGTTCTTCATTGCTCCGATAATCATATAATTGTTCATAATTCTTTCCTCCATTTTTATTATTTTTACATGTTAAAAAGTCGCGCGGAATCTAACAGTCCCTTTACGCTCGCATATACCATCACTGCCATAATGCAGAAAAATATTGCAAACAGACACGCATCTCCTAACCGTTTTGTTCTCTCCTGCACATACCTGTTATAGCTTTCCTGCAGGGTTATCAGATATCGTCTTATGTCCGACAGCATAGCCGGGGACAAACCGTTCTCAACAATCTGCCTGACGATAACAACCAGATTATTTATATTTTCATTTTCGAATTTACCGCCGAAAACCTCCATCGATACAAGCAGATCATTTGAGGACAATATATCTCCGGTGAGAGTCATAAGCGCAGCTTTCAGCCTTGGGTGTGCCGCTACCCTGTAGGCGTCAATCAAGGTCTGCGTTATATATTCGCCAGCATTAAGCTGCAAAAATACAACGTCATACACGTCCATTATGCTTGCGAGCATCTTCTCGTTGTCGTCCCGGTTTCTCAGACGCGCATGCATGTCCGGGTAGAAAAATGCCGCTGCCGCACATACCGGCATAAGTGCAGGACTTAGCATGAACGATGCCGCAAGCCCGGCAGCACCGCAGAATATCTTTCCGCAAAGATACACCGGCGGCGTTATCCTCCCTTTTGAGTGGTAGGTTACTCCCCACGCGTCAAGCCTCGTCTGTATGTACTCATATGAGAATATATTCTTTTCTCCGGCTCTGTTCATCGCACCTAAAAGGCTTCCCTCAAGCCTGCGCCTGACAAGCGCATATCTGTCCGCCACCGCGTCAGCGGCAAACAAATACATCAACAAAAAAGCTGACATTAATACAAGCGCCGTCAACACTGTTCTTATCCCCGCAAAGTTCTCCGCCCGGAACTCCATCACCGTCTCCCCCTCTTTCCGCTGATAAATGCAAAATACACCGTTACCATGAGCACCACGGATATGACAACTATCAGAAGGCTCCCTATTATATCCTCTGAAAACATCACGAACATATCGGACAGGCTCATATCCAGAATAGCCTGTGACATTATCTCAAGGCAGATGAACGCACACACAAGTATCATTCCAAGCCTTATTTCCGCCTCACGGTAAATGCCATCGAGTCTTTTGCTGCTGTCAAGCTGTTCCGTAAGAAGGCTTCTGCACTGTGCGGTTATCTCGCGGTAATTCGCATTGTTTCTCGATGATATCTCCAGATTTCGTATCAGCGTCTTAAAAAATGCATGCTCCACTCTGTTTTCAAGCTCTTTGAGAGCCACAGTCCCCCTTATTCCACTTTTAACCTTTGACACAGTATGCAGAAGCTCATCGCTCAGAGGTCCCTCTATCATAGAGGCTGACTTCTCAAGTATGTATATAATGTCATCCGACTGCGCCGCACAGCTCTCCACACAGTTTACAAAAGCTAACAGCTCCTGCTCCTCCCTGCGGTAACGGTAATCCCTCGCCCTCGCAAACACATACTCACAGACCAGCCACGGAAGCACCGAAAATATAATCCCGACATACCATCTGCCCGACAATACACTTCCCACACAAAACATCGCCGACGACAGCACAATCATGGCTGCAATATACAGCTCAGGCGTAACCCTCTCAAATCTTCCTGCCGCCCCGCTATACTCCAAATTCTCCGCAACATGCGTTATAAAGCCTCTTGTCACCATATTCCCGTACAGTGCCTTGAGCCTTCTGCCAACCTCCTCACGGCTTCCCGAAAGGCTGTTTATCCTGTCGTACAGCTCATACAGACCTGACCTCAGCGTATTTTTCCCACGCACATAGCATAAAAACGCATACGTCACAGCGAAAAGAAGCAGCGCAAGAGTCAGATGTCCCCCGGCAAAAAAATACATAATTATATCTGTTTTCTCCAGAACTCACCCCTCCCTCGAATAGATGGTCTTAAATAACATCTCATTCTTCTCATCGCACCATGCGATCTCCGTTATTGTGTCAATTTTATATTTTTTCAGAAAAATACAGTTTTTCAGGGAACGCAGCATGAATAAAATCTCCTCCGTCGAATGGGAGCTGCTTCTTTTGACATAGTCCACCAGACGAAAATAGGCATCGCGCGGTGAATTGGCATGGATGGAGGCATAGCATATCGCACCCGTGTGCACCGCATAGAGAAAATCCTTAGCCTCCCCACCCTTTATCTCGCCAATCATATACACATCAGAGTCGACGAGCAGACCGTTTCTTGAAATGTCCTCAAGAGTGTACCTGACCTTTCCCTCGCCTCTGTTGTCAACAATATGGTAGGCACAAAACTCTCTCGCCCTCATGGAGAACAGCTCCTCCGCCTCCTGCACACAGAATATCGAAAATCTGTCGGGAATAATCTCAAGCATGGCGTTCATAAGCGTGGTCTTTCCCGCCGAGCCCGCACCGCACAACAGAAATGACTCTCCCGCCTCTATCTTATCCATCAAAAGTGCGGCAAGCCCCTCCGGGAGCATTGCGTCAGCCACCAGACGCGGAAGCAGCTTCTTATGCCTGGCATGCTTTCTTATATGCAGCATCGGAGCATTGCCCGACAGAACATACCGCGTCGACAGGTTAAACCTCAATATCCAGTCATCAAGGCTCTTATCGGTGAATATATTTATCGCATTGTTATTTCCCATGTTCACCTTATTCTTGAGCGCAACCCTCTCGACAAAGCGCTCATAGTCCTCCTCACTCTGAAAACGTATATCCGAAAGGCTCCTCACACCCCTCCGCTTAATATACACATGCCTGAAATCGATTATCCTGATATCCGATATATCCGGATCAGCAATCAAACCGTCAATAATATAATAACTCCACACAAACCTCGAAAACTGCCCGTAAATCTCCCTTACCTGAGCCTCATTCACACGATAAGTGCTCCGGATATGCTCCATCACCTCTCCTGCAAATACCTCCCTGCTTATCTCCCCCCTCTCGCACATGTTAAACCTCGCCACGTTAAAGCCCGACGTGACATAGTCGACAACCTTCTCCACAATCTGTTCCTGCGTGAGCGCTTCGGCATTTTGCTCACTCTCTCCCGTCCGCAGCACATTCTTCTGTGCCGAAAAAATCATGTATACCTCCTTTCCAAAAACAAACAGCTGGGTAACTACCTGATTACCGGTAAAAAGATAAAACTTCCATGGAATAAAAAAGATAAAGCTTGATATCAGCTTCGATACACATTATATTAATTGTGGGCTTCAAAGTCAAGTATCTTTTGCGAAAAGTTTGTGTCAAGTAAACGTTGGCAATTATTCATTTTTCTTTATGACCAACA
>CAMEEX010000024.1 GCA_945915235.1 uncultured Clostridia bacterium | reverse complement strand
CTGCATCACTCGGGATACAGCCCTGAATCTCTTATGCTCTCTGCTCTCCGCATCATTCGCTGACATTTTCGTATTCCTCCGTTAATTGGCTAAATTTCATTGCCCCTCAATTACATCATGCATTATAATATATAATATAATTTTGGTCAAAATATTTTTCGGAAATGAAGATTAGTGTTGCGCGATAAATCGCGGGAATGGAGTATTAGCATGGACGATAAAGAGATGAAAATAGAGCGCTACAGGCTCAAAAACAAATCCGCACTCAAGGGGCAGATAGTGTTCACGGGCTCGTCGCTTATGGAAATGTTTCCTATTAATAAGCTGCTCGCCGAGCACAACGACAGCACCATAATCTACAATCGTGGTATCGGCGGCTTCATATCGGACGAGCTGCTAAAAGTAATCGATGTGTGCGCCACTGACCTGATGCCGTCCAAGGTATTCATAAACATCGGCACCAACGACCTGAGCTGGTCAAGTATCCCAATCAGTCAGTTAATCGACAACTACGACAGGATACTGCGCGCCATCGAACAGGCAGTTCCCAGGGTAGTCATATATCTCATGGCATACTACCCTGTGAACTACGAGGCAGCCACCGACGAGATGAAGGAGTGTCTGAAAATCCGCACCAACGAGAAAATCAACACAGCCAACCTTGAAGTCGAGAAGCTCGCCGCAAGGCATCACCAGCACTACATCGACATCAACCATAATCTCAAGGACAAGCTTGGCAGATTGAAGGCTGAGTACACCATCGAGGGAATGCATATAAACGAGGACGGCTACCGTGCGATATATGATGACATTATGAAATATGTGAGGGAGTGACATCTGCCACTCCCCCATTTTTAATATATGCTCAATTCCAAAGCTCAGCGAATTGTCTCCACATATCCTGTATTATTCGTTTTCCATACTCATGCAAGGTGCAGCAAATCTATAAGCAGCACCCACACCAGTCCGTAGTATGCGATAACCGCAACCAGGTCGTTGACCGTCGTAATGAGCGGCCCGGATGCAACCGCCGGGTCAATCTTGATCTTGTGAAATAACATCGGCACAAGAGTACCGACAAGGCTCGATATAACCATCGCCGCCATAAGTGATATACCTACACATCCTGATATCATAAATGAGTACCCAACCGGATTGTGCTTAAAGAGCCATATATACACGCCTATGGACAAAAACGAAAGCACTCCCAAAATCATTCCATTTGAAAAACCTACGCGTGCCTCTTTTCCTACAAGCTTGAATTTCTCGCCGGCGGAGAGGTTCTCGTCCATGAGAACACGGATTGTGACTGCAAGTGACTGTGTTCCTACATTTCCTGCCATGTCAAGTATCAACGACTGGAAGCATATCACTATAGGCAGCACCGCCACAACAGACTCAAAAATTCCGACCACCGAGGATACACCTATTCCGAGAAACAGCAGGATTATAAGCCACGGAAGTCTCTTCTTCACACTGGTGAAGGTCGACTCCTCCAAATCCTCCTGCTCGGTGAGTCCTCCGAGTTTTGCATAGTCCTCACCCATCTCGTCGTCAACAGCCTCGACTACGTCCTGAGCCGTGATTACACCGATGAGCTCACCATCGTTTGTCAGAACCGGAATGGAGTCCTCCGCATAGTCCTTCAACCTCTCGATACAGTCGCTTATCTTCTCATGGTCTGTAACATAAGGATAGGACACACTTATGATATCCTCAAGCGGAGTGTTCTCCCTCGCTATAATCAAATCCTTCAAATCTATGGCTCCGCAGAACTTATCCTTGTCATCGAGCACATACACCGTCGATATATTGTCATTCTCTCCCGCCTGCTTCACGAGCTCACGCATAGCCTGACGAACCGTGAGGTTATTGTGAATGACGATGTAGTTCGTCGTCATTCTGCTTCCCGCCTCGTCGTCCTCATACGACAAAATCATCTTGATGTCATGGCTCGAGTCCTCGTCGAGAAGCTTTACCAGCTTCTCCTGCGTCGAATCGTCAAACTCGTCAAGCACATCAACCGCGTCATCGGAATCCATGTAAGAGATGACTTTCGCCGCCCTGTCCATTCCCAGCTCACTGAGGTACTCGTCCGGGTCCTCCATATAGCTTATAATCTCAGACACACGCTCCGCGCCAAGGATTGGATACAGCTTGTTTCTCTCCTCCTTCGTCAGTTCCTCGAACGCTTCGGCGATATCGTTCTCATGGTAATCTGACAATTTATCAAGCAGTTCCGCCCTGTTCATCGGAGTGCGGAAAAGCTTTAAAATCTCATCTACAAAGTTATGTTCCGTCAAATTCTTCTTAATCATCACATTGCCCTCCTGTTCTTAAATAATATAACAGGGAATTTCAACAAAATTTCCTATTATACAAAAACCGCCACATCACTGCGGCGGCAAAAAAGGCAATATGAATAAGACGCAGACTGTGTGAGCAGAGTGCTTCAACCCTTACTGTTGACCCTGACCACGCACATGACAAGCTGCGCCATAATATTCATATGCATGTATACACATTTGCACGGCTACATTATGCCCGCATTCATGCATACCCCTGCCACCGCAGATAATACTTCGACCCGTACTGTCGCAGCTGTCCATGCAGTCCACCTCCTGAAAAAATTTCTAATTGAAACGTAGTTTCATATGTGGTGCTTCGCTCCCATATGGAACTTCAAGTTCCACTTGGTATTGTAATTCCTTGTATGTGGGTGCGTCAACCTTTTTATTCAAAAAAAGTCAAGTACGATTTGCCAAATCATACTTGACTTTCTCTTCTACCTTTAATAATGTGCTCCATTTCTTCTCTTCATTTTCTCATAAATATATATTGCTTTGACGAAAACAATGTGCACCTCATTTTCTTAAATTGCTCTATTCTGCTTATTACATCAAATCCATTTTATCCCAAAGAATATTGCCATTTGTGTCAAGATATTCTTCATCTACATGAATAGCTTCAACCTTACCGATGAACAATTCATGTGTACCCGGCATAGTACTGTCCACAACACTGCACTCAATGCTTACCGGACAGTCTGTAAGAATTGGCGCATCTACATATATCGCATCTTCCCATTTAATATCGGCTTTCGCAAACTTATCTTCATCTCTTCCGGAAGCTGAGCCAAGATAGCCATATTCTTTCTTATAGCTCTTCTTAGGAAAATTGATAACAAAGCAGCCGGATTCCTTCACTATATGGTGAGAATATCTTGCAGGTGTGATGCCGACCATTACCATAACAGGATCAAGGCTTACATTGGCTACGAAGCCAACTACTAAGGCATTGTTTTTTCCATCTTTGTCCCTGCAGGAAACGATTGTCTGAGGGAGTGGCTGGACACAAAGTACGGTATTAGATGCTAATTTTTTCATTGCTTTTTACCTCCATGCGTTTTCAAAAATTGTAAGATAGTCAAAAATTATACATATTCAGTACCTCCCGTGTTAATCAATTATTTTTCTGAAGCTTTCTGAAGCTGTGATGAGTATATAATTTTTTGGCAATAAGGTCACTATTATATGTTAATAATTATAGTGGTAATTTCTAATATGAGAATTTGCCCTCAAAAATTACAGTAAGGATTTGAGATATTCTCTTGGTGTCATTCCATAATACTCTTTGAATGCTTTGTAAAAGTTACTGTGGTTACTGTAACCAAGAAGTGCAGAGATTTCCTCAAGTGAAAGGGAGGTATTTTTCATTAGAAGAACTGCACGTTCCATTCTTTTCTCAAGCAGGATTTCTGTGAATTTTCTACCAGTCTCCTTGCGAAGAAGTGTAGAAATATAGTTCGGATGGTATAAAAAATGTGCCGCAATCTCCTTTAAGCTGACAACATCTGAATGTTCCCCCATATAGTCCATAATCTGTTCTGCAAGTGTCTTTGTATATGCTCCACTCTTTTCTATTCGGTATCTTCGCGCGATTTCAAGTAACAATGTCTGGAGCATTGACTTTAATATACGCTGGGTATCTTCCTGTCTGTCAGCATACTCAACTACCATAAGCTCAAGGATTGTGCGGATGGCATGGTCTTTTGTAACAGGCAGATGGATATATTCGTCCGAAAATTTATTCGTCTGCGGTTCGACAAAGAAACGGAAAAGGGCAGAATCCGTATATACTGTGGGTAAATATTCCCGGAAAAAGGAATCCTTGCGGATTAGAACACCAATAATCACCACATCTTCATTACTGTCAGCACGCAGGGCATAACCACTGTAAGGCTGTCCGATATAACATTCGTCCTCGTTTATCGTGATTAAGTTATTATATTTTTCGGATAAAGCCTGATAGCTGTTTTTGTATGCATAATTGATAAAGAAAAAATCCTGTCTGTGGAATGGTTCATGTATCTGAGTTCCCTTGAAAACACATATCAGTATGTCCTCATCATCCGGTCCGGGCCAGTAGGAAGTGACATCACCGGGCACACCGGTATTCATCTGATGAAAGGTCAGGCCAAGAGAATCAAAAGCAATTCCCAGTTTGTTAATGGCAAGCTCAATATATTTGTTACGCATAAGCAGGACTCCTTTTCATAGAATAACTCAATTATAGACCAGGATATTAGAAAATACCACTTATATTATTAAGAAACAGCAGTGACAAATATTTCATCGGTCCGTAAAATAAAATTGCTTAATTAAAATGAAAAGAGGTGGATAGCAGTGGATTCAGAAGAAAGGAATATGCGTATTATGGATATGACAGAAGGAAATTCCATGAAGCAGATACTTATTTTTGCAATTCCTTTGTTTATTGGCAACATATTCCAGCAGGTTTACAGCATGGTTGATACTATGGTTGCAGGATACAATCTTGGAGATTCTGCGATTGCCGCTATCGGGGTGACATCTTCTTTGTATGCTCTTCTCATAGATTTTGCATCCGGTTTTAACAGCGGATGTGCTATTGTTGTCACACAATGTTTTGGAGCACATGACGAGAAAAAGCTGAAGGCTTCGATTGCAGGTATGATGGAGCTTGATCTGCTTATTACAATCATATTGACAGTAATTTCACTTGTATTTCTGCGACCGCTCATGCAGTTCATGAATACACCGGAATCTATATTTAAGCAGGCTTATAGCTATATTGTCATTATCTGTGCCGGAATGGCAGCAACCATTCTGTATAATATGTTTTCCGGAATTCTCCGTGCTTTTGGAAACAGCATGACATCGTTGTATTTTCTTATGCTTTCTTCTGCCTTGAACATGGGAATGGATGTTTTGTTTATTGTAGTGTTTCGTATGGGAATTGCCGGAGCCGCATTTGCCACGGTCATAGCAGAAGGGATTTCTGCGGTGCTCAGCGGTATCTATGTATACAGTCATTACAGGACAATGCTTCCGGGAAAAAAGGATTTTATCGTTGCAAAAGAAGGTATCGCAGAATTGTTTTTTAACGGAATGGCAATGGCACTTATGTACTGTGTTGTTGGTATTGGTTCAGTGATTTTCCAGAGAGCGAACAATCATCTTGGTGAAACGATCATATCCGCACACACAGCTTCCCGCCGGATCATTGGAATTATGATGCAGCCACTGGCAACCATTTCAACAGCATCTTCTACTTTCATAGGGCAGAACTGGGGCGCTGGAAAAAGAAAGCGTATCCATACCGCATTGAAGCAGGTGACGATAATGGAAATAGCATGGTCTTTATTTTCGTGCGGGCTGGTATATGCCTTTGGCGGAGTGCTTGTCCATGTCACAACCGGAAGCTCGGATATTGAAGTAATCAGCAATGCCGTTATGAGTCTTCGCTGGCATTTGTCATTTTTTCCTGCCCTCGGCTGTCTTTTGGTGTTGCGGACAGCAATGCAGGCAATGGGGAATAAGACAGCACCTATTTTATCAAGCTGCATAGAACTTGGAATGAAGATCATGGCTGCAATATGGCTTATTCCACATCTGGTTTTTTTCGGGACTTGTATTACCGAACCGGTAACATGGATGGTTATGTTAATATTTTTAGCTGTGGCTTATGCTTTTTCGCAAAAGAAATATAAAATTATATAATTGACGAGGAGGTTCATTATGACAGAGGAAGAAAAATTAGACGCAGGGCTTTATTATGATTTCTGGGATGCCGGAGTAAATGGCAGAAAACTGAATGCTATCAAATTCTGCCGGTAACTTCGCAAGATGCAGGATGCAGACGCATCAGAGGATGAACAGGCGGTATTGATAAAAAAATTTTTTGGTTCGGTCGGCAGTGATGTGTGTCTGTGTCTGGGCTTTATGTGTGACAGCGGCAAAAATATTCATGTTGGAGACCAGTTTCTGGCAAACTATAACGTGACAATTCTTGATATTATGCCGGTTCATATAGGCGATTATGTGATGATCGGGCCGAATACTTTGATTACAACTGTAAATCACCCGATTACCCCAAAAGGACGCAGAGAGCATCTGGGTATCGGCAAGCCGGTTACAATTGGAAATGATGTATGGATTGGTGGAAATGTTACCATTCTTCCCGGAGTGACCGTTGGTAATAACGTGGTTATCGCAGCCGGAGCCGTGGTAACAAAAGATGTGCCGGCTAACTGCGTGGTAGGCGGTGTGCCGGCTAAGAAGATAAAAGATATTGAGAATGATGTTTTATAACATTGCCATAGCAGGAGAATTATTGTTATGAGAAAAAAGATAGTCGCTATATTGGCAATCATACTATTTGTGCTTACAATGTGCCGACAAGAAGCTCCCACTAAATTTTTTTCATAAGCCTGTCCAGCCTCGGGTTTAACACGAGAAAATACATCGCTATTGTGAACAGCGAGCCCGCAATATCCGCAATGGAACCGGCATAAAATATGTACTCCAGCGGAAAAATAGCGGGAAGCACAAGCACCGCTATGACATAAAGTCCTTTTCTGAAAAATGATATAGGTATCGCCTCCTTCACCATTCCCATAGCCGTAAAGCCGTCAACAAACGCGAACTGGACAGCTACCATGGTCAGCCCAAGGTTGTACCTCTGCACAAATTTTGCCGTCTGTACAACTGCCGCCGCATCGCTTATAAACAGCCTTACAAAAAACTCAGGCACAAGCTGTGTCGCAAGCGTAATCAAACCCAGATAAATTCCGCAGACTAACAGTACATAATAGAAAGATTTTCTCACCCTCTTGGAGTTTCCGGCTCCGTAATAATAGCTGAACAGAGTCGCACAACCGCTTGTAATTCCCTCCGCCGGGCAGACCGCGATAACGCAGACACTCTGCACCACCGCCGCATATGATATGTAGCTGTCCCCTAAATCTCCTCCATATTTTCTTAGCATGGCATTTAAAAGAATTATCAGAAAATTATCAAGAAAAATAATCAAAAACGACATGCTGCCAATGCTCAGCGTCCGCAGGCACACCGCCAAATCATAACCGCCGAAACCAATTCTTATCGGCATTTTCCTTCCGCCAAGCACACAAAATACATATATCATAACTCCGAACTGCGATATTATTGTCGCCCACGCCGCACCTGCAATTCCCATACCTAGCACAAATATAAAAACAGGGTCAAGAATGATATTCAGCACGGCACCTATCACAACGGACATCATTCCATGTTTTGCATAGCCTTGTCCCATTATAAATCTGTTCATTCCGGTTCCGCAAAGCACCGCAATGGTTCCAAGTGAGTATATTGTATAATAGGAAGATGCATACGGATACATCGCATCACTGCACCCCAGCAAATACAATAAAGGTCTTTTTACAAGCAACAGTATTCCCGTAACCATAACGGACAGTACTATAAGCATCATAAAGGAATTGTTCAACGCTCTCTGCGCGGCTTTTTTGTTTTTCTGCCCAAGCGATATGCTCATAAGTGCCGCGCCTCCGACACCCACCAGCGAGGCAAATCCCGTTATGGCAGTAAACGCAGGCGAGCACACGCCGATACTCGCAAGTGCCATATCTGCCCCCGCCGGCATATGCCCTATGTAAATGCGGTCAACTATGCTGTATAAAATATTAAAAAATTGTGCAAGCATAGCCGGAATACCAAGCCTTAGCACAAGCTTCCCGACCGAAAGGCTGTCAAACTCATTCTCAATGTTTCTAACCTCTTTTGACATTTTAGATTTCCTCACATTTCTGTAATTGTATTCCATAAAAATTAAAAAGGATATTCAATGCATCGCCTTATAACATATCAAAAGATATGCCGTACCTACGGCAATGCCTTGAACACCCTCTAATTCACTATCCGGTGATAGTGAGTGGTTACTTTTTAATTTTCATTATTATACTAAATTCAAATTTCAAAATCAAGTCTTTACTGTGTAATCACCCACAAGAGTCCCTTGGCAACCCTTTTCTCTACATTCTTGAAATGATTGCCCTCATTCCACTCAAGAACGTTCTTTATTTCCTGCCTGTCGAGAAGCTCCTTTTGCAGCCTGATATTGTCGCCGACCCTTGCCATAGTCTTATTGTTAGTCTTTTCCTCTCTGTTTCCGAGACTTAAATAGACCTTATCCGCAAGAATATGTTTTTCTGCGGCAAATTCAACCCACCCCGGAAACCATACTGACGGCGACACCGCCGCAACCGCGTGAAATATGTCCGTCCGGTACGCCGCCCACAGTGAAAACAAACCCGCAAGTGAATATCCGCCGATTACTATTTTAATATCAGATGGCAGGCTGTATCTTTCGATAAGCTCAGGTATGAATATATCCGTGACAAAGTCAAGCGTATTCTCAGCTTTTCCTAAAAAGGGCTGATTTTTGAACACGGCATCTGCGCTCCACGGTGAGAGCTCATCGTTCCAGTTTTCAACGCCGAAATTGGCGAACACGATTTCTTCGTCCGCTTTTTTCAATATTTCCACAGCCTCCGTATCAAGAAGGCGCATTTCGTCACTGTAGTCTGCGTTGGAAATCCACTCCTCATCTACCGCCTGCACGTGTGCAGGAGATACTTCTTTCGGAACGCTTTCTCTGGAAATCCACTCTCTATCCACCGCCTGCACAAGGATGTATTTTTCACTGTGTTGGTTGGAAATATTTCTGTACACCTTACATGCTCTGCCATCTAACTTAAAAATGTCAACATTAACTTTCATAGCAAATTGCGCCTTATATTATTCTAAGCATCAGACCTCGAATATGCATTTTTCATCTGATTGCTGAGCTCGTAGAGCACCTTGTCGAGTGTCACAAGTGTCTCCTTCTTCACCATCGCTGCGACCTCCTCGTTGGCTGCAGTCTTTAACTCCATGCGTTTATCGTTGTCCCTCTCCTGTGCAAGAAGCGCGTCGTAACGTCCGATAATCTCATGTCCTCTGGACATAACCTTCTCCTTGTAGCGCTCAATGTGGAAAATTGACTTTCTGTATGAAGCGTCAGCCATCGCCGCTATCATTCTGCTGCCCCAGTAAAAATTATCCGTCGAAACCTCTCCCGTAGTGTTCGAAAGATACTCCGGAGTCGTGAGCACGTCAGCATAAAATGGAACAAGCACGTTGAATGCATTCGATGCAAAGGCAATCCACTCCACAGCCTGTGCATCCTTCTCAAGGTCAGGGCGCATCTGTATAACCGATAAGAAGTCGTTGCGGTTAATTCCGATCGAACGGTATGCACCGCTCATGCTCTTGTCGCCGTAAGCGCCATACGGGTCATACGGAGTTCCCTGATAGTGTGAGGAGAGCACATACTTCACGTCCTCAACCGTAATCTTTTTCTCCGGCACAAGACACCATGGCAGATCGTCCGCTGACGGTGTGAAGTCCGCGTCCGCACCGTCCCAGCTTACCGTGTGCGGGTTGAAATATCTCAGCATATACCATGCTCTCGGCGTGTTATACACATGATCCGAGTCGTCGTGGCTTCCAAACGCCGACCTTACGTCAAAATGTGTCCAGTCCGTCTCAATGTTAGAGAGATTGAGGTGATTGCTCTCGATAAACTCCTTCATATCGGCGGAGCACATATGCTCCTTCTTTTTTCCGAGAGCGTCCACAAAATCAAAATCGTCTATACCCTGCTGGTTCGGCATAACCACATACACATCGTCAGGAACCTTCTTTGCAATCCAGTGATGCCCGCCTATGGTCTCAAGCCACCATATCTCATTCACGTCTTGAAATGCTATTCCGTTCATCTCGTATGTTCCGTACTTCTCAAGAAGGCTTCCGAGTCTCTTAACGCCCTCCCTTGCGGTCTTTATGTACGGAAGGACAATGTGAACAATATCCTCCTCACCGATACCGCCCGGAATCTCCTTCTCTCCGTCAGCGGCAGGCTTATATACAACAAGCGGGTCTGCCCCTAAAACTCTTGGGTTTGAAGTGATTGTCTCCGTGGCAGTCATTCCGACATTCGCCTCATTGACACCGCTCGCAGCCCATATTCCCTCGCCATCAACAGCATTGGGCATCTCAGTATGGCGTAGCGGATTTTTAGGAAGCTTTATATCGAGGTGTGATATAACTGTTTTATACTTCTCTTTCTGCTCATCTGCCTTTACAACAATAAATTTCTTAGGCATAAAATGCCCCGAACCAGAGTCATCATTGCGCGCTATCATGGTGGAACCATCGTAGGACGCATTCTTACCAACTAATAATGTAGTGCAAGCCATAATATTTTCTCCTTTTACATTACAATTTTCTAAATTTTACCACCACGACACAATAATTGCAAACCAAACAGCGGGTGCCACACACATATAGTATGTTTAGCACCCGCTGTCATATTAATTCATCTCGTAAACCCTGTCACAGTTTACAAGCAGTTTCCTGTCATGCGTTATCATAATAATCATCTTGCCCTTGTACAGTTGCTTTATAAGGTTCATCGCTTCAAGCTGATTGGCGTCATCTAACGCACTGGAAAATTCATCGAGAATAATCACGTCCGCCTGTTTTAACATTTCACGCAAAAGCACAATCCGCTGCTTCTCCCCTCCCGACAAGCCCACAGATGTCGTTCTCTGCAATATCTCCGTGCTTATATTGATGCGCTGCGCGATATCGCCTATATCCGCCGTAGCGTCGTTCGATGCATACCTTATATTCTCCATTATTGGGCGGTCAAAAATACTGGTTCCCTGATCTACATATGCAATTCTTGACCTGTACCAGCACTTGTCGATATCTCCAAGGCTCGTCCCGTTCACATATATCCTGCCATTGTAATTTCCATACAGGGACGTGAGCACTGAGATAAGTGTCGACTTGCCCGCACCACTGTGCCCGACAATTCCTATACATTCCCCTCGGTTAATCGTGATATCGGAATATCTGATTTCCTTTCCATTGTCATAGGTGTAGGACAAATTCTCCCATCCCAGCCTGTCAATCCGCTCAGCGGTACCGTGTCCCTCTGCATTCTCCTTCTCAAGCTGTGTAACCTCATTCACACGCTCCGCTGCAGCCTTCACATACTTAAACAGCGGTGCAACATTGAGTATCGGCACAGCCGCTGCCCTCAATTTCTCGTAATATAACAGCATCATGGTGATTGTACCTATTGAATAGCGTCCTCTCGTAACTGCAACCACACCGACACTTATTATCAACAGTACACCTATGTCATTTATGAAAGAACTCTTAATTTTGCGATAGCCGTTAAGAAGCTGCTTTCTCTTCTCCGCATCGGCATACTCCGCCACCTTAATGCCTATTTCCCCGGTCTCCCTCTGCTCCGCTGTATGCATCTTGACAACAGACCTGTTGGCGTACACGTCCGACAGCATCGTCCTGAGTGCTGCCAGACTCTTGTTTCTCTTCTTATATGCGTACTTCAGCGGGAACACATATTCCAGCAGACCGTTCAGGGCTATCATCGCCAGAATAAATACTGCCATGGGAATATTTAAAGTACACAGCCTTACAAACACAACTGCAAATAATATAATGGACATCAGTGTCTCGATGATATCACTCGCATATATCCCGTCCAAAACCATGCCGTCGTCAAGCTGTCTTGATACAACATCTACGGTATCGAGCTCCCTGAACAAATCGCCCTTAATTGCAAGTATCGACTCCGTGATGTTTCTCTGTCTAAGCCTCGTAACCTCAGCCTTATAGCGGTTCACGGCTATATTATTTGTGACCTGCCCGGCACGCTTCACGATAAAAAGCACTATCCATATCGAGATAAGCCTTCCCACCACCTCAAGATTACCCACACTGTCTATAAGGCGCTGCGACACTACCGGCTCTAAATAGTCCGCGGCATACAAAAACAGATAAAGAAAAAAGAAAGCGGCACAGTACTTAATCGGATATAATATCTTTCGTGTATTCATGGCAACCCCTCCGACGAATGTATTTTTCTATATTATACTTCGTCGAACTTACGTTTGTCAAACATTTGTTTGGCTATTTTTTAATAATTTACCATGTGACCGAAAACAATCCTGCATTTAACGTATTTGTCTTATAAATCCACCTTCACAATAACCCTGTACCTCAGGTCCGTCTCCCCAAAAGGCATATACATAACATATCCACCTTCATACACTTTCAATTCATTCGGTATGCCCGCAACATCATGGAATGTGAGCGCATACAAGTAATCGTTGTTCATATCAGGCACTCCCTGTGTATCGGACGCGATGAGCGCAGCGTCACATATCGCGCTCAGAAATTTTTTGACGCCAATGTCCTCGAGCTTTATGGTCTCATCTTTTCCGGCGGTGAGCTCAATATCCGCATAGCTGTCAAGCGCAAGCCTTTTCTTAAAAATATCATTTCCGCTGCTGATTGTCACATCGTTTAAACACTCAAAAAGATATACAGTATCACTGTTTTCATCGTAGATGCACACCCTGAACGTACTGTCGCAGCCCTTCACCGAGTACAGCTTCGCCTCACTCTCGGCGGCATACAGCTTAGTCTTGTCAGTTGACCACAGCGCCTTGTCATATCCGTACACAGTTCCAAGTTCCTTATCACACACACCGTCCGAACCTTCTCCCTGCTTTAAAATCCCGCCGCTGTACATTCTGCCGTCATAGTACAGCGACAATGTGCCCCAGCTAACCTGCGACATGCTGTTCTTCACATATGATAATTTGTTTTCCGATATCTTCGGATACAATATTCCATTGCTACCGTTCGCGCATGCCGTCAGAAGCATGGCTGCCAAAATAATGCTGATTACACGTTTCATTGCGGACCTCCTATCATTTTGAATTGTTTACATGTTACTATCACGAATTTAAAACACCCGCCACCGCTTCGCAGTGCCGCAAATGTTTTTCTTCTATATTTAATATATACCCTCCTATGCCAGCACTTCTACCCGACAAAATATATATTTGTTACGTTAAAAATATATATTTACATGTGCAACAGTGCGTTCCTGCCAAGGGGCTTTTTTATAATTAAAATGCAAAAAACAACCACCCTCATACAGCCGTGAACCCCAAATAGTATTTTCGGTTCACGCCGCACAAGCGTGGTTGTTTTAATATAGTTATGTCATATTTTAATCTAACTATGTTATGATATCATAACAATGTTATAGTCTCATAACCATGTCTTAGTATCATATAAGTTTACTCTGATATTGCCTTGAATGCCTCGTCCAGATCCTCGATGATATCGTCGATATTCTCGGTACCGATTGAGAGTCTGATTGTGTTAGGCTTGATTCCCTGGTCTAAGAGCTCAGCCTCGTTGCACTCGGAATGAGTTGTAGATGCCGGGTGTATTGCAAGTGACTTTACATCGGCTACGTTTGCAAGAAGTGAGAATAACTCAAGATTATCAATCCACTCCTGTGCCTTCTTTGCATCGCCCTTAATCTCGAAGGTGAAGATTGAACCGCCGCCGTTAGGGAAATACTTCTTGTAAAGCTTCTGCTGCTCAGGGTCTGTTGAGATTGAAGGGTGATTTACCTTCTCAACAAGCGGCTGGCTCTGTAAATACTTCACAACCTTTAAAGCGTTCTCGACATGTCTCTCAACTCTGAGGGATAATGTCTCAAGTCCCTGAAGGAATATGAAGGAATGAACAGGCGATATTGTGGCACCTGTGTCACGCAGAAGGATTGCTCTGATGTATGTCACAAATGCAGCCGGAGCGCAGTCCTTTGCGAAGCTTACGCCGTGGTAGGATACGTTCGGCTCTGTAAGCCATGGGAACTTGTCCGATGAAGTCCAGTCAAACTTACCGCTGTCGACAATCACACCACCGATTGTTGTTCCGTGACCGCCTATGAACTTTGTTGCGGAGTGAACAACGATGTCCGCACCATACTCGATAGGTCTTACAAGATATGGTGTTGCAAAGGTGTTATCTACAATGAGAGGAATGTTATGTGAGTGTGCAATCTGTGCAATCTTCTCAATGTCTACAACCTCAGAGTTAGGATTTCCTAGTGTCTCAATCTCGATTGCCTTTGTGTTATCCTGAATAGCTGCCTCGATAGCCTCGTAGTCAAACGGGTCAACGAATGTAGCTGTGATGCCGTAGTCAGGAAGTGTATGTGCAAGAAGGTTGTATGTACCGCCGTAGATGTTCTTAGCTGCAACGATATGGTCGCCCGCATGTGCTACTGCCTGGAATGCATAAGCGAGAGCTGCTGCTCCTGAACCAACTGCGAGTGCTGCAACGCCACCCTCGAGTGTTGCTATTCTTCTCTCAAACACGTCCTCTGTAGGGTTTGTAAGTCGTCCGTAGATGTTTCCTGCGTCCTTAAGTGCAAATCTGTCAGATGCATGCTGGCTGTTGTGGAATACATAAGATGATGTGAGGTAAATCGGAACCGCTCTTGCGTCTGTAACCGGGTCTGCGCTCTCCTGTCCAACATGTAACTGTAGTGTCTCAAATTTAAGATTTCTCTCTGAATAATGCTTCTTTGCCATAATTATTATCTCCTTTTCTATCTGAAATGCTCCGTGTTTCTTTAACTGTGTTTATCATAGCACAATGATTAAAAAAGTGGTAATTCACATATCCGTGGTTTAGTTATAGGTTTTCCCTATATCATCTGATGCATATGCTATTTAACCTCCAGACTGTCATCACCGCTCTCAAAGCCCAGCAGCCCTCTAATCGAATTTTCCACCATATCGGACACCGCCTGCTCCGTGTAGAACGCCATGTGCGGCGATAAAATCACATTCGGAAAGCTCTTTAGGAGCGCCATATTGTCATTGTCAAGCCTCTGCGTTTCCTTATTAAGATAGTACAGCCCTGCCTCACCCTCGAAGGTGTCAAGCGCCGCGAACCCGACCTTTCCGCTTTTGAGTGACGCTATGAGCGCCCGGGTATCGATTATCAGCCCTCTCGCCGTGTTGACTACTATCACGCCGTCCTTCATTTTCTCAAATGCATCCGCATCGATAAGATGCGTGTTCTCGGCATTTCCCGGAACATGAAGTGTTATAATATCCGACTCACGCAAAAGCTCATCGAGACTCACATACTCTGCGTACTTTTTTACCTCCTCGTCCTCGAAGAGTGAGTACGCCAGAATACGGCACCCAAAGCCGGACAGATGCTTCACAACCGTTTTTCCTATGTTTCCCGTGCCTATCACGCCAACCGTGGAGGTCGAGAGCTCCCGTCCAACCTTTCCTTTCAGGGAATAGTCCTGACAGTCCGCTTTTTTCATTATCCACGGCATATTGCGGCACGCCATCAGAATGAGCATAATCGCATAGTTTGCCACACTGTTCGGAGAATAAACCACATGCGCCACCCTCATTCCCAGCGAGTGCGCGCACCCGACATCAATGTGCTCGTAGCCTATGCTTCTCGTCGATATGTACCTCACGCCCTCGGCATAAAACGCCTTCAATATCTCCGGATACATCGGGTTCGTGATGATTGATATTGCATCATAGCCCTTCGCGAGCTGCACATTATCCATCGACGGGTAATCTGACGTATACCCGTACTCAAACGAATACTGCTCCGCAAATTTTTCCACATACTTCTGCTCATCATACTCCCTGAGCGCATAAAAAAATATCCTCATTGAAGTCTCCTTCCCTATTATATCCTGAACGTCCGCCCCGCATCGGGAAACCCGAACAACATTCTCCCACACTCCGCGCCCACATGTGAAATAAAATACTCACTGTCAGCGCGTGATACCATTTTTAGCCCGTCAAACGATGCCCTCCCCGCGTCCCCCTGTGCTATCCTGTCGCACTCGGCATGGTACAAATCCAACTGGAACCGCGCATTGTCCAGAACATTTCGGGCGGTTATGTCCTTCAAAGCAAGCCTGTCCAAAATCTCCTGCTCAAGTCCCTCTTCGACAGCCTCATTCAAAGTCTCCTCTATGCATGGCGTACATGGCGAGTTCTGGTACAAAAAATTATCCTGCACTATACATTCACGTCTGTACTCGGCGCGAAATGCATCGAGGTCAAGCCCGTACTCGATAAAATTATGTGCGTACAATAGCTGACAGTTGAATATGTCCGTCAGAATGTGAAGTGTGTATCCCTGTAAAAAAGCTTCCTCCTTCTTATTCCTAACAAGCCCCTTTCTGCTTTCGTAGAATTTTCTCAGCCTGCCGTACCACACCTTCATAGGCTCCTCCTCGTACACCTCTCCCCAGCCGTATTCCGGCTGCAAAAAATGTGCCGATGCCTTGATTTCCTTGGTAAAATCTGCTCTCGCATGAACCGCGTCCGGCGCTATGCTCGCGAGCAGAAATATGCCCTTTTCCTCTATTTTCCTGATATCGGCAAACTCATTTGCGATAATCAGATGTGTCATCGCGTATGACATCTTAAAAGCTCCTCATCTTCCGCTAAAATATTTCACACTAAACCGGCAAACATTCTCACCGCGTTTTCCATAATCGCGTCCGGAAATTCGTAGTCCTGCGTGTGAAGCTGCGCGTAATTCTCACCGTCACCAACGCCGAAGAATGCGCCCTTGGTTTTCATAATATACCAGCCGAAATCCTCCGACCATCTCATCGGCTCGCGAAGCTCCTCGACCGTAAGCCCCAGCTTTCCCGCACATACCCTCAGCTTTTCCACATTCTCTGCATGATTTTCAGTAGCCGGGAAACGCTCTATCTGCCTGATTTCCACCGTGACACCCGCGTCCTTCGCCGTCTTTTTGGCAAGCTCATTTATTCTACCGACATAGCTGTCAAACACAGCCTCCCGCTCACCTCTCACGGTCAGCCTTAACACGCCCTCCGATGCCGCCACGCCGTAGCTTGCGCTCCCGGTCTCAAGCCCGATAAGCGTCATAAGCACAAAGCCCTCGCGCTCGTTTACCTGCTCTGTGAGCTCCTGCACGTCGAGCAGAAGCTTGGCAAGCGCAGGTCCCGGATTTTTTCCGGTCTCAGGGTATGCCGCATGGCTTGGCGTGCCGTGCATCGATATCTCGAGCCCCGTCGAGGCACAGGCAAACGTAAATTTTTCCAAATCTGCATGGCTCCCATTTGCTATATCAAAATTATTTAACAGAATGTTTCCAAGCGCATGCCCGGGTATGTTGTGAAGTCCGTATATCTCCTCAATATTTTTCTCTTCGATGAGCTTTGAGCAGATTTTGGCGCCCTCGCCCGTCTCCTCGCCCGGCTGAAAAATCAGATATACGTCCCTGTCCGTCTTGCCGTGGTCAAGCGCCATCGCAAGTCCCGCGAGTATGCTGCTGTGCCCGTCATGCCCGCAGTAATGCCCCAGAAGCCCGTCCCTGCCGCATAC
This sequence comes from uncultured Clostridia bacterium, assembly GCA_945915235.1. Lineage (GTDB taxonomy): Bacteria > Bacillota > Clostridia > Lachnospirales > Lachnospiraceae > CAG-882. The sequence continues at coordinate 10,040 of CAMEEX010000024.1, read as the reverse complement.
AGCGTCCATGTCGGCGCGGAACGCAATGCTCCCCTGTCGTCCTGCCGCGCCGGCTCTCTTTACCGCATAGAACCACGCCCCTCTGTCCACCACCTCAAGTGTGGTGTTGGCAGCTAAAAAATCCATAATAGTCTGCTTCGTCCTGTGCTCCTTCATGGACGCCTCGGGAATTTTGTGGAGCTCGTGACGCAGCCGCGTTATTCTGTCAAGAATGATATTCATGTCATCATTTTTAATTTCCATAAAAGCCCTCATTTCTGAGCGAAAGCAAATAGCCGTGTGAAAAATATGCTTTTCTACTCGTATGCCATCTCATAAATCTTCAAAATATCCTCGTACTCGAGCGGCCTATAACCCGTAAGCGCTCTTGTCTTATTTCTTGAGCAGTCGAGTGCGAGCTTCTCAAGCGACTCCTTTTTAACGCCGAGCTCCTTCAAATGAGTAGGCATGCCGATGGAAGCGTAATACTGCTCCTGCTTATTTATCGCCTGCTCTATCGTTTTCTCAGGGTGCTCGAAATCTATGTCCAGATTCCACACATTGTGCGCGAACTGGAGCCATCTGTTGATATTATAGCTGTAGACATATCTCGCCCAACTGCACCACAACGCCGCAAGCCCGGCACCGTGAGCCACCTGCGGGTACATTCCCGAGACCTCATGCTCGAGCTGGTGCACCACGAGCTGGAACTGCCTTCCGCACTGCGTAAGGCCATTGTGCGCGAGCGATGACGCCCACATCATGTTGGCTCTCGCCTCGTAGTTTCTCGGATTTTCAAGACAGTCCGCTGCCGCCTTCATCGTGCTCTTTATGACCACCTCGGCGATTGCATCTGTAAGATATGTGTCGTCGCCCGGGCAGAAATATCTCTCAATCGTGTGCATCGCTATGTCAACCGCTCCGCAGGCTGTCTGGTACGGGCTGACCGTGTATGTGAGCTCAGGGTTCTCGATTGCAAAATTCATTCTGTTAAAACTTGAATTATAGCCCCTCTTCTCGCCCGTCTCCATGTTGGAGATAACACAGGAGCTCGACATCTCCGATCCTGCCGCCGCTAGTGTGAGGATTGCGCCCTTGTTAAGTGTCCTTGCCGGAGCGCACTTTCCGAGGGAGAAATCCCACACGTCCACCTCCGGATTAGCTGCACCGTTTGCTATATCCTTCGCAGAGTCCATGACCGAGCCGCCACCCACCGCTAGGACGAAGTCAACGCCCTCATCTAAGCACAGCTTAATTCCCTCTCTGACAAGCGCAAGCTGTGGGTTTGCCACAACTCCGCCGAGCTCCACGAAAGCAACGCCCTCGTCCTCAAGACATTTTTTCACCCTGTCGAGCAGTCCGCTCTCCTTCGCAGATTTTCCGCCGTAATGTATCAGAACCTTTTTAGCGCCGTACTGTGCAATAAGCTTTCCGACCTTCAACTCCTCGTCCCTGCCAAAATACACCTTCGTAGGTGTCTCGTAAACAAAATTGTTCATTACCTGTACCTCCTGAATATATGCGTCTGTGCCGCTAACCGCAATGACTGATATAAATATACCACTTATTTTTTCACAATGGAAGTGAGTAACTTCATTGACAGGACTAATTTTTCTGCAAATTCATATTAAAAACTAAGTTTTGCAAAAATATTCTTGACATTTCATTGTTCAAATGTTATTGTAGCTAAAATTTACTTAAAGGAAGAAAGTGAGGGCATTCTATGAATACACCAGTTGACATCTCAAATATAACCCTGAAAACCAATCGTATGCTGCTCCGCCCGTGGCGGCAGTCGGACCTCGACGATTTTTTTGAATACGCCTCTGTCGACGGCGTCGGTCAGATGGCGGGCTGGCTGCCCCACAAGGATAAGACAGAGTCCCAGTCCATACTCGACATGTTTATCGCGGAAAAGAAAACCTTTGCCCTCGAATACGAAGGCAAAGTCATCGGCTCTCTTGGAATTGAAAAGTATAATGAAGATTTTTTCCCCGAGCTTGCCGAATACAAGGGACGTGAAATCGGCTGTGTGCTCTCGAAGGCTTACTGGGGACGTGGCTTGATGCCCGAGGCAGTCAGCGAGGTAATACGTTATCTTTTTGAGGACTGCGGGCTCGACTTTGTAACCTACCTGTATTTCCGGACCAACAGACAATCCGCACGCGTTCAGGAAAAATGCGGTTTTCATTTTGTAAAGACCGTGGAATACCCAACACGCATGGGCACCGTCATAACCTCAAATGCGAACATATTATGGAATAAAGACCAGTATATTCACCATTAATGCGTGACATATTCCAGAAATAAAGACTGGGCTGCCCGATAAGGCAGCCCAATTAGACAATAATTCTGAAACATTATTTTATTACTATATTAGTTGTTTAGTAAACTTTTCTATTGCTCTCCATGCTTCTCGATATTTCTTTCGATAACATCAAGCATATCATACAGCTTCTCAATCTCCTCCGCCGTCATGCCGTCTGAGAATACCTCGTCAGCCATCTTGAAAAGCTCAATAACCTTATCCGCTTTCTCCTCGCCCTCAGGTGTGAGCGATATGACCCATGAGCGCCTGCACTCGGGATTGTCAGTCCTCTTTACAAGCCCCATCTTCTCAAGCTTGTCAAGCGTCCTCGACATCGTGGTGACGTCAAGAACACACAGGTCAGCAAGCTCCCTCTGGCTCATTGAGCCCTTATTTCGGAGCGTCCTAAGTATCCTCGGCTGCCCCTGCCCGACCGTAAGCCCCAGCTCAATAAAATGTGGTCTGAGCATCTGTCTTCTTAGCAGCTCCACCCTCAGAAAAGCACTACCCAATCCGTCTTTATCCATGCCACAAAATTCCTTTCAATCTAATATTCCACAGGTATTTTTCCATATGTCTACTCCAGTTCAAACTGCCCCATATAGAGTCTGTAATATCTTCCCTCCTGCGCGAGCAGCTCCTCGTGGCTTCCTCTCTCTATTATCTCGCCCTTCTCGAGCACCATTATTGCCTTGGAGTTTCTGACCGTCGACAGCCTGTGAGCTATTACAAACACAGTTCTGTCCTCCATGATTGCGTCCATTCCCTTCTCGATAAGACGCTCCGTTCTCGTGTCGACCGAGCTTGTCGCCTCGTCGAGAATGAGCACCGGCGGCTTCGCAACCGCAGCTCTGGCTATGGAAAGAAGCTGTCTCTGACCCTGCGAGAGATTTCCGCCGTCTGAGTAGAGCATCGTGTCATAGCCCTCCGGCAGCCATTTTATAAAGGAGTCCGCGTTGGCTATCCTTGCCGCCTCCTTTACCTCCTCGTCGGTCGCGTCGGGGTTTCCGTATCTTATATTATCCGCTATGGTTCCCGTGAAAAGATGTGTCTCCTGAATGACCATTGCGAGCGAGCGGCGCAGGTCGTCCTTCTTAATGTCCTTGATATCTATGCCGTCGTAGGTGATTGTTCCCGACTGTATCTCATAAAATCTGTTCACGAGGTTTACTATGGTTGTCTTTCCTGCACCCGTTGAGCCGACAAAAGCAATCTTCTGTCCCGGCTTCGCAAAGAGCGATATTCCGTTTAAAACCCGTTTTTCAGGCACATAGCCGAACACCACGTCCTTAAAACGGACATCGCCTTTCAACTCTACAAGAGAAGGAGTTCCCGGCACCTTCCACGCGAACAGCCCTGTTCTCTCCTCACACTCCTCTAACTCTCCGACAGGCGTCCTCACCGCGTTGCAGAGTGTGACCGTTCCCTCGTCTATCTCCGGCTTCTCGTCCATCATCTCAAATATGCGCTCCGCACCCGACAACGCCGAGAGAAGGAAGTTGACCTGCTGCGTGAACTGGTTTAACGGCATCGCGCTCTGGCGCACATACACAAGGTACGCAGAGAGTGTTCCGAGGTTCAACAAGCCTTTTATGGTCATAAGTCCGCCGACACAAGCCGATACCGCATAGTTAAAATAGGAAAGCGTCACTATCGACGGAACCATTCTTCCCGCAGAAGTCAGCGCCTTGGTCGACTCTTTTCTCAGGCTCTCATTCATCTCGCAGAACCGCTCGAAGTCCTTCGCCTCGTGGTTGAACACCTTCTCGACCTTCTGACCTGCCATCATCTCCTGCACAAAACCGTTTATCCTGCCGAGCTCCGCCTGCTGCCTGTTAAAATATTTTTTGCTCTGCTTGCCGTTTATCTTGATGAACACGAACATGAGCAGGAGAAACACTATAACGATGAGCGACAGTCTTACGCTTAATATCATCATCATAACAATCGTTCCGAAAAGCTGCATGAAGCTCTGTATTATCATGGCAAAGCTGCTGTTCATGGCCTCCTGAACCGTGTCGACATCGTTGGTGAAGCGGCTCATCAGCTCGCCGTGTGAATGTGCGTCAAAATAGCTGAGCGGAAGCTTCTGCGTGTGCGCGAAAAGGTCGTTTCTTATCTCCTTTATGACCTTCTGCGAGGTAATCACCATCAGCCTGTTGTAGGCGAAGGTTGCGAGCGCACCGCAAAGGTACATGACACCCATTGAAATGACAGCCCTTATAAGCCCCGCGGTATCCCCCGGAACGATAAATTTATTGATTACGGGCTTTAAAAGATAGGTTCCCATAATATTTGCGCCGGCGCTTATGAACACCAGAAGCGCCACAAGCGCGAACGACCATTTGTGAAAGCCGAGGTAGACGAGCAGATGCTTCATGGTCTTTTTCGTGTCCTTTGGTCTTTTATATCCAACATATTTTGCCATTATAAATCTGCCCCCTCCTTCTGTGAGTCGTATATTTCCTGATATATCCTGTTGGTGGCGAGAAGGCTCTCGTGCGTTCCGATGCCGTTTACCCTTCCCTTATCAAGAATGATAATCTGGTCTGCGTGGCGCACCGAGGATATTCGCTGTGCAATTATAATCTTGGTCATATCAGGAAGCTTCTTTGCAAGACCCTCACGTATTTTGGCTTCAGTCGCAGTGTCGACGGCGCTCGTGGAGTCGTCGAGAATGAGCACCTTGGGCTTTTTAAGGATTGCCCTCGCGATACATATTCTCTGCTTCTGTCCTCCCGAGACATTAACGCCGCCCTGTCCCATCTCCGTGTCGTAGCCGTCGGATAGTCTGTCGATAAACTCGTCGACACAGGCGATATGGCATGCCTCCTCAATCTCCTCCATCGTGGCATCCTCGTTGCCCCATTTAAGATTTGACAGCAGGGAGCCCGAAAAAAGCGTGTTCTTCTGCAAAACCATTGCGATGGCATCTCTCAAATGTCTCATCGGATACTCCTTCACATCGACACCGTCAACCTTTACAACTCCCTCGTTTACATCGTAGAGTCTCGGGATAAGCTGTACAAGCGTCGTCTTAGCCGAGCCCGTCTGCCCGATAATTCCGACCGTCTGCCCCGGCTCTATGTGAAAGGATATGTCGGAGAGGACATACTCTGTGGCCTCCTCCTTGTACTTAAAGCTCACATGATCGAACTCTATCTCACCGCGCTCCACGGTTATATCTCTCGCAAGCTCGTCCGTTATGTCAATCTTCTCATCGAGCACCTCCATAATTCTCGCACCCGATGCGAGTGAACGAGTCATCATAAGAAATACGTTTGACATCATCATAAGCGAGTTGAGTATGAGAAGTACATAGCTCAAAAAGCTTGTGAGCTGGCCTATTCCGAGCTCTCCCGCCTTCACAAGATGACCTCCGAGCAGAAGTATTCCAATTATCGTCGAGTACATGACAAGCTGCATTGCAGGCATGTTCAAAACCGCGCTCTTGAATGCGTTCTCCGACTGGTTTTTGAGATTGTCGTTGACCTGCTCGAACTTCTCAATCTCGTAGTCGCCGCGCACATACGCCTTCACGACACGGATCGCCGTGAGGTTCTCACCGACGGTACGGTTTACAAGGTCGATTGCGGTCTGCATCTTAGAGTACAGCGGTCTGATATGAACTATGATTGCGATAAGCATAGCCGCAAGTATCGGCAATGCCACAAGAAACACCAACGCAAGTGTCGAATTGATGGAGAATGCCACCGAGGTCGCCACAATCAGCATGACCGGGCTTCTTCCAAACGGCCTCATTCCCGTTGATACCGAATTCTGTATGTTCGTCACATCGCTTGTAAGTCTCGTGACAAGCGAGGAAACCCTGAAATGGTCGATATTTGAAAATGAGTAGGACTGTAACTTCTCGTATTCCGCCATTCGGATATTAGCGCCGAGTCCCTGCCCCGCAAGTGCAGAGAACTTCGAGCTTCCAATTCCTAAAATAAGCGCAAGAATGGCGCAGCCTCCCATCTGTATTCCCTTGGTATAAATGTAGGGAATATCCGCGTTAGCTACGCCATAGTCAATCAAATCCGCCATGAGCATCGGAACCATCAGCTCGAGCACGACCTCGATACCGATGCACAATAAGGCAAGATATGCATATTTCTTATACTGTTTCATATAAGAAAATATTCTCTTTAACATTACTTGTGCCTCCAATAGTTGCATTTGCAATTATTGTATTTCCAAGTATCCTAAATGTCAATAACCGTTTAATAATTTTCCTTAAAATTTTCCTCAAGTTTCCTCTCAAACTCCTCCTGCGGAAGAGGCTTCGAAAAGTAATAACCCTGGATATAATCGCAGCCGTAGTTCTTTAAAAAATCCGCCTGCTCCTTTGTCTCAACGCCCTCTGCGACCACCTTCATGTCTAGGCGGTGCGCCAGCTCTATGAGTGAAATCACGATGTTGTTATTCTTCTTGTTGTTTCCAATCTTCTGGATAAAGCCCATATCAAGCTTAATAATATCAAAATCGTAATCTCTTATGGTACTGAACGAGGACACACCGCTTCCGAAATCATCGACAAGCAGGGTAACACCGTTGTCGTGAAGCTTTAGAAGGAAATCAATTCCCATCTCGGAGACCGACGCGTAAGCCGACTCCGTGACCTCATAGCTTATCATGTTGTTCGGCATCTCAGAGCTGTTAATATCATTTACGATAAGTTTCATAATCTCATCGTTCATCAGATCCATTCTCGAGAGGTTTATCGCCACCCTGACAACAGGCTTGTTGTTCTTGTAGCGTTCCTCAAGAAAACTGCTGACGCTGCGATGTATATACGCATCCAGCTTGCTTATATGACCGCTCTCCTCCAGAGCCGGAATGAATTTTCCCGGAAGTATGACTCCCCTGTCAGGTGACACCCAGCGCACAAGCGCCTCCGCAGACACGATTTTGTTCGTCCACGCGTCATATATCGGCTGGTAATACACCTTAATCTCATCATTCTTTATCGCATCGTCGAGATGTATGAGTGCAAAACTTCGCTGAACATAGTCAAACGCCATGTTCTCGTCAAATATTTCATAAGGCTTGACATACTGATTAGGTATGTACAGCTTCGCAAGTTTAGCCTTGTCACACATATCAGACACGCTGCTGTCACAGTTCTCCGGTATGTAATAGATGCCGCATCTTCCATATAAATCTGCCTTTATATCTCCCTGACTGTAGGTTCTGTGAAGTATGTCCGGCAGCCTCTTTAAATCAAGATTTTTTACATCTACCAGCACGACAAATCGGTCCGCCTCTATTCTTGAGATGGCAAGCGGCTTTAGGAAACTTACTGCCAGTGCATTGATACCCTCCATGAGAATTGCGTCCCCGGTCTCATAGCCGAACATATCGTTTATCGCCTTGAAGTCCTTCAGGTTAAAATATATGATGGCAAATCTTCTGTCCCTGTTGTTCTCAAGTATCTTCTCCACCCTGTTGAAAAATCCGGCGCGGTTGAGTGCGCCCGTTACCGGGTCTGTCTCCATCTCCTTGGTCATGTCCTCGATAACGCACAAAAGAATTTTCTTATCCTTGTCAAACCAGTAGTAGCTGTAGCGCTCCACCTTCCCAAGAAAATTGTATACGCTGAAAGAGTACTGCCCCGCTATGTTCATGTTGTCAAGAAGGTCATTTAACCTCGTGCAGCTTAAAAACAACTCCTTATTCTTCGGCGCAATTCTCGTATCCGCCATCCGATGAACAAGTTCATCGTAAGGTATGGACACGTTCTCATCTATATCCATTCCGGCAAAATGGCTTGTTCGAAAATAGAGATTTCCCTTGTCTATATCTATGAGTGCCAGTGCCGTATAGTCTATCTGATACAGAATTTCCCTTATCCGCATGTCGATATATTTCTCAGTCTGATCTCTCCATATAACATAAGCCTCCACATGCCCGTTATACGGATTTTTGAACATATTCACCTTGACACTGTAGAGTTTGACCATACCATCGAGAAGGTAGCTGTGCACAAAATCCATCTTTGAATTTCCCAGCTCAAACTCGTGCAGCAGATTGACACGCGTAAACTTCTGCTTAAACTCTTTTAGATTGTCCTCATACACGATAAAAGGATATATTCTTTTCTCCAGCCAGTCTATAACCCGCATATCCTTCATATCGTCCTCAAGCAGCTTGTGCCCATGTGACAGTATGGCTAACATTCTGTTGTCCGTCACATCAATATAGAGCGTACATATATTTTCCTTATCGCCTTTCATCAGAAAGCCTATTCGCTCCTGGTACATCTGCTGTATATTGTCATAATCTTTTCTGATATAATCCGTATTCATTCAATTCACCTTCCTGAATATAAATTATGATACCATCACCAAAACTGCGAAAATTGCATCATAATCATCAAGAATAGATTTACAAAAGTGTATTTCTTCCTATTAAATATACATTCTTAAATTTAAACATTGAATATCATACTCACATCATATTGTTTTGTCAATTTATTTAATCATTATTTTATAATTTTTTGTTCCGTGAAGCACTCAATCGTTCCCAAGCCGTCACTTGCCTGTATAACCGAATTTTTTCAAGTCGACCCTGCCGTCCACAACCTCTATTCCGTCAGCTTTCAGCCGCCTCGCCTGCTCATCTTCCCCACCAAACGCGAACGCGCCCGAGAGTTCGCCTTTCGAGTTGACCACGCGGAAGCACGGTATATTGACCGGATCAGGGTTTCTGTGAAGCGCATTGCCGACAGCGCGCGCCATCTTCCTGTCACCTGCCATGTAAGCAACCTGACCGTAGGTAGCGACCATGCCCTTCGGAATACGCTTGACCGCCTCATATATTCTCTTGGTCGGATTGTCCGAAATCAGCGCGTAGCTCTCCGCTATCATATCCCGTATCGTGTCATCGGGTATGGAGCCGTCAAGTATGATGGTATTCCAGTGCTCCTTGTTCTGATGGTATCCCGGCTGCACCGCAGCGTAGGCTTTCCTCCAGAAATCCCTCCACTCCGGGTCGACCTTCACATTCAGATTGATATATCCGTCCTTCTCATACACCCACAGGAATGCCTTTTTGCTCCCCTGCACCCTCACAAGCTCCCAGTTCTGGTCGTGAAACGGCGCCTCCTTGTAGGTGTTCGGAAATGTAAGCCCGTAGCTTAATGCATCCTCTCTTGTTCTCATGGATTGTCACCTCGTAAATAAGTGTGCGGAATTGTGAAACTCGTATTGACACGGGACGTTGTGCAATTTTGCTATATTGCCGCTGGGCACATTAGTTCAGCTTTGCTGAACTATTACTCGCATGCATTTTGCTACGCAACGGTGCATAATCGGCTAAAATACAGCCGATAAACACAATAGTTCAGTAAAACTGAACTATTGCGGGCAAAAAATCACCCAGCTTGCAATATAGTAAAATCGCACAACTGTTTAGCCTCAAACTTGAGCTTCATAATTCTCTAAATCATTTCTATATATTATATAATACAATCTTTTATACATAGTATACCATAGTTAATTATAATCGTATACAAACGCAAAATCAACTTCACCTGCGCCTTTAATGTCCTGAATAAAAATGATATATCACCTGCCAAGTACACAAGTGATATATCATTTTCAAAAACAATATAATATATATTTGATAATGCTGTGGGTGTCAAAACATGCTCTATAACTTTAATTGTGTATAACGTGTTATATTTATGCATATTGCGACTTTTGGGAGGAGCTTAGATGTTCTTAGGACTCTGCTCATCGTCCAGCCACAG
>CAMEEX010000023.1 GCA_945915235.1 uncultured Clostridia bacterium | reverse complement strand
ATTACGATAGCAAAATCCATAAAAACACTAACCTTAGAAATCAGTATATCCATGGAAACTACCATGGCATTCCTGTTAGAGCCTCTATCGACTTCAATTCTTTATTAGAAACATTAGAAAATGATTCAAACTAATTTTAAAGAGCTGGATTCCTCAAACACTGGGAGCCAGCTCTTGTTTATACTCAGATCAATTCCATCAAAATAAAAATGGCGAAGTGCTTATCGTAACACTTCGCCGAAAGCCTAACCGGGTTGAGCATGGAATGCTTGGTTAGGTCTGCCTTATTATTTTATGCAGTAGAACAGATTCTAAACACTCAAATGTGCTTTCCATTCTGTTGGAAGATTCATTGCCGTAATACTGATTATACTTTTGTACTTTTGAAGCAGCTTATCAAATTCATCTACAAATACTATCCATTCTTCATCTGACAATCTTAGATATTTCATTGCCAGCAAAGCTTGATACAATCCACTATGTGCAGGTGTGGGTGTGACTTTATCTACATCTGGAATTTCCGGTGCGGTATGTATGGTTCGATTGTATATTCTCGAATTATGAGCACACATATTACGCAATACTGAAACACTCTGTATCCATGAAGCAAGCATTTTCTGTGATGGATTTACCAAATTTCCCTTTTTCGATTTATATTGGTAATTAGCTGCTAATATGGCATACGAGCTTCCAATACCTGTTTTCAAATTCTTAATTATCTTTGATAGCGTACCAAAAGAAAGAACCTCAACCGTTGCCCATACAGGCACCTCTCCCTCATGATTATCAAAATTGTGTTTGATAAACACATCATTAGAACGAGCAATCTCTGATGCTATGGTAGACATATTCTGCCAATACAGCTTTTTATCTTTAAAAATTGACGAATCCTGCAACACAAGTGGGTCTCCGTGTATAAGCAATGCTTCCACTAATCGTACCCTCAAAGATACTTCAATCTTGGAAATCATAGAAAAAATCAATCCTGCTAATTCCCTATCAAATTGATACAGCTTTAAAATATCCTCAAACCTTGTTCCCGGAGCATACTTCTTTGTAGCATTATTATATAAGTGGAAAGAGTATCCGCGCAAACGGTAAAATCCAACTAACTTTAATGCATTTTCCACATCTGCACGGGAAGTAATTACCATTCCCGCATCAATATATGATTGAACCTGTTGTTCCATTGTCAAAATTTGCTTAGGATATTGATACATAAACACTCCATAAATAAAAAAGTCCCACCGGGTTGCGCGTGAAAACCAGAGGCGTGGTGGGTTCTGTTACGACTATTATACAACTTTTATTGCGACTGTCAAGATTTCTCTTCAAAAATATTCAAAATATTCAATAGACCTCCAATGACGTTCTTTGCCATAAAGCAAAAAGCCATTACAGAGAACTTAATCTCCGTAATGGCTGTGATTTGTAATTATTCCAATTTTTTAATTGTTTTCCAGATTACTTCTTTCTCTTCCCAACGCATACTCCTGCCACTCCGCATGCCATGAGCATCACGCCGACAAGTGCTGCCGCTGAGCCTGCACCTGCTCCTGTTGAAGGTGCAACATAGTTTCCGCTCTCAGGCTCGGTTGATGACGGCTCTGTTTCAGTCTGGTTAGCTGTAGTCTCCGGCTGAGCAGGCTGTGTCTCGCTTGGTGTTGTATCCGGGTTTGTTGTCCCCGGCTCACTTGGGTCATTGCCCGGCTCGGTCTGGCTCGGGTTCTCAGGCTCGCCCGGTGTTACGTCATTTTTGATGTCCGATGCCTTGACAAGAAGATATGACGAGAAATGTGTCACGGTAAATGTAACTTCACCGTTCTCAACCTTCACTGTCTGTCCCATATCTTCTGCTTTGCCTGTCGCCTCGTTGTAGTAGAACAGCTTTAACTCTGTTCCGTTGTCGTAGTTAGGATATACAGTAACCGCAAGCTCTCCGTTCAATTCGCCTGAGTGCTCGAAATCGCAGAGGAAAAGTGAATTTTCATCTGCTGTATTTAACTGCTCCTTAATCTTGGCTGTCACTGCGTTCTTCTCGCCGCAGGCTACATCAAGCTTGAAGTTGGCATCAGGTGCCTTTGTAAACTTGCTTCCGTCGAAGGTGTACTTTACAAGCGGATTTCCGTCCGTTCCCTTAACCTCGAGTACAAGCTGTGCCCCCTTCTCGATTGCCGCTGCCACAAAATCAGTTGGAACGACACTTCCTTTTCCTGCCTCGACTTCCTTTGTCACTACCTTCTCGCCGTTGTTGATGCTGTCGAGAACGTCGCTGTCGATAGGGGTCTCAGGCTTAGATGGGGTATCTGTCGGCGCCTCAGTATCCGGCTCTGTTGGCTTCTCATATATGCCGATGGATTCAAAAGTTATATTGTTTTCCTTCGCAAAACGCTCAGCATCGGAACTTGTTAAACCATATATGGTTGTAAGGCTTGTACAATTACTAAATGCATTGTCATTTATAACCGTGGCTCCACCCAATATAGTTACACTTGTCAACTTTTTGCACGAGTCAAACGTCTTTTCATTTAATCTGTCAACTCCTGCAGGTATTGTTATCTGCTCAATCGGACATGAATTAAATGCATATCGTGAAATCTCCTTGAGGTTATCAGGTAAGTGTATTTTTTTAAGCTGATAACATGCTGAAAATGCATGTTCACCTATACTTGTTACTGAATCTGCAATCCATACTTCAATCAAATTAGGTGTATTGCAAAAAGCTGCGTCAGGAAGCTTCTCCGTCCAGCCGTATTCAATATCACACCCACTTCCAATAGGACCCGCTGTCAATTCTCTGCCATTAGAAATATTAAATGCATCATTATCACATATCACAACACTATCCGGAATAACCAGTTTTTTAATTTTCCCACAACCACTAAATACTCCCATATCTATCTTAACTACACTATTTGGTATATTGATATCTGTCAATGAGGTGCTACGATAGAATGCAAACCTTGAAATGCTCTCAATCCCTGTTTCAATAGTAACCTTAGTTAACTCTGAAGCATAAAATGCATATCTACCTATGTCAGTTACCCTTCTTCCCTCAATTTCAGATGGTATAACTATCTCTGTTTCACTGCCAACGTATCCCGTTATGGATATTGTATCATCTTCATTTATCTTATATGACAATCCATTAAATACCGGGTCAGGAATATCTACCGCATAAAATACACAGTAATTCCAATCCAAATCAACACTTGCTACCTTCTCAATTATATTTCCTCTATAGCCATAGACGACTGTTCTTATTGTCTGTGTAAAGAATGCCTCATCTTCCACAACCTCTATAGTACTTGGAAAATGGATTTGTGATGCCTGTGAACAATAAAACGCTCCTGCCTTTATAGTGGTAACTCCTTCCGAAATGTAAATTCTACAGCCATGAGCGTCCTTAAAAGCATTTGTACCAATAGTCGTAACTTTCTTTCCATTAATCTCAGCAGGTACATTTATTGTTGAATTATAGCCTCCTGTATACTTTGTAATAGTAATTGTCTGTCCATCTGGGTTAATCTCATATTCAAGGTCATCAACCTTTAAATCATCTTGGTTGTCGCCTGTATTATCTCCCCCGCTTGGACTATCTGAACCAGTATTGTCTCCTGTGTTGTTCCCCGCGCTTGGACTTCCAGAACCTGTATTGTCTCCTGTGTTGTTCCCCGCGCTTGGACTCTTAGAACCCGTTCCCGAGTTATCCCCTGCGCTTGGACTATCCGCCGCAAATACATTTGTTGCCGTCTGCAATGCCGCAAAACCGCTGAGTGAAAATACCATCACAAAGCTTAACAGCACCGCAATGTACTTAAAAAACCTTTTCATTCGCCTATCCCTCCCGGATATTTATATTTGTGAATACCAGTGATAGTTATATTTTCGATAACAAATTAATTGTATTCACATAAATTGATTGTACCCCACCCGCCTATTTTTGTCAATATCATGTTTTATGTACTTATTGCCGCTTCCAACCACGTTTTACCTGATTACGACCAACAGGAAAATTGCAGATTCTCTGCTTTTAATTGGACATTACCGCCTGATTGACTTTATTTTCAATAAAGCGGTAAAAAAAGTTCTATTACTCCATATTTTAATCGAACTTTACCGCCTTGCCCTCTATATCAAACTTTCAAGCGGTAAATAAGTTTTTCGCAAAGCTCGCCACGAATCGGGGCTGCGCTAAATATGGCAGCCGAATATTCGAGGACGAGGGTAATATCATTTCATTCTCCCCAGAAAAGCCTCTGCCACCTTTCCGAACACCGCATGCTTCTTCCAGACAAGCGCATACTTTGTCGTGAGCGGCGGATTTAGCGGGCGGAAGCACACGTTATCGTCGAGCTTCGGCGCAAGCAGGTCCTTCGTCGTGAGAAAATATCCGAGCCCGCTCTCCACATAAGCTATCGGGCTTCCGTGGACGACATTGTAGGTCGCCACGATGTTCATTCGCTCGAGGCTCGTCTGCGCCCAGTGTGCAATCTCCTCCTGCAAACCAATTCTCTGGTGCAGTATCAGCGGAAGCCCTCACGAGTTCCTCCCGGCACACCGCCCGCTCCCCTGCAAGCTCACAGCCGCTCTCCATGAGCAGTCCCCACTCCGAGCCGCCCGAGAGCGATATAAAATCATATTTTACCGTGTCCACCGGCTCAAGCATAATCGCAAAATCAAGATTTCCGTGGTCGAGCCTTTCCAGAACGTCAGCCGCGTCCCCACTGTAAAAATGGAACTTCACATTCTCATGCTCCTTCCGAAGCTGCGCGGCGACCTCAAGCACCGAAGCTGTGGCGTTTCCTCCTATATATAATTCTCCCGACAATTCCTCATCGTCCGAGGCGAGCTCCCGCTCCGTCTTTTCCATGAGCGCAACAAGCTCCTCCGCCCTCTTCCTTAGCAGATGTCCCTCCTGTGTGAGCATCACCTTCTTTTTTCCGCGGACTAAAAGCTTCCTGCCAAGTTCGTTCTCAAGCTCCATAATCTGTTTTGAGAGCGACGGCTGTGCGATGTGAAGGCTCTGTGCAGCCTTCGTGATGTTCTCCTCGCTGGCGACGGCGAGGAAGTAGCGCAGTACCCTGATGTCCATGTGAGTGCCTCCTTTTCCGGTTGTTATGTGAGTCAAAACATGCCATATATGTTATGAATGTATAATGAGATATGTCTATACATATTGACTCCGTTGTTCGTGACTAAGATGTTCTAAGCACTCTGATTAAAAAATAAAGACGGACGCCACCGAAGCAAAGCATACCTCCTTGTATGCATTGCTTCTAATCCGGCATCCATGCCGGATTTGGCTGAGCTTACAGCAGAGTCCTAAGAACATCTAAGTCTCTCCCAAAAGTCGCAATATGCATAGACATATCTCATTATACATGGCAATGGAGCACAGGCATGTTTTGACTGATATAAATACTAGTTATTGTACACACTCCATTACGTCTGCACACATAGCAATAAAAGTACTGTTCTTTTTATGCTATACTTTTTATAACATATTTTTACTATGCCTTTTATCTATATAATATCATAGTTAATAGGTATTTGCTATTGCATTGCATAGATTTTATAATACAGCATGAAAAAGACATGCATAATTATGTGGAGGATTGTATGAGTACTGCGAATAACTATATCAAACTAAACAACGGCATTTCCATGCCGCCTATCGGTTATGGGGTGTTCCGTATGACGGACGAGAGCGAATGTGAGGAGGCTGTGTGCGAGGCTATCGGCGCGTGATACCGTCTGATTGACACGGCGGCGGCTTATGAAAATGAGGCGGCTGTCGGACGCGCCATAAAGCGCTCGCTTGTTAAACGTGAGGATTTGTTTGTGACGACCAAGCTGTGGATTACGGACACGAGCTACGAGCGCGCAAAGGCCGGCTTTGAGCGTTCATTACAACGGCTCGACCTCGACTATGTGGATTTGTACCTTTTTTTCAACAAAACACGCCCTGCCGTAAACATGCTCGAATGTAACGCCTTCTTCCAGCGTGAAGATGAATTGCAGTATCTGAAGGAGCAGAAAATCCTGATGCAGGCATGGTCTCCGCTGTCAGCCGGGTCGGACGCTCTCTGGAAAAATGAGCTCCTGCTCGCTCTCGCGGACAAACACGGCAAATCCGTCGCCCAGATTGTGCTCCGCTGGCTGACACAGCGCGGCATTGTGCCCGTCGTCAAATCCGCCAGCCCTATCCGCATGAGGGAGAACATCGACATCTTCGACTTTGAACTGTCAGAAGAAGAGATGAAAGAAATCGCGGCGCTCGACACCGGGCACACCTGCTTTAGCGAGCGCCAAACCGCAGCGCAGGTCAACGGTTTCCTCAACATAGCCACGCAATACAACGTATAAAAAGGAGTCCTCTCTATGAGTTCATCAAAAAAACAGCTCGACATGTTAAACGGCAGCATATAGAACAAGCTTCCGCTCTACGCGCTGCCTGTCGCTGCCACCGGAATACTTGAGCAGTTATTTAACGCATCGGATATCGCGATTGTCGGCAATTTCGCATCGACCGACAGGACGGCAGCCATAGCCGCAGTCGGCGCAAACACACCGATTATCGGTATGCTTTTGAACCTGTTTATCGGAATTTCCCTCGGAACCAATGTCATCATATCCAACGCCATCGGGCGGGGGCGACAGCAAGACCGTCCAAAAGGCGGTTCACACCTCAATCATAACCTCGCTCATCGGCGGGCTGCTCGTCACAATACTCGGCGAGCTTTTTATCGGAAGCATATTAAAGTTACTCAATGTCCCGGACGACGTGTTCGACTACGCGCTCATGTATATAAGAATTTATCTTCTCGGCATGCCCGTCATATTTTTGTACAATTTCGAGGCGGCGATATTCAGAAGCACCGGCGACACGAAAATTCCGTTACAGGCGCTTGCCCTGTCGGGAATATTGAACGTCCTGTTAAATCTTTTCTTTGTGGTGCTGCTCAAAATGACCGTGAACGGTGTCGCCATCGCAACCGTCATATCCAACACCGTGAGCTCCGCAGTGTTATTTGTACGGCTTATGCACACGGACAAGGTCATACATATTTATGTGAAAAAGCTTGGAATTGACCGCGAATGTCTCGGAAAAATCATTAGAATAGGTCTGCCTGCCGGAATACAGAGTGCGGTGTTCAACCTTGCGAACATCGTTATCCAGGCGGCAATAAACAGCCTCGGAACCGTTGTAATCGCAGCCTCGAGCGCCGCCTACAACATAGAAATTTTTGTATACTACATATTCAACTCGTTCAGTCAGGCATGTACAACCTTTGTCGGTCAGAACTACGGTGCAAAGCAGATAAAACGCTGCAAGCGCACGCTTATCCTGTGCCTTTGCGAGGCGGCAGTCACCTGCCTCACCTCCATCGTGGTCATTCTCCTTTGCGGAAAATTCCTGCTGTCCATATTTAACAACGACCCGCAGGTAATCGAGCTCGGCTACACAAGACTTTTACTGATTTTCACTGCATATATTTTCAGCATGATATACGAGATAATGTCCGGGTATCTGCGCGGCTTCGGAATATCGCTTGTCCCTGCAATACTCACAATCCTCGGCGTGTGCGCCGTGAGAATTGTGTGGGTGTACACCTACTTTGCCGCACACAAAACCTTCGGCGCACTAATGCTCGCCTACCCAATCAGCCTGTCGACCACGGCAGTGCTCATATTTATCGCACTTATGGTGTACATACCGTCGGTAAAATTCGGCAAAACTAATTCTTAAATACAAAAAGTCCCCAGCTTACTGCTGCTTGATATGTTCTCTCTTTTTCGGGCATATCAATTCACAAGCCGGGGACTTTCCTCATTTAATTACTTCCTATTTGTTCATTTTTTTATACCCTAACATCAAACGGCACATAGTTTTTATAATTATATCTGTCAGGCTTCACATCTATGCCCGATGATAAATTAATTGTAACGCTCATACATTCTATCCCAGGAAATTATATTTTGAAGTGTAAACGCCGGACTCGTATGCCTTGCCGTTTGAGCCGTACCAGCTGGTAACGCTGTCAAGATTGGCTGAGGCATACTTGTTGACATATCCGCTCACAGTGCCAAGTCTCGAACCGAAATCGCTGCCGTTTCCGAAAACCTTCTTCAAGGTGTCAATATCCGCACTTTGAAGTACCTTCTCATCGACGGTCAGGCTTCCATCCTTCTCCTGCGTGATGCCGACGCTCTTTAAGGTCTCCTTGTTATCCTCAAAAATCGCCGAGAGCTCCTGCTTGTAGAGCTTACCCATGACATCGCCCGATGTCCCGAGCTGCTTTAATGTCTGGTTATACTGCTCAACCATGTCGCTGACCGTCGAGGTGATGTCCTTCGTGCTGCCGCTTGCCGCAGCCTTCTCAAACAAAGAAGTCTCACCTGTAGCCGTAAGCTTGTCCGCCTTCTCCGACAGCTCCTTTGAAGCCTTGTCAAGCAGCGTCCTCCTCTTAAAGGTCAAACCACCCTTTTTTGTAATAAAATGCTTTTTTCTATTTTCTCCCGCCCATCTTTTTGAGATAGCTGTTCTTCAGTTCGTTCTCACCCTTCAATCTCTCTATCTCGTCCTTCAGGTGCTGCACATACTCGCGTGTCAGCTTCACACCGCCGCGCACCGCGATGTCCTCGTGCTTCTCCATCTCGTCAAGCCACTGGTTTAATGATTTTTCCCTTATATCGTTGTAGGTATTGTCATCTTTAAAGAACATAGCCTCACTCCTTCACATTCACCTTTTTTATATTCGATGCCCCGATGCACACCATCGACACGCCAATTCCAATCACCATCACGCACACGCATGCCCCGGTTATGGAGTTCATAAGCTCTCGGAATGTAACATTGCCATTGTCAAACGCCGCAAACATCGCCGTCTGCAACGACAGCATAGACACGAGCGCGTCAGCATAGCCTATATTTCTAAGTCCCATTAGCTGCGGCAATTTATATTTACCCGCCTTCACCAT
Organism: uncultured Clostridia bacterium; assembly: GCA_945915235.1. Lineage (GTDB taxonomy): Bacteria > Bacillota > Clostridia > Lachnospirales > Lachnospiraceae > CAG-882. Next base: position 18,769 of record CAMEEX010000023.1, on the reverse strand, counting down.
ATTTATAATCGAGGTTATGAGCTTTATGAAGGTGTACAGCGCCACAACATATATTATGTACTCCGGGTAGCTTTTTCCGTAGCCGCCGCGCACCATGAGAATGACCATTCCGCTTAGCGCAATACTCATAAGTATAAGAAGAATACCCATGTGCAGGAACACTTTCCATTCCCTGAGCGCCGATGAGCGCTCCTTATCCCCTCGGCGCAGCATAAGCTCCTGGTTCAGGAATTTAAACCGCATTATCCCGAGCATTGCATAGTAGACCGCAAGCGATATGTACCATGCCGAGAACGCCCTCACTCCGATAAAGGCATTGAACAGCGTGAACAGACAGTTTACCGCGAAGCCCGGAACAGCAAAAATAAAGCTTCTGTCCTTGTAATTTTCCGAAAGATAGTTGACGACCCTGTACCGGCTTACAACCATTTTCTTAATATCCTTCACATCGCGCACAAAATATCTGATTATATAGTATATCGAAAGGCTCAAAAGGCAAAAAGCGGCTGCATCGACAGCTATCATCAAAATAATTGATACCTGCCCTGCACCGCTCAATATTATCGCTAAGCCCCCCACAATAAGCGTCACCACAAAAAGGAGCATCTGATAACCCGGCTTAATGTGGGGCAATGGTTTTATTTTCTTCATCGTTAATTTATAATCTCCACTCCCAATATTTTCAGAGCTTATGATAAAAATTATTTGTTGCAGATTTGTTTGAACTTTATTTCAAAATTGTTAAAACGCTTTTCTGAGTATGCCGACCCCAAGCGGATAAGGTCCTGTGTGAACCGCGATGGTCGCACCAATCTGGAATATGTCGATATCATTTCTTCCCGTGTCAGCCTGAACCATATCCCTGAAGCGCACAGCCTCCTCCTCGTCGTAGCCAAAGCCGACAACGATAACATAGTCGTCGATATTCTCACCCGTCTCGGCAAAGTACTTGTGCATGAGGTCTATAACCTTGAGCATGGACTTCTTTCTGCCGTGTGCTATTCCGCCGGAGAAGATTTCCCCGTCCTTCAATATGATCATCGGCTTGAGTCCGAGCGTTCCGGCGATTATTCCGGCTGTCTTTCCGGCTCTTCCGCCGTGCACAAGATAGTCCATCGAGCCGACCGTGAACAGTATTCTCGAATGAGGTATCATCTCGTTAAGTCTCTTTACTGTATCGGAAAGGCTCCAGCCCGCATCTCTCATTCTCGCCGCCTCGAGTGTGAATATTCCCTGCAAAACGGTGTCGACCTGCGTGTCCATAACCTCGATGACCGCGTCAGGGTAATCCTCGAGTATCATGTTCTTCGCGTTCATCGCCGAGTTGTAGGAGCCCGAGAACTTGGTGGTGATGCACAGGCACAAAATCTCCTCGCCTTTTTTTACATACGGCATAAATGCGTTCACATAGTCGTCGACTGACGGCATGGACGATTTAGGGTAAACTCCCTTGTCCCTCACCATTCTCTCATAGAAATCGCGTATTCCTATGTCGACAATCTCCCTGTCGTACTGCTTCTCGTCGAAGGAGACATAAAAAGGAACGACATCTATATCATATTTTTTTGCGCGCTCTGTGCCAAGGTCACAGGAACCATCTGAAATTAAACGAAACATAAATTACCTCATCTTTTTTATTAATGAACAGAACAGCCGACAAAACACATCGTCACATCTGTTTTCTTACAACCGCATACTCGTCATTCATCGAAAAGTACGCACATCTGTCATTGGTGCCCTGCAAAAATTTCACAAGGTCGTCCTCGTCCAAGTCCATGTCGCACACATAACACTCGGACTCCTCGTCATATACATAATAACTGCACATTTCACAGTTTGTCGCTGCCATAATTATCCTCCAATCCGTACAGAGCCTCGCGCTCTGCGCTCAGCCCGTCAGGGCATGCCGTCACCTTTGTCGGCGCATCTAGCAGTGCGTCCGCCGGAAAATGCTCAAGCCCTGCCGTCTGTCCCGCGATAAAACGGGCAAAAAGGTATGAGCCGAAACGGTTCTGGTGCGTGTCGTCAAAACCACCGAAGCTTCCGCTCTTTCTTCTGTCGTTGTAATCCTTCGGCCAGCTTCCCGGCTTTCCCATTCTCACACCGCCGATAAGCACGCCGTCCTCGTCCGTTATGCTCTGCAAGTAGGTCGACTTATCATAGCCGAGATACTCGAACACACTCCTGCTGTAGCCGAACAAATCTATAACCGGAACCTTAAGCTCCTCTGCGAGCTGCCATACCGCCCTGATGCGCGGAAAGGCACCGAAGGCGTCCCTGTTTCCGTGGTGCCCCGCAAAAGGAATTATCTTACCGTCCTTCATCTTCAGTCTGCTCGTCGGGGTGACGAGAACAGGATATGCGCCCTTGTAGCGCACCGCGTCCACATAGAACTTGAGATACCCCTTGTAGGTCGCACCGCAGTCGTAGGAATAGTGGAGCGCACCGTAGCGCGGCATGAGGTCCATTCCCTTCTTTATAAGTGTGTCGATCTCCTCGTCACTTATTCCCGACTCCCTCATAAGGCGCGGATAGCTCTCAGGCATGACCTTGTTCGTCACCTTCATGTACTCCTCAGGCTCAACCGTCGGGTACACGCCATTCTCGTCTGGCTCCCCGAGCGGCGTCATTCTGTCAAAGAGGTTCACCTTCTCGCGGCTGTCATCATCATTATGTCCAAACTCGATGAAAACAAAATCGCCCGGCTTTATCTGCGGGTAAACCGGTCCAAGATAAGGGAAATCCGTCGTCCCAAATCTCTCATCATCGAGGAAACGTCCCTCGTTCAAAAAACTTCTCGTGCTCCTTCCCGCCTGTGCATAGTCGCGCACAACAACTTTCTTCTCATCAAAAAAACAGCCGAGGTGGTCGCCCCAGCCCCCTATAATGTTCTCCTCATCACAGCCGTAAGCCGTGACGAGCGAGTCACCTATCAAATGTATCGTAGTCATGTCAATCCTCCATGCCACCGTCCCGCGGCGGCTAAATTAATTCCAAGGCTATGCGCCCCGCGCTCATACCAGATTTTTCGCCTGCTCCAAGGCATTTTCAAGTCCCTTTACGGACATATCATACGAGAGCACCGTGAGCACGCCGAGGAGCACCAACCTGTAGCCATCATCAGAATACAGCGCATTGTCCCTCTGTGCCGCCTTTGCAAGCTCCAAGGCATAGTATATAAGCTCTTCCTTAATATGAAACTTCTCCTGTTCTTCGTCTGAAATCAGTGCGATATCGTAATCGTCCGTGTTGCCGCATCTCGACTGACATACCGCGCAGCCCGGGGAAATCCTGTATTTCTCCGCGTGAAGCTGCTCTATAAGCCCTGCCGCGTCACAAGCATCACCTAAAGCCGTTCCGCCTTCTGCCAGCTGACCATCGGCAGCACATCTTCCATTCAGCTCCAATAGCGTATCGCATATAAGCCTTATCGTGTCGTCAGTGTACGGGTTGTTCCCGCAGGTCTTTGCAAGTCCCACAACAGCGCCCAGAACCTCCCTCGCAGACCCGCTCATTTTCTCTATATCAATCCTGTTTTTATTATCATTTTCACTCATCAATTACTTCCTTCTTGTAACGCTGCGGGGCAAAAATTCTGCTGCCCATCATTCTACCGTTACCCTTATGCCATTTATATCTTATTGTAGCACATATTGTGTCATATGCACAACCAAAACAACAATTTTTCGGCGTAAAAACCTTATAAAATCAAATTTTTTACTTACATTTTATAAAAAAATAATGTATAATTAGATAAGTAGCTATGTGTGTTATTCAACGATAAAGGATATGGTGAAATGATGACAAATTTTGAGAAATCTGATTACATCGTCTACGACAATGCCGGAGTATGTCTTATCGAAGATATCACTGCGAAGAAGTTCGACTACTGGGACAGCGAGCGTCTGTGCTATGTGCTCCGCCCTATAGGAAATCCCGGCTCCTTCGTGTATGTTCCCGTAGACAATGAGAAGCTTACCGGAAAAATGCGTCGTATTATGTCCAAGGAAGAGATTGATGCCATTCTTGACAACGTACGCACACAGTACATTATATGGCCTGATGACAGGCGGACGCGCATGGAGCGTTTTAAGGAAATTCTCTCCGCCAAAAATCAGCAGGACATGCTCATGCTCGCGACCTGCATCTACGCAAAGAAGAAGGAGCTTGCCGCCTGCGGCAAGAAGCTCTCCTCCTCCGATGAGATGATACTAAAGGAGACCGAGCGCTTTGTAAACGAGGAGTTTTCCTTCTCGCTCAACCTCTCCAAGGGACAGGTTATGGCGTATATACAGGAAAGACTCAGCCTTAAATAATTTATTCATAAAAAATAATAAATCATAAAACAAAAGGGCTGCCGCCCAATCACTTCCCTGCATAAATACAGTGGAATTGATTGGGACGACAGCTCTTTTTATTTACAAACTACTTCATTCTCATGTTGACGTAATTCATAATCTCCTCATTATCCTCCGGCATACGACAACCTACAATGTAGGTTCCGTCGTCGTCCGTTGAACGTATGATAATACCACCAAGCTTTTTATCCTTCAGCAAATCAAAATTATTTATCTTGAGCTCTACTTCCTTTCCTATAGCGCTCTTAAACTCAGGGTTCTTAACTGCGAATGCAAAACCGCCGGCGCTTATATTGATAACCTTTCCTGTTGCTGCATGGGCTGAACCCTTAATAACAACCTCGCAGGTATTACTCATCGACAGTCTTGGATACTTTCTTCTGTTCATAACCTGAGGTCTTGCGTCTAATACAGGCTCATAGAAGCCCGTGAATGCCCTATCTGCAATAATCTGCGTGTCCTTCCAGATATACACGGCATTATCCACGATAATACGAACCTCAAATTTCTTTCTTCTAAACTCGCCAAGGAAATTAGACAGCCTCTGCACCGACCTGATAAGTACCTTCCCATTCTTGACTGAGTCTATCTCGGTGCGATATTCAATATCACTGCCCTGCTCAAATAAGGACACACTCATTCCCGGTCTCAAATCCTCAGCGCTCATAAATCCGCCGGCTCCAAGTTCTGCTACCAGCTTACCTACGACGTTCTCTATGTCGACAACATTCTTTGCTGTCTCCTCGTACTTGCTCATCATGGTCTTGGTTGTCTCCTCAGACTCCTTAACTCCCTCAACTATCGTCACCATGATATCCTGAACCTGCTTCATGTTCTCAACCATGCTCCGGTTCGAAGTCTCAACGTGTTTCATTGCCGAATCGACAACCTGTATCTCGTCTCCGAGCTGCTTTGAGTCGCTCGCAATGGTTCCTACGCTGTTATTGACAACCTGCATCGTCTCAAGTGTCTCGGATATAAGCTTAAGTATGGTCGTGATGGACTCAGTCATCTTATCCGAGGTACTCTCAAGAAGCATGAGTGCTTCCATAATGCTTCCCGACGAATTCTTAGTTCCCGTACTCAGATTTCTTATCTCATCGGCTACAACAGCAAAACCTCTTCCGGCATCGCCTGCTCTTGCCGCCTCAATTGATGCATTGAGTGCAAGAAGGTTAGTCTGTGAGGTAATGCCCTCAATAGTGCTCGTTTCCTCCTTAACGCGCTCAAACTGATTGTGGAAATCCTTCAATATATTCTCAACCTCAGCCGAGAGCTTAGCCATTGTGTTCGTGGACTCAACAGCCTCCTCAAGCTGTTTTGAGCTCGTGCCCGCATGTTCTGCCGACTTCTCGCTTATCTCCACGATATGCTCTACAAGACCCGCAACATTCTCAACCTGGTCGTTGATATCCTGTGTCATATCCATTGAGGAGTCAATTTTTCCGCTGAGAACATTGTTCTTCTCAGTAAGATTTTCCATTCTGAATACAACTGCACTCGCGCCTTCCTTATTCTCCTCCGACAGCTCACGCACAACCGTAACGCCGTCGACTATCGTATTGCTTGCTCCCTTTACCTGCTGAACGGTCATTACCACACGGTTTAAATTCTCTTTGACAGAACCTAAAAGAGCATTATCTGATTTTATCTGATGGCTCATAGACATAATGTATCCGAAATAGCACAACAAGGTAATTCCAAATTCCATCTGATAATTTGTCATATCGCTCGCGCTTCTCAGTCCACTCCAGTAACCCACTATAATATTCATAATAACTATTATCAAATTTATAGTGGAAAAACGCATAAAAAACTTCTTATCTTTGTATATGGTAATCATACTGGCAACCGGAAAAATATATGTAAATGCAAATGACCCCGGAGATGTCACCATAATGTAGAGATATAACAGACAGTACCCATAAGCAAGCACTTCTTTAAAACGCTTTGCATGTCCTCCCTGTACCTTCAGCAAAACCATTCCACCGGCAAACGGCAGCCAACCGCATAACAGCATAAGCACATAATATATAGCAGATGTCTGTCCTTTTGCTACTTTAATTCCAAACGACATCGTCAACACCAGCAACATTGCCAGCCACATTCCACGCGCAATCCTGTTAGCCCGCGCCTGAAATTCTTTCTCATCGTAATCCATATTGTTCCTCCAATTTTCTCATAAGTGTAATCGCTGTTATCTACTGTAATCGCACTCATTATTTTGTATACATTGTAGCACATAATAAAATGTTTTACTATGATTTTTATAAAATTATTAAAAAAGCATAAAATGGTCGCACCAATTTACCCTCCCAGCAAAAAAAGACTGCTGTTTGTCGCTTTCACACTTCGACAAACAGCAGTCCTGTCAATTTATAAATCCGTAGACCTCAATCTGCGACAGCGCCGGGAACGGTGAGTCGTCCTCAGCCTTTATGAGCTTACACAGCGTCACCGAGGTAATCTTCTTAGGCTCGAACTTAAGCTCATGCGGCTTAACGCTCTTCTCCAAATCCCACGAAATCTCCGTTCCGTCCGAGAACTTCAATGTGACATTCGTCCACCAGCTATCGTGCGGAAAATCCGCTCTTGTGTAGAGCACAATCCTGTCCGCGATGACCTCCCTGCCAAAATCGACAGTCATCTCGGCGTCGGGATTTCGGTTGATGCCCCACGACTCGTAAGGCCACTCGCCGTGTGAGAGGTTAGCCACAACGCCGTCTATCGCATTTCTCGCCGCGAACACAGCCTCGCCCCTCGTCTCCACGTTGGCGAAGGCGTGCGGATAACAGTGCGTGTCGCCGTGCTGGTCATATACGTTCAGCGCAAGGTTTCTGTAGCTTTTTAACTCGTCCTCGCGGGCAATCCTCGCATACAGATAATGCTGGCTTCCCATAAATGCCTTAGGCGAATAGCTTATCCTCTTCTCGCCAAAAGGTATGTTAAACGATATATTGTCGGTTATATACACAAGTGCGGCTCCAAGCGCATCATCTGCCTGAAACCATACATATATATTCTTTTCCCCCGTCTCAAGACTTATCCTGTCGCCCTCGAGATACTCAGAGGTGTTCACGAGCACGACCTCATTTTCCCCGCTCGCGACAAAACGCGTCTTTCCCGATTTATCAATAACCTTTAAAGAGAGCTCTGACATGTTCTTTCTTCCTCTTTCATTCCGTATTTTGCAAATATAGTCCTGAAAATATACACATGTGAAAGTGCAATCACTCCCGGCGCCACGATAAGAAACGGTGCCGTCACAAATACGCCCACGGCGAACATGATGAAGGTTATGAACAACATAAACAGCGTTCTCCACCATTCCTTGATCGACATCATAAAGGCCATGAACGCGAGCTGCCTTATATCCCCCGTGCACTTGGCAAGCAGCGGAAAAAGATACAGCACCAGCATCATGTACAGTATCGTGAGCACCCCTGCAGCCGCGAGGATAAATCCCGCCATCGGCACCTGGACCTTCACGCATATGAATATGTCCCCCGCGAGCACCAGCCCCGTAAAAAGACACAGAAGCCATACAGGTGTGGATTTTTTGAAATTCTCCTTAAACGCCTTAAAATATCCGCGCACAACATGCCCCTCCGTGTTGTCCGCAATGCGGAACATCATGTAGTAAAGCGCGCACAGCGACGATCCCATCGTCACTATCGGAATACTTGTCACGATAAACAACAGCGATAACACGATAGTGTCCGTCAGCTTGTTGAGTATCGCCCACAACGGGCTGTCTATGCTTAATATTTTACCCATGGCTTCTGCTTCCTTTCCGTAAATAATGAGTATACTTAATCTTTTACCAGTACTGCTTCCAGTCCTTTAAAAGTCTTGTAAGCGCCTCCATATAGAAGTAATCTCCCCATATATTACACTCGTCAACACCATAATGGTTACATGTGTTGTAAGGTGAATGATTCGAGTAAGTGCTGTGAAGGACAAGCCCGTTGGACTCGGTGAAGCTCTTTACAGCATAATTGTCGTACACCGACTTCATAATCTTTCCAGCTATCTCCCTGTAATATGCAGCCCTCTCAGCGTCAAGATATCTGCTCATCTCGAGCATGCCGCATGCTGCTATCGATGCACTTGAGGAGTCGCGCGGCTGATCATCGCCGTCCGTGAACTCCAGATCCCAATACGGAACCAAATCCTTCGGAAGATGGTCGAGGAAATACTCCGTAACCTTCTCGAACAGAGGAATGTACTCCTCCCTCTTGGTATACTTGTATGCCGTCGCAAGCCCATACACGCCCCATGCCTGACCTCTCGCCCAAGCCGAGCCGTCCCTGTAGCCCTGACAGGTTGCGCCGTGGTCAGGTGCTCCCGTCTTAGGGTCAAAGAAAAATGTGTGCCAGGTGGAATAATCCTCCCTTATGAGATTGCTTATCGCCGTATGTATGTGCTTATCTGCCACCTCGCGGTACTTCTTATCACCGGTCACATCGCTCGCCCAGTACAGAAGCGGAAGATTATTGAGGCAGTCGATGATAAGTCTGTAATTCTCCGGAGCGTCCATAGGTCCCCATGCCTGCAAAAACTCTCCAACCGGGTGAAATCTCGTGAGGAGCTGGTCAGCAGCCTTTATCGCTGCCTCGCGTCCCACCTCGGAGCCGATGAGCTTGTATCCCGCAACGCATGAAGGCGAATACAGAAATCCCATGTCATGGTGGTCAACCTCTATCTTTCTGTCAATTCTGTCGAGGAAGGACTCCATCTGAACCTGAGCCGCCGACTTTAACTTATCCGCTGCACCCGCCTCGAACCTATCCGGGTGGTCGAGCACATATTCATAGGCAAGCCATATCTCGCCCGTCCAGAACCCCGTCGTCCAATCGACATTTCCCGTGGGCTTATAAAAACCGCCCTCGCTATACGCCTTCTCAAAAAAGTCCGTAAATTCCGGCAGCACATGGAGTATCTGCTTCACCGCAAACTCCATGCCGCCGTCTATGTCACTGTTATCAATACACTTATAGCCTTCAAAATACTCTTTCATTGCCTATCCCCTTTGCCGCTTTAATATTTTTAGGTAGTTACATTTTACCCCTTTAAGCCCGTAGATGCAACGCCCTCAACAAAATACTTCTGCAGGCACATGAACACGATTATTACAGGTATGAGTGACAGGACGGAGCCCGCCATGATAAGACCGTAGTCCGATGAGTACTGGCTTATGAACATTTTGAGTCCGAGCTGTATTGTCTTTTTGCTTGTGGACTTCAAATAGATGAGCGGTCCAAGGTAATCGTTCCAGGTATTTACGAAGGTAAATATCGTGAGTGTCGAGAGCGCCGGCTTCGAAAGAGGAAGCATGATATGTGAATATATCTGGTACTCCGTCATTCCGTCTATTCTCGCCGCCTCACTCAGTTCATTCGGTATTCCCTCGTAGAACTGCTTCATCATAAATACACCGAAGGCTGAAAACGCCTGTAAACATATGATTGCGAGCAGCTTGTCGTTGAGCCCGAAGCTTCTCATCATAAGGAACTGCGGAACCATGTACACCTGCCAAGGCATCGCTATCGTGGCAATGTAGGCGAGGAAAAGTCCGTTTCTGAACTTAAACTGCAGCTTTGCAAATGCGTATGCCGCAAAGCTGCTCGTAAAGAGCTGTAAAAGCGTAACTATGATAGTCAGGAAAACCGTGTTCTTAACGAAGGTGAGCATCGGTATCTTGGTCCATATCTGCACATAGTTGCTCCACTTAGGATTTTTCGGAATGAGCACGAACGGATCCATCTGGAATACTTCCCTGTCGGATTTGATTGACGCCGAGAGCATCCAGATAAACGGAATTGCCATCAATGCCGCTATGATTATAAGTATCACATAGAGTACAACTTTTTTAATTAAATCATGTTTTGACTTTGATTTCGTCTTTGCCATATCGTTGTCCCTCCTTTAATCCGCTGTCTTTTTCTGATATGCGAACTGCACTACAGTTACAAGCAGCACTATCGCAAAGAGAACCATCGCAACCGCACTTGAATAACCTAAATCCCAGTCAACGAACGCCTTCTGGTAAATGTAATATACGAGCACCGTCGACGAGGTGGTGAGTTCTCCCGAGCCGCCGCCCGCGAGCATTATCGCGATATCATATACCTTGAAGCAGTTTATTGTGAGCATGACCACAACGAAGAAGGTGGTTGACCTTAGCTGAGGCCAGGTTATGTACTTGAATTTCTGCCAGGTGTTGGCTCCGTCTAATGAGCCCGCCTCGTAGAGCTCCCCGGATATTCCCTGAAGTCCTGCGAGATAGATTACCATGTAGTAGCCCATGTACTTCCACACGCTGAAAAGTATCAATGACAGAAGCACCAGCCCGCCCGAGAACCACTGCGGGAGCTTGTCGACAGGTACGTTGAACACATGGTAGAGTATCGAATTTATAGGTCCCTTTGACGGGTGAAAGAGCATCTTCCACACCGATGTCACCGCAACTAAGGAGCCTACATAAGGGAAGAAGGATAATGTCCTGAATATCGCTCTTCCTCGAACCTTCTGATTTAGTATGATTGCCAGCGCAAGTGACGCTATCATCGTGAGCGGCACTGTTCCAATACAATATATTATGGTATTTTTGAATGCTGCCTTGAAAAATACATCGCTTCCAAGTCTCTTGAAATTTTTAAGTCCCATGAACTCGATTGCATTGCTGCCGTCCCATTTTAAGAAGGCAAGCGCAAATGCGAACACAATAGGGATAAGTGTGAATACCGCAAATCCGATAAAATTCGGTGCGATGAATGAATAGGAGACCAGATCTCTTTTAAAATCACGGCTAAGCCTGCTTCCCGACCTTTTCTTTGAGAGAGTTCTTCTCAGCTTCTCAATACGGGATAAGCATTTTTTCTCTTCTTTTTTATTTTCTATTCCACCGCACACCCTCGCGATAAGCTCATCGAGCTCTGCCTGAAGTGTGTTGATTTCTGCCACTTTTCTCTCACCCATACAATCCTCTCCTGTATTGATTTTTTAAATATGGGACTGTCACCCGAAGGCAGCAGTCCCAATCATCTACAGCTAAATTATATTACTTGTTCTTGATTGCCTTTACAGCCTCTTCCATGGCTGCGATGCCCTCCTCAACCGTCATCTCACCGCTCATAATTGAACCATGATAGGAGTCGAGTGCGCTGTTGATTTCGGATACGTTCTCAGCATAAGGAACCTCAAGGTAAAGGTTAGAAACATTGAGTGCCTCCTTAGATGCCTCGTCCTGTGGGAAACCGTCAAGACTTGTGATGATGTCCATAGCCTCTGAGGTCATGATTGCAGGGAAGTTACCTGTCTCTGCCATAACCTTGGCGCCTTCCTCACCGCTTACCCACTTTACGAAATCCCAGGCTGCGTCAGGTGTGTCCGTAGCTGTTGTCACTGCAAGACCTGTGATTGTACCAAGGGTTGAACCCGGCTCAACGCCCTCAGCATGAGGATATTTTACAATGCCCCAGTTGCCGCAGAGGCTTGAATCGTACTCGCCGTTTGCAAGGTTGGTGATCATCGTTGCGATAAACCAGGAACCCATGTTCATCATAGCCACATCTCCGCCGGAGAATGCTGCCGAATAGTGTAAGCCCTCTGTCTTTAAGTCGGAGTACTTGCGGCATACGCCGTCCTTCTCCTGATTGAGAACCATGTTGTAGTAGTCTGCGAAGAAACCGTAGTCGCCGTCAAGGATTGTATGCTTTCCGTCGAGTACACCAAAGAGCTGTACTGCCGATCTCCATGTATGATAGTGAGCTCCGTATACCTGATTACCGAAATCAGTCTTTGTGAGCTTTCTTGCGAGTGCGTCATACTCATCAAAAGTCATATCGTTTGTCGGGTAGTCAACACCCTCTGCATCGAAAATATCCTTGTTGTAGAAAAGTACCCAGAAGTCATTTCTGAACGGAAGCTCGTAGAGTGAGCCGTCAACCGTTACCTGATCCGTAACACCCGCATACTTTGTGAGGTCAACTCCGTCCGTCTTTATGTAGTCGTCAAGGGAGCGGATTGCGTTCTTCTGAACGAGTGTCGCATATCCCGGAACATCCTTTATTGTTACCACGTCGAATTCCGAGCCTGATCCCGAGAGCTCTGTAGCAAGTACTGTCATGTAATCTGTGGAACCGAGGTCAACCATATCAATCTTCACATTCTCGTGTGTTGCCTCGTATCCGTCTGCAAGTGCCTGCCAGTAGGCTGTTGACTCCTTATCCCAGATAGCCCACTTGAGTGTCACATTGTCCGCCTTGCTGTCATTTCCCTTGGTGGTCTCTGTTGTGCCCTTGGTCGACTCCACCGTAGCTCCCTGTGTGGAACCCGATGTCGTCGTGTCATTTCCTGCCGAGCCGGAGCATCCGGTCACAAGCGTTGTAACCATCGCTGCTGAAAGAAGAACCGATAAAAATTTTTTTCTCATAGTCTTTTCCTCCTGATTTAAAATGATTTTGAGATTGATTACGTCCGTCTCTTAACTATGGCTTTATTATATCGGAAGCCCCCATTAAATCGAATGGATAAATTTAATTTTTTATTTATTATTTTGGGTTCTTTCGAAAAAAGTTCCCGCCTGCTGAAAGTAAATACTGTAATTTTCTATAAAAAAATGCAATATTTATCGTCGGAGTTTAAAATTTTATAAATTTATGTTAAAATATACAAATAATACAGTACAGTTTTGGTACAAGATATCGGGAGAATACACTGCCATGAAGAAACACCGCCGTTCCCTTCAGGGGACAATACTCATGATAACACTTATATTCACCATCTTTATAGGTGCCGTGCTGTCGCTCTTGTCGGTTTCCTTCTATAATAAATACATAAAGACCGGGCTTATTGACAACACCGATGCCAACCTCACCTTCATGGTCGACTCAATAAACGGCAATATCTCCGACCTGAACAGGCTGATATCCTTCTGCCAGACACATTCCTATATAAGCCGCTTTATGAACTACACGGGAGCTGCTTCGCCGAACGCTGCGCTCAAGGCATACGACAGACTTAGCGACGAGTACCGCTCAAGTCCCGCAAGCAGCTACATACACCGTCTTATAATAGGAAACAGCTACAATAAATACCTGCAGCTTGTCGATGCTACCTACTCCACCTCGCAGAATGTGGCTGCCATGACAAGAGGACTCGACATATATAACACACAGCTTGACTCGGAAGTGCTCGATTTCTCTGACGGCTTCATGCCCGACCCGTACATAGACAGAACCTCGAGAAACGTACTCATTCTTATCCGCCCGATAGCCTACGAGTACAGCTTCAGGCAGGGCGGCTATGTCGCCATATCGCTGCTTGAGGATTTTTTCACGGCTCCGATGCACTACTACTCCATGGCTGACGACAGCCGTCTCTACCTCACACTCGGCGAGCATGTCTACCTTATGCAGGACGACACTCTCACAGAGCTTGACCTTTCTGACATCTCGACAGATGAGCTTCATTACCCTGAGCTGTCGGCAGATGCAAGAGTATTCCACTTTGAAAACAGCGGTTCGGACGGCTATCTCATAAGCAGACCGCTCTCCGTATCCGGCTGCTACATAACACAGCTCATATCGAACAAGGAGATGAAATCCTACGTCCCGTATTATTTTATAATAATACTCGCCGTGACTTCGCTTATAATACTTATAGGATTTCTTCTATCGACGATACTCTACCAGTACATAAGTGTCCCGGTCATAAAGATACAGAAGCGCCTTGAAAAGATTTCTCAGGGCGATTTCAGCCGCGACACCTCCATAGAATGGAACCACGAGCTCGGCGATATCGGACGCGGGATTAACAATCTCTCGGAGAACATAGAGTCCCTGTTAAACAGCAAAATTCAGGACGAGAAGGACAAAAAGGATCTGGAGTACAAGATGCTGCAAAGCCAGATAAACCCTCATTTTATCTACAATACACTCAACTCCATCAAATGGATGGCTGTAACGCAGGGAGCTGACGGAATATCCGAGATGACGACCGCTCTGTCAAGGCTTCTGCGAAGCATCTCAAAGGGCACACGCGACCTCATACCGATACGAGATGAGCTGTCCCTCATAAATGATTATTTTACGATACAACAGTACCGCTACGGCGGGACAATCAGCATGGAGGTGACTGTCGACGACGACGCGCTGAACGACTGCCTGATAAATAAATTTACGTTACAGCCGCTTGTTGAGAATGCCATCTTTCACGGCATAGAGCCCAAGCAGTCGACCGGGCATATAACAATACATGTGTCACATGAAAATGACAATGACATATGCATATGTGTTGAGGACGACGGCGTCGGCATGACCGCCGGACAGATTGAGAAGATATTCTCGGAAAACACCACCGACATATCACAGTTTTTCAGGGAAATCGGACTTATAAACATACATAAACGTATAAAATATGAATTTGGCGAACAGTATGGAATATTTATAGAAAGTGAACCGGGCTCATACACGAGAATGTTCGTGCGTATCCCGGAACGAAAAAACTGACCATGCAATTATTGGAGGTTTGCACATGTATAAAATATTAATTGTTGACGACGAACCGCTCGTTCAGGTCGGCATAAAATCAATGCTCAACTGTCAAGCTCTCGGACTTGAGATATGCGGCGTTGCTGCAAACGGCGAGGCTGCGCTTGAGCTGATAGAAAATACCTCGCCGGACATCGTAATCTGCGACATAAAGATGCCTATAATGTCAGGGCTTGAGCTCATAAAGGTCTGCTGTGAACGCTACGGATTCCGCAAACCCGTTTTTATATTTCTCACCAGCTACGAGGAGTTCGCCATGGCTAAGGAAGCCCTCACCTATCAGGCTTCCGACTACCTTATAAAGCTTGAGCTCACTCCCGCTGTCCTCGACGAAGCGATAAAAAGAGCTATTGAGCGCATACCGGCGAAGCCCTCTGCCCCGTCTGCGGCACCTGCTGTTTCAGATACAGAACAGCTTCACTATGACGAGAAGTTCTACATAAGGCTTTTGCAGAACATGTTTGACAGCCCCGAGCAGTTGAAGTTACAGAGTGAATATCTTGGTATACAGCTCGCTGCTGACGCCTACCAGTGCATCTACATAGAATTTTTTGACCACACCAACAACAATCTGTCGAAGGAGAAACAGCTATCGCTCTACACAAGCGCATACAATCTGCTGCACGAGCTTATAGTAAAATATTTTTCCGCGGTGGTCATTCCACTCGATGTGAACCACTGCGCCGTGATCGCCACGATAAAGCAGGCGGACGGCAAAAACTCACCTGACACAGCCCATATCATTGAGGCTCTCAGCCAGATGCAGGCATCGCTTAGAAAATACTACAACATTGTGATGAAGGCTGGCATCGGCTCCGTCGTGACAAGTCCTATGGAGCTGTCCGAGTCCTACCAGTATGCGAGACAGGCATACTCATTCATAGACGATGATCACTCCTTCCTCTCGATAGATGAGTGTCAGACCATCGATTTCAACCACAGAATTTTTAACCTGTCCATATTCAGACAACAGCTACAGACAGCCTTTGAGGAGTTCGACGAGGAGATTCTATCGCAGACAATAGATGAGCTCACGGAGATGTTCAGTAAGTATCCGCAGCGCAATTTTCAGGCGCTCGACGCCGCGTGCAGTATCCTGTACATGGCGATTTCCTCACTTCCGGGCGGTGAGCAGACCGTTGCCGAGATGTTTGGTGACTACCCCGACGGCTACCGCTCGATATACCACAAGCAGTCAATGGAGCAGATCACGGCGTGGCTCGACCTCTTTAAAAACAAGCTCTGCGATTATTTCGTGAGCCGCAAGAGCAGCCACACCAACCACACGGTAAACCTCGTAAAGCGCTACATAGCGGAGCATATCTGTGACAAGCTGACACTGAACGATGTCGCCTACAGCTTCAGCATAACGCCGAACTACTTGAGTCAGCTCTTCAAAAAACACAACGATCTGGGCTTTAACGAGTACGTCACAAGCTGTAAAATAAACGAGGCAAAGCGCCTCATGTCTGACGGCTCCATGAAAATATACGAGATATCCGACAAGCTCGGTTTCGAAAGCTCCTTCTACTTCAGCAAGGTGTTCAAGAAAAAGGAAGGCGTGTCGCCGAAGGAGTATATTAACCAGAAGATGGATTGACATAAAATAATTAAAAATTAGGAGGATTTGTTCAAGATGTTTAGGGAAATTGGTGAAATATTTTTGAAGGACGGGCATGCATTTTCTGAGCTTACTCCATACCCGAAGGGCTGTGAGCGCGAGGCCTGGGAGGGGCTTGACTCTGAGACACGCTCGGAGCTTATAAGGCGAGGCGAGGCTTTTCTTGGTTTCGACTATCCTTATCTTAAAGCCACGGATTTCTGCGAATTTTCCAGAACGGGCAACCGAGTCAACTACGAGAACAAGCTTTTTATAAAAAGGAAAGCGCTTGACGCGCTTGTGCTCGCTGAGTGTGCCGAACACTCGGGGCGCTTTATGGATGATATCATAAACGGTATTTTTGCGATATGCGACGAGACCGCCTGGCAGCTTCCCGCACACAATTCCTATGTGCGTAACGCACCGCAGCTTATCCTCCCCGATACCTCCAACCCGGTTATCGAACTGTTCTCCTGCGAGGCGGCATCAGTACTCGCCGTCGCACACTATCTTTTGAAGGACGAGCTCGACGCGTTCAGCCCTTTCATATGCTCCCGCATCGTCGAGGAGGTAAAAAAGCGCGTCATCATTCCCTACACCACAAAGCACTTCTGGTGGATGGGCAAGGGCAAGGAGGAGATGTGCAACTGGACAATATGGTGCACACAGAATGTTCTTCTGTCCGCGTTTTTGCTTCCTTTTTCGGACAATACCAGACATAAGGTGTTCAAGAAGGCGTGCGCGAGCACGGATTTCTTTCTCAAGGACTACGGCGACGACGGCTGCTGCGACGAGGGTGCCCAGTACTACCGCCACGCGGGACTGTGCCTGTTCCAGACCCTCGACATTCTCTGCCGCATAACGGACAGATATTTTAACTCCCTCTGGGACAATGAAAAAATCAAGAACATCGCTCTCTACATATTAAATGTGCATGTGAATGACAAATACTATATCAATTTTGCCGACTGCTCCCCTGTTGCAGGGCGCGCCGGAGTGCGCGAGTACCTGTTCGGAAAGGCATGCGGGCTGAACAATCTGTCCAAATTTGCCGCGCTCGACTACAAGCGCAACCCTGACAAATTTCAGCCCGAGGAGAACAACCTCTACTACCGCCTTCAGGAGGTATTTACACGCATGGATATACTCAGTGAGGATACTGATGCTCCTATCTTCCACCCGCCCGTTTTTTACTCGAGCGTCGGTCTGTGGATTGCGAGAAACGACACCTACACTGCCGCAGCCAAATGCGGTGACAACAACGACAGCCACAACCACAACGACACGGGAAGCATCACTCTGTACAAGAACGGCAGTCCTCTCCTCGTCGATATCGGCGTCGAGAGCTACACAAAAAAGACCTTCTCCGCACAGCGCTACGAGATATGGACGATGCAGTCCGACTATCACAATCTGCCTACGATAAACGGCAGCATGCAGATGAACGGAGCCGACTACCGCGCCACCGAGGTCTCCCACAGCTTCACCGAGGACGGCGGAAAAATCTCGATGGACATCGCCAAGGCTTACCCGTCCGATGCACATATCGAAAAATACACAAGGAGCGTGGTTCTCTCCGATTTCGGTCTTAAAATTACCGATAACTGGAGCTTCGACGACAACGAAAACCACTCCGTAATACTAAACCTCATCACCTACGAAAAGCCGCTCATTTCAACCGATGCGCCTAATACGCTGCTCATCGGAGAACTCGCAAGCCTGTCACTTTCTTCCGGTTACTCAGCCGGCGACGTGCAGATTGAGGAGCTTGCGATTACCGACCCAAGGCTCATGCAGTGCTGGAAGCACAGTCTGTACCGCATACGAATAAGCGTACCGGCCGGCAGTAGCGGGATTGAGGTTGTTGTCGCGTAGGTTTGTTGAAATGAACAAACAGTGTTGCATAATAATCACATAATTTTACTTTTTTTGAGCATACCATTTTTATTTAACATCAGCATAAATCCAACACATAGGACGAGCTGCAGCGCCGAGGACATCGGCGTTGCGAGTCCGATGTGAAACAGTGACGGATTGGGCTGTATGCTCATAAAATAGGACACCGGAACCCTCACGCAGAAGGCACCTATTATGCCCTGAAGCATAACAAATCGCGTCCTGCCTATTCCATTGTAAAATCCCGTGTAGCAGAAGAAAATCGCCGTAAACATGCAGTCTATGGCATACGCCTTGAGATAGTCCGCTGCTGCAAATATTACCTCCTCGTCCGACGAGAATATTCCTGCGAGCAAATC
>CAMEEX010000022.1 GCA_945915235.1 uncultured Clostridia bacterium | reverse complement strand
TCCTTGAACCAAAACACTTGTTTATATAATAACCTTAAACGCTAAGTTTTGCAACTATGGGATTTAAAAAAGATGTGCATTATGTCTTTGTAATTTTGCATAGACAAACCCGGCTAAAACGCCTACGAACACGCCTGCCGCAACTCCCGTCACAATCAGCTCCGGAAAATAATAGAACATTCCGACATTTTCAAATATTGCCATCGCGACAAGCACCTGCCCCAGATTATGCGCCACGCCGCCAGCAAGGCTCATTCCCACAGTTGAAAAGCGTCCGCTCTTTTTAAGCAGGCTCATAACAAGTATACTGAGCGCCGCCCCCGCAAGCGAAAACGCCACAGCCGTCATATTTCCGAACAGACTGTTCACGACAATTATCCTGACAAGGCTCACAAGCGCCGCCCACACCACCCCATACCTCATAAGCACAAACAGTATGACGCAGTTGGCAAGCCCAAGCTTCATTCCCGGCAGCAGACCCGGCACCACTATAAAGCTCTCTATGTATCCCATCACGATTGCCACCGCGGTGAACATGCCGCAGAAGGCAATGTCACGGGCGCCATGCGGACGGTTCTTTTTGGTCGCTTTGGTGTGCCCTTTATCGCCTTCCGGAGTCCTTTTTGGTTCATCATTGTGCAACGCCGTCATACTCACTCTTTCCCCCTTTAATCGTCACCATTGTCTTATTCGGCAGGCATATAATCGTCTGACCCGTCCTGCTTATCTTTCCCTGCGAAATACACAGCTTGTCCGGGCAGTCCGCCTCCTCCATGAGGACCTCCCCGTTCTCTATGACTACCTTGTTGTGACCGTCTATGTCTATCTCTCTTCTTTCCCCATGCTGATTTTCTCCCGACAGCAAGCCGCTGTAATATTCCTTTCCATCTACAGTGACAACCACCATCAGCCCTTCCTTACTCTCTTTTTTCTGCACAAAAAAAATGACACACCAAATGCACAGGGCAGCCAATAGAAGCCCTGTGCCTAGGAGTAGGTCATTTCTGTTAATTGTTGATAGTTTCTTCATTTTGTTCCAATCTTCACTTATAAAAGCATTACTTGCCCAAGTTGACCCGTCCCCTTATCTTCCTTAGGCTGCTCCATATAATACTACTCCTTCTTTGTTTACATTTGCATAGAACGGATAATTATCAAGCCACTTTTTAAAATGCTCTTCGCTCTTCGCAATAGGTTTAATATCAAGGTCATTGTCAAGGTTAAAATCAAATGTCATATATGATAATTCCCTGCTATACTTCTTCAAATCAATATCTGTTATATCAAGAAGTATCATAATATCGATATCCGAGTCCGGTCGAAAATCACCTCTGGCATAGGAGCCATACAAAATTACTTTTCTTAAATGTGAACCGTATATTTTTCTTATTTCTTCAACATATTTTTCCATCAGATTTTTCAATGCATATGACATATTTTGTCTCCTTTCCGGTCAAAACATAAATCACCGCATACATATTCCTCTAATATTCTACCATACCTCCCAAAAACATGCCATTACTATTTCCGCTTATCCTCACACATTCTTCCCCAACTTCTGCTTTATCTTGGAAATCCTTATTTTCAGGGACAAATACTGTGCCACCCACACGACAACGAAAATCGCAAAGAAAATTCCGAAATAAGTGAGCACGCCTCTCACCGAATGTTCCATCCACTCACATATATATGCGACCGTCATCATAATAACCGTTATTATCGCAAAATATACACCTGTCTGTTTCAGCAGGCTCCACTCGTCCTTCTCCCATATCAGCGACGCCGCGGCAAAGCCCGCCCCTAGAAAAGCACTCAATATCGTCTGTACAATCACGGCAGTCAGCTCACCATGAAAGCGCTCGACAAGACTTGGCACACATGGATAAAACACTCCGTCGCCTATCGCGGCAGATACAATTATTGTTATAATATAGCTCATCGCAATTCCGCCAAACAACCCGGCAAAAATTCTGGTAAATATTCTTTTTTTCATCATAGCCACCTCACAGTCCCAATATTTTTTTGATTTTTGAAACATACCTTCTGGAAACATAGCTGACCTCTTTATTGGACATTTCCATGCAGATAGTTCCGGCAAAACTCAAATCGATGCTTTTTACCTTTTTCAGATTTACAATCTCCGAATTGGAAATCCTGACAAATTTACCCGCGTCCAACCTCTCCTCCAGCTCATACAGCCGTAGTTTAAGCTGATACAGTCCACCTTCCGTCCTTGCGAACACCTTCCCGCCCTCGGCATATATCCGTATGAACGCGTCCGGCTCTAAAATCTCAACCCTGTCGTCCTTTGTGCCGGAAATCACTGTCGTCATGCCATTTAGCTTCTCGATGAAATCAGCAATTCTGCTCACTTCCTCATTCATCTTCGGCGTGACAATCAGCGCCTCCGGCTCCGTCACATTCGTGTCAATCTTGATATTAAGCTTCATGTCCCTCCTCCTTTCTTACTTGTAGTATAATAGGCGTTTACGAAACCAATTACCGCCTGACTTGGCTATTTTCATACAGCAGCGGTAAAATATATTCTGTTTTCCTGTATTTCAGTAGAATATTACCGCTTGATTGGCTTTCTTGTTCTAATAAGCCGTATGATTTTTCGTATATCACCTCTTTTTGTAATAATAAGGTGTTGATTTTACCGCCTAAGATAAAAATTTGTTAATGCAGGCGGTAAAGTATAGCTATTTTTCTTTCTTTTAACACAGCTATTACCGCCTGATAATATGTATTAAGCTTTTAAGCGGTAGTGATTAAGCAAAGCTTATGTTACCGGGTGGTTTTACATTGCATTTTTCAGTTTCGCAATCACTTATTGTAGTATACCTCTATTGGCATTATAATCCACTGTTTTGAGATGAACGGTCATTTTTGAACAATACATGGATATATCAACCCATGAGATGTTTTCAAGTAAACATATCTTTATAAGTTTAACAAAAAATAAAAAAATACCGGAGCCGCAATGTGTCATCACACACATCACAGCTCCGATACCTCATAACACCATATACTTTATAACCTTGTCATCATCAGGCAAGCAGCTTAATTACCTTCTTCGGGCACTTCATAGCGCACTTTCCGCAGCCCTTGCATTTCTCATAGTCAATCACAGGGATATTTCCGTTCATGGCGATTGCGCCGAAAGGACATTCCTTTGTGCAGAGCGTACAGCCGATGCAGCCCGCCGAGCAGGCGTCCATGACCGGCTTGCCCTTCTCAGGTGAGTTACATGCAAGTGCAACCGTTCTCTTTCTCACAGGGCGAAGCGCCATGAGCTGTTTAGGGCATGTGACGACACAGCTTCCGCAGCCGACACACTTAGCTTCATCGACTACAGGCAGCCCGTTCACTATCGTTATGGCGTTGTACGGGCAGGCCTTCTTACAGCTTCCGTAGCCAAGACAGCCGTAGGAGCAT
Source organism: uncultured Clostridia bacterium (assembly GCA_945915235.1). Taxonomy (GTDB): domain Bacteria; phylum Bacillota; class Clostridia; order Lachnospirales; family Lachnospiraceae; genus CAG-882. The sequence goes on along the minus strand of CAMEEX010000022.1, from coordinate 24,742 downwards.
ACCTTTGACCCGCCGCCCTGCATCTGGGCTGCAATCTTGCAGTCCTCAATTCCCGTATAAATATAGTTGGTCTTAGCCTTGTCACAGTCGCCCGAGCACTTTACATAGGCGACCTTCTTCTCAGCCGCCTGCGCCTCGACACCCATGACCTTTGAAATCACGTCAAGATTTTCGGCATTACAGCTCGCACACAGATTGATAGGTGCGCCACTCTCGACGATAGCCTTAGCATATGCATCACAACCCGCATACCCGCAGCCGCCGCAGTTGTTTCCCGGAAGCTGCTCGCGCACAAGAGTCTCCCTCTCGTCGACCTTTACCTCGAACTTGGCGCCCGAAACGCCGAGGAAAATACCGATAATAATTCCCAATATACCTACGACAGCCGCCGCAATCAATACTCCGTTCATTGCCGCACCTCCCTAGATAATGCCGGAAAAGCCCATGAAGGCGATAGCCATGAGTCCTGCTGTCACAAGAACGATAGGCGTACCCTTAAAGCTCTCCGGGATATCGTTGTACTCAATGCGTTCTCTCACACCCGCGAGGATAACGATTGAGATTGTAAAACCCACAGCGGTCGCAAAACCGTTCACCACTGAGGAGAGAATACCGTAATCCTTCTGCACATTTGTGAGTGCCACTCCGAGCACGGCGCAGTTGGTTGTGATGAGCGGAAGATACACTCCGAGCGACTTATACAGCGACGGGCTGGTCTTTTTGAGGAACATCTCGACAAACTGCACAAGCGCCGCGATCACGAGAATGAACACAATAGTCTTTAAATACTCGATATGTAAGCCCACGAGCAGGTAGTTGTAGATTATACTTGTCAAGAGCGACGATATCGTGATAACGAAGATTACCGCGCCACCCATACCTGCCGCAGTGTCCGTCCTTTTTGAAACCCCAAGGAAAGGACAGATACCAAGAAACTGGCTGAGCACTACATTGTTTACAAGTGCCGAGCCTATAGCAATAAGAATTAACTCCTTCATCAGCCTTCCTCCTTCTTTTCATTCTGACTCTCCGCAAATATCCTTCCGCCGCACATTATGTTGGTACAGGAAGCACAGCCGCCGTCCTTGCAGATTTCAATGTCTGAGTATTCCTTCTTCTTTTTGTTCTTGAACTTGTTCTGAATGGCGACAAGCGCGGCAAGAACGAAGAAAGCTCCCGGAGGAAGTATAAATATAATCATAGGTTCATAGGAAGCTGGCATGATGTGAAGCCCGAATATGGTTCCCGCACCGATGAGCTCTCTGAACGCGCCGAGCACGGTCAACCCCACCGTAAAACCTAGTCCCATTCCAAGTCCGTCAAACATGCTCGGAATCACAGGGTTCTTTGAGGCGTAAGCCTCCGCACGTCCGAGAATAATACAGTTTACAACTATGAGCGGAATATAAATTCCGAGCGCATCGTAAAGTGACGGCGGGCAGTACGCCTGCATGAGAAAGTCAACCACCGTCACGAATGTAGCCACAATAACTATATATGCCGGCATTCTCACTCTTCCCGGAATAACCTTTCTGAGCATGGAAATCATAATGTTTGACAGGGTTAAAACCACCGTCGAGGCGAGCCCCATTCCGACACCGTTTATTGCGGCTGTCGTGACCGCAAGCGTAGGACACATTCCCAGCATGAGCACGAAGGTAGGGTTCTCCTTCACAATGCCGTTGTAGAGACGTTCAACACATTTATTCATTTACGGCACCTCCTTTTTCATCTACGGCACATACCTGATATGCCCCGTCAACCGCACCGACAACGGCACTCTTTAGCATGGCTCTGTATGCGGCGAGCGCGGCATTGACGCCGTTGGTCATTGATTTGGTAGTGTAGGTGGCAGAGGAGATCGCATCAATCTCATTGTCCGCCTGCTTACCGGTCTTGGTGTAGGAGAATTTATCTGTCGTTACGCCCGTAAACTGACCGAGAAAGCTGTCATTCTGCGCGTTCATTCCAAGTCCCGGCGTCTCACTGATTGAGAGAATTTCCACTCCCGCCACGGTTCCATCGACAAGAATACCGACCGACATCTGTATGCTTCCGCCGTAAGCCTCCGAATTGGTCACTGTCACAACGTAACCTGCCACATTGCCGTCGGCTCCGTATGCCGTCACGACCGCATTGAGAGTGTTCGCGGTGTTGTCGCCAAGCTCCGATGTAAAGCCGGCTGACAAAGCTGACAACGCATCGGCACTCCACTCGTCAAAGGTCATCGAAGAAACTTTCGCATCGGCGCTGTCGGCATCTAAGGTATTCTCATAATATTTTGTGAATACCGCCTTATAAGCCTTCTCCGTCTTAGCCTTCGCCTGCGCCTCGATAGGTGTCTTTGTAATCTTGTAGACACCGCCCAGAAGCAGACCGGCTATAAGCGTGATTGCAAAGAGGACAAGTGTATCTTTTATAATCTTTTTCATCTACTTATCCCCCTTCTTAGCTTTTTTCTTCACAACACCGAACGCCGTCGGAGCCGTGAGCTTCTCTATGATAGGCACAAGCAGGTTCGAGAAGATGATTGCGTATGAAACACCCTCCGCCGAGTTGCCCTGGAAACGAAATATTCCCGTGAGAATACCGAGGATAATACCGAAAACTATCTTTCCGTTCTTCGTCACAGGACTCGTGACATAGTCCGTCGCCATAAAAAACGCACCGAGCATAAGTCCGCCGCCGCAAAGCTCGGCTGCAAGATATGTAAGGTCAAAGCCTCTTCCGCCAAACAAAAGCGTGTATACCGCAAATGTCGCAATGTACGCAAGAGGTATTCTTATTGAAATTACTTTTCTTATAAGAAGGTAAGCCGCACCTATCAATATGGCGATAACCGAGGTCTCACCTATCGTTCCGCCGATGGTTCCTATAAACATCGAGAGCACATTTACATCTCCGCCTGCCTTTAAAACCGCGAGCGGTGTCGCCGATGATACTCCGTCATAGACGAAATTGGTCATATGCCCCGCAAACGATATGAGCAGGAAACATCTTGCCGCCAGCGCCGGGTTCATAAAATTCTGTCCAAGTCCGCCAAAAAGCTGCTTTACGACAATTATCGCAAACAAACATCCGAGAATGACAAGCCCTACAGGCATTGTCGACGGCATGTTAAGGGCTATCAGAAGCCCCGTGACAACCGCGCTCAAGTCAGCTATCGTTATCGGCTTCTTCATCAAAAATTCGTAGGCAGCCTCAGCGCCCACACAGGAAAGCACGGACACCACAACTATAAGTGCCGCTCTCCAGCCAAAATTGTAAATACCAAATATTGTCGCCGGAAGAAGTGCTATAATCACATCAAGCATTATCGTCCGGGTCGTAGTCTTATCACTCACATGTGGTGATGATGATACATAAGCCATACCGCTTCTTCCTCCTATTTCTTTCTTCTCTCAGCCATTACCATTTTTCGCATCGCCTTGATCGACTGCGTGAGCTGTCTCTGTGCCGGGCAGATGTATGAACAGCAGCCGCACTCGACGCACTCCATTCCGTAATTTGCCACAAAGGCGTCCATGGCTCCTCTTCTCGCAAGAGTCGAGAGTTTCGCCGGGAGAAGGTTTTCAGGGCACACCTCACCACAGCGCCCACACCTTATGCACGCGCTCTCCACCTTATCCTTAACCGTGTCATATGTGAATGCGAGAAGCGATGAGGTGTTCTTCGTGACAGGCACATTCAGGCTGTACATCGCAAAGCCCATCATCGGGCCGCCCGAAATCATCTTCTCAGGTTCGCTTATAAAGCCGCCTGCCGCCTCCACCAGCTCGGTGTAAGGTGTTCCGACATACACTAGGAAGTTTCTCGGATTTTTGACCGCGTCGCCCGTAACTGTCACGATACGCTTTGTGAGCGGCTTTTTCTCCATGACCGCATTATAAATTGACACTATTGTATCTACATTATGTACAATACACCCCGCATCAGCCGGGAGCATCGATGAGTTAATCTTTCTCTTTGTCACCGCATAGATGAGGCAGCGCTCACCGCCCTGAGGGTACTTGGTTTTAAGGGTATCGACCACAATCCTCTCCTCGCCCTTCGTCTTTTCCTGCAGAAGCCTGATCGCATCGGGCTTGTTGTCCTCCACCGCAATATGCCCCGTAGCCTTTGGGAAAATTCTGAGCACAACCTTGAGTCCATCTATGAGCTTATCCGTCTCCTCCAATATTCTGCGGTAATCCGAGGTGAGATAGGGCTCACACTCTGCCGCATTAACGATGATCGTATCAATATCGCCCTCATTTTTTGGAGTGAGCTTCACATGGGTAGGAAATCCTGCTCCGCCCATTCCTACAACTCCGGCCTCCTTTACGAGCGCTCTTATCTCTGCCGCCTCAAGCTCCTCTATTTTCTTAGTCTGAGGCTCGACCTCGACAGCCTCGTATAAGCCGTCGTTCTCCACTATAACCGCATTGACCTTCATTCCCGTTGCCGTCAGCCTCGGTTCAATGCTCTTTACCGTGCCTGAGACAGACGAGTGTATATTGGCAGATATGAAAGCCTGCCCCTCTGCAATCTTCTGCCCCATAAGCACCCTGTCACCCTTAGCGACAAGCGGCACAGCCGGCGCACCTATATGTTGCGACAGCATAAATACCAGCTCTTTTCCGGGCTTTAGTTCCTCAATTGGTGTATCCTTAGACATTGCCTTTCCGTCAAAAGGATGAACTCCGCCTTTAAACGTCAACACCGACATACATATTCTTCCTCCTTTTTGTCTGCACCTTTTAATGCATTAGCTCAATAAATCGAACTATTAGACCTATTATATAACAATTCTATGTGAAAAATATAGTCTAAAATTTAACAAAATACTTTATTTAATTAACTTTGGAAATAATACACAAAATAATTTTATATTTTTGTGCTTTTTTACTTTGTACATTATATGCTATAATAAACGCAGACAATTAATATGATTTTCAGGAGGCTGCCATGCTTTGCATAACAAAGGAGCTGGACGATAACATTGAATACATTGACTATACGGGCTTCAAAAAGGAGGACGTTGTCTTTTTTGACATAGAGACCACAGGCTTTTCTCCCGAGACCACCATACTTTACATGATAGGCTGCGTATACTATCAGCAGAACAGACTCATCTGTACACAGTGGTTTTCGGACAGCCGTGACGCGCAGAAGGATGTTCTGGTCGCATTTATGGAATTTATAGACAACTACAAGCTGCTTATCTGCTATAACGGACTCGGCTTTGACGTTCCGTATCTGCAAAAAAAATGCCACATGTACAAGCTGCCCTACCCCATAGAGCAGATGGCTGTACTCGACATATACAAACAGCTCCAGCCATACCGTGGCATACTGCACACGCCTAACCTCAAGCAGAAATCCGTTGAGGCATTTCTCGGTCTCAACCGCGAGGACAGATACAGCGGCGGCGAGCTTATCGAGATTTATCTCCGATACCTTGACAGCCACTCAAATGACAGTCTCAATCTGCTCACCCTGCACAATCGTGAAGACTTGGTAGGCATGACAGCGCTTCTGTCCATGCTGTCCTACCGCATCGCCTACAATGGCGGCTTCTCCGTCGAGCATATAGAAAAAGTATCCTACAACCAGCCCGACCGCGCACCGGGAACGGAGATTACCTTCTCGATAAGGCTTGAAAAACCTGTGCCGAAACGCATCTCATTCGGGAATGAGTCAGCGTATTTTTTGATGTACGCTGACACCGCGACGCTCACAGTCAAAGCACACACCGACGAGCTCAAGTATTTTTATCCTAATTACAAGGACTATTACTATCTTCCGCAGGAAGACACAGCAATACACAAAAGCGTCGCCTTCTATGTCGACAAGAATTTCCGCACCAGAGCCAAGGCTGCCAACTGCTACAGCCGCAAGACCGGATGCTTTCTCCCACAATATGATGAGATAATCACGCCATACTTTAAGATAGACTATTATGACAAGACAACCTATTTTGAGTTCACGGACGACTTTAAGTGCAACCCTGACAAAATTAAGAAATATATCCTGCATATAATGTCCTATCTCACCGAACAGAACAACAAGTAAATATTACATATACGCAAAAATCCCTGAAGTTTTGTGAAACTTCAGGGATCTACTTTCTTAGAATATTACTCGTTTTTCTTATAGAAGAATGACCTCGATGATGTAAACCCAAGATCTCTGTAATTTACAATCTGCTCCGTGCTTCCGACAAACAGCGTTCCGCCCGGAACAAGCGAGTCATAGAACTTTCTGTATATTCCGTCCTTCGCTTCCTCCGTAAAATAGATTACCACATTACGGCACACAATGAGGTTAAGTCTTGTAGGATATGGATCCTTCAAAAGATTGTGTTTCTTGAACTCAACACACTTCTTGACCTCGTCCTTAATCTGGAAGGAATTATCTCCCACCTTTGTGAAATACTTTGTCTTGAACTCATCCGGGAGAGCATTGAGGCTCTGCCCACGGTAAAGTCCCATACGAGCCTTGTCAAGCACCTGCTCATCGATATCCGTTGCGATTATCTTAATCTTGTTAAGCGGCATGAACTTCGAAAGCAGCATCGCAAGTGAATATGGTTCATCGCCCGTTGAACAGGCCGCACTCCATATTCTCACACCGCTTCCATACTTCTTAACCAGCTCTGGAAATACGTCCGACTCAAGAATCTTCCATTGCTCCGGATTTCTGTAAAACTCGGACACATTGATAGTGAGATAATTGACAAACTCCTCAAAAAGAGCCTTATCCTTCTTAATTGCAGCTATGTATTCGTCATAACCGGGATATTTATTCTTGGCAATCAGTGTGTCGATACGTCTCTTCATCTGACGTTCCTTATATGAATTCAAATCAATACTTGTAAGGGCATACACATTTTTCTTAAAGCCCTCGTAATCATTTGCCATTCCAAACACTCCTTTATCGGTATAATATTACACAACAAACGCCACACTTCATGCAAATATTCTCACAAGAAATGTGGCGTTCCAAGTCAAATATTACTGCTCGTCGTCAGCATTGTCCTCATTCTTAGCAGGAGCAAGTAAAGCCTTAATGCTTAAGCTGATCTTCTTAGCCTCGAGATTGAAATCTACAACCTTAGCCTCGATCTCCTGACCAACCTTAAGAACATCTGATGGCTTGTCAACATGCTCTGTAGAAATCTGAGAAACATGAAGAAGTGCATCAATACCCGGCTCAAGCTCAACGAAAGCACCAAAATCTGTCATTCTGGCAACCTTTCCCTTAACTACATTGCCGACTGCATACTTCTGCTCTGCTGTAGGCCATGGGTTGGTCTCCTCAAACTTGAGTGAAAGAGCAATCTTGTCGCCCTGGATATCCTTGATAAATGCCTTGACATGATCGCCCGGCTTGAATACCTTCTTAGGGTTCTCAATTCTTCCCCATGACATCTCAGAGATGTGGAGAAGTCCGTCTACACCGCCGATATCGATGAATACACCGAAATCCGTGACATTCTTAACTGTTCCTTCTACTGTCTGACCAACAGAAATCTTAGAGAGAACCTCCTCCTGACGCTTCTGCTTCTCAGCAACTAAAAGCTGCTTGCGGTCACCAATGATTCTTCTCTTAGCTGTGTTGAACTCAGTGATAACAAAAGAAATCTCCTGACCTGCATACTTGGAAAGATCCTTCTCGTATGTGTCGGATACAAGGCTTGATGGAATAAATACTCTTGTCTCCTCAACGATAACGGTAAGACCTCCGTTAGTAACCTGTGAAACCTTGGCAGTGAGGACTTCCTTGTTCTCGAAAGCCTCCTCAAGTCTCTTCTTTCCATTCTCAGCAGCAAGTCTCTTATATGTAAGCATAACATATCCATCGCCGTCATTAACCTTAAGAACCTTAGCCTGCATCTTATCGCCCTCGTGTACGAGAGTGGTTAAATCAACGTTAGATGTGTTAGTGTACTCATTTCTGGTAATTATACCATCAGCCTTATAGCCAATGTTAAGTATAATCTCATCTTCCTTAACGCCGATGACTGTTCCTTCTACGACCTCTCCTGTTCTGATTGTTTTTAAAGATTCTTCTAACATCTGTTCAAAACTTAAATCTGACATCTCGTTTGAACCTCCTCAATAATATTCTTTGGGGTTGATGCCCCGGCAGTAATCCCTATTCTTTGCATTCCCCTTATTGCTGTAAAATCCATGTCCTCGGCAGTCTGAATATAATAGGTATTACTACATTCCTCCTTGCAAATCTCAAACAATTTCTGGGTATTGGAACTGTTCTTCCCACCAATGACAATCATGGCATCTACCTGTGAAGCTATCTGTCTTGCCTCGGTCTGCCGAACTTCAGTGGCGTTGCAAATCGTATTTAAACATTTTATATCATAACCCTTTTTCTCGAAAATTTCAACTATTTCTTGAAATTTCTTTAAATTAAATGTTGTTTGTGATACAATGCTTAAGTTTTTTGCCAAAATATTCAAATTTTCGGCTTCATCGGCACTTCCGACAACATAGGTGTCCGCCCCCGACCAGCCGCGTATTCCCTTTACCTCAGGGTGTTCCGCGTTTCCAACGATGATGACCGTGCGCCCTGCTGCCGACTCCTCACCGACTATCTTGTATATCTTCGAGACAAACGGACAGGTGGCATCCTCTATATCCATGCCGCACTCTCTTAATCTGTCAAATTCCACGCGGCTTGCACCATGTGCGCGCACAACTATGGTTCCCTTAGGAAGCTGTGCCAAATCCGTATTCTCCTCGACAACCTTCACGCCATGCCTCTCTAAATCATCCACGACCTGCTCATTGTGAATTATCGGTCCGTAAGTGTACACATGTTCCTTGTCAACATTTGCATAGACCTTCTCGACCGCGCGCTTTACGCCGAAGCAGAACCCTGCTGTCTTTGCAACAATAACTTCCATATAATTAATTACTCCTCATTGCTTTTTATGTTCACAGCCATCTAAGTCTGTGGGCTATTTTACGGCACCCTTAAAAATATTCATTATCGCTGCCGTGACCTCGTCGATGTCCATGTCCGAAGAGTCGACAAGCACCGCGTCCTCTGCCTGCCTGAGCGGTGAAATATCCCTGTGCATATCGTTGTAATCGCGCTTTTCTATGTCCGCCTTTATCACGTCGATATCCTGCTTTTCACCCTTCTCTACAAGCTCGTCGTATCTTCTCTTCGCCCTCGCCTCGACACTCGCCGTGAGATACACCTTCACGGTTGCATTCGGAAGCACACAAGTTCCGATATCCCTTCCGTCCATTATGACATCTGTTCCGGCTGCGAGCTGTCTTTGGAGTTCAACAAGCTTGCTTCTTACAGCAGCGTACACGGCAACTTTGCTTGCCATTCTGCCAACCTCCTCATGTCTTAAACGTCCGGTCACATTCTCGCGATTTAAGATGACCTGCTGTGCTCCGTCCTCGTATGTAATCCTCACATCAACATCGGCACATGCCTTAGATACGGCAGCCTCGTCACCGCCGTCAATTCCGTTGTCAACAAAATATATAGCCATTGCACGGTACATCGCCCCCGTGTCAACATAGACAAAGCCGAGCTCCTTTGCCACTCTCTTTGCTATTGTGCTCTTCCCCGCACCTGCCGGTCCGTCTATTGCAATACTGTATGCCATCTTCTCTTCTCCTTTTTCCTGTATGAAATGATATCCTCTACACGCTTGCGCCCGCAAGATGCCCCGTCGACCATGCTATCTGCAGGTTAAAGCCGCCCGTCACAGCATCGAGATCCAACACCTCGCCCGCAAAATAGAGCCCCCTGACCTTCTTAGACTCCATCGTGGAAGGGTCAATGTCCTTAACGCTCACACCGCCCTGAGTTATGATTGCTTCATTATATCCCCTGAGCCCCGTCAATGTAAACTCCAAATTCTTTATAGTGTTCACAAGCCTCATTCTCTCCTCACGGCTTATCTCGTGAACCTTCTTGTACTCATCTATCCCGCTTCTTTTTATTACAACGGGAATAAGTGACTTAGGCAGGAGCTTGTCAAGCGCATTGTTGAAATTCTTGTTCATAAACTCCTCGAAATCTCTAAGAACGCGCGCATCGAGCTGCTCCGTATCAAGCCCCGGCTTCAGGTCTATGACGAGCTTTAGCGGGTGGTCCTTAATCTTCTTTGCCACATAGCTGCTTGCGCTAAGTACCGTCGGACCGCTCACGCCAAAATGCGTAAAAAGCAGCTCGCCAAAATCCTCATACAACTTCTTCTTTCCGTCGTATATCATCACTCCGGAGTTTTTAAGTGCAAGCCCCTGAAGCTCCTTAACGTCCTCCTCAGCTACATTGAACGGGACAAGCGCAGGGCTTAAATCCGTCACGTTATGACCCGTCTTTTGTGCGAACTCATATCCGTCGCCCGTCGAGCCCGTCGTCGGGTAGGATATTCCGCCCGTCGCCACGATGACCGCATCCGCCGGGTAGGTCTTTCCCGATGCACATTTTACACCTGTCACAATGTCCCTGCCAGTCTTTTTGTTGTCATCGGATTGGTTGCCCGCCCCGCTTCCGTTTCCAAAATCCGTATCACCACCATGGCTTACAATAAGTTCTGTTACAGTTGTATCATATTCAATCTTAACGCCGAGGCGCTTCATTATTCTCACGAGCGCTGATATGACATCTCCTGCCCTGTCGCTTACCGGGAACACCCTGTTTCCTCTCTCAACCTTTGTCTCAATCCCGGCGTCGTTGAGCATCGCCACCACATCGTCATTCGTGAAGCCGTAGAACGCACTGTACAGAAACTTCTTATTCGTCACCACATTGTTAAAAAGCTCCTCAACATCACATGCGTTTGTGATGTTGCAGCGCCCCTTTCCCGTTATATATATCTTCTTTCCCGCCTTCTCGTTCTTCTCAAGAACCGTCACCTGATGTCCGTTCTGCGCCGCCGCTATCGCCGCCATCATTCCTGCCGCGCCGGCCCCGATAACTATAATATTACCCATCTTTTATTTTCCTTTTGTCGTATTTCTATCCATGCATTTATATATGCATGCATATATATGCTTACATATAAAGGCTTGCAGTAAACATTCTGAAATATTTACCTTCAAACTTTTATGTCTCAATCCTTCTCAGCGATGCGAAAAGATCCTCATCAAGCTGATTAATCTCATCATTATTATACACCTGATAATCGTTCCACACCCTGTTGAGCTCCTCGAGCTGTCCTGCAACACGCTCCTTGTTTTTCATGCAGAGTGCCACAATCAGGGCATTGATGACGCTCATGGGCGCCACGAGCGAGTCAACGATGGAGGTCATGTCACTTCTTGCCAGCAGATTGCACGATGAATATAAACTCATCGGTGAATTTCTGCTGTCGGTAATCGCAATCACCTCAGCGCTCTTATTGTTCGCATATTCCATGCATTTGAGCGTTCTCATGGAATATCTCGGGAAGCTTATGCCGACAACCACGTCGCGCTCACTTACCGACAGCATCTGCTCGAACATCTCCGAGGCGCTGTTGGTCGTTACCATGCGGACGTTGTCGTGCACCATTCTCAGATAAAATCCCAGAAATTCCGCGAGCGGCGCACAGCTTCGAACCCCGACGATATATACATGCTCAGCCGCATTTAACATGTCCACCGCAAGCTCAAAGGCGTCCGGCTCTATCGTCTCCATCGTGAGCCTGATTTTCTCGATATCGGCGCCAAGCACATAAGCTAACACCTTCGACTGCTCTATATCACCTGCTGCCGCCTCTATCCTCTCAACTGAACCGAGCCTCCTCTGCACAAACGCAGCCATGGCTTCCTGAAACTCGGGGTATCCCTCGTAGCCTAACAGCATGGCAAACCTCACCGCTGTCGACTCGCTCACTCCCGCCTTCTTACCGAGCTTCGCCGCCGTCAGGAAAGCCGCCGTGTCATAATTCTCAAGTATATATTCCGCCAACCGTCTCTGCCCCTTGCTGAAGGAGCCCATCATGGCATTAATCTTCTCTTTAACTGTCTGTCCACTGTCCGAAATCATGCTGCTGCCCATATATATAACCCCAAATCTAAATATATCTATATATTATAAATCAAAATTATTTTTATATCAAGTCATCAGCACAGAATAAGCGCCGCAACCGCTGTCAGCGCAGCCACAATCACATAATCCACAAAAATTCCAAGTATCGCAAACATAGTTCCTCCATTTCCCGTTATGGCAGCAACCGCGGCACACTGCACCAGAGCAACCGCAGCAAAACACCACGAGCTTTTAAGCATACACTGCATGCGCGCTCTCCACAACAGCAACGGCTTCAATCCGAAGAATCGTCCCACGCGCATAGGCACCACTTTTTTTCCCGCTCCCTCCTTCGTCATCTGACCAATATACTGAAACATAATTCCCGTGAACACCAGCCCTGTCACTAAACCTGTCACAAAATCCAATTCATCGGTTGCCAGAAAAATTATCCAGCCAAACATAAACTGCAAAAAGCAGATAATATATGCTGAAAACCTCAATAGACTCTTCAAATACACTCCCCTGCAAAAGCGGCTCACACCCTTAAAATCGGGTGTATCCCTCTTTAGCGGTTCCGTCCTTTCACCATCGCCAAGCTCTTTTATCTCCACGCTCCCACATTCCTCTACTGTCAGCATTCCGTTGTCCATCACCCCTATAAAATCCGCAATTCGCTCAAGCTCATCGGTAAGATGCGTTGAAAAAATCACGCTCACCATCTGCTTCTCGACAGCCTCCTGAAGCATATACAGAAATTCCCTGCGAAATTCCACATCAAGCCCGCTCGTCGGCTCATCTAAAAGCAGCAGTTTCGGGTGGTGTCCCATCGCAAACGCAAACTGGAAACGAACCTTCTCGCCCTTTGACAAGAGGCCGTAGACCTTGTGCTCCTCAAGCCCCACACTCTTCAGCCTGTCGTAAAATTCCTTCTCGTCATAATCTATGTAAAGATTTTTAAACAGTTCCATATTTTCCTTCAATGTAGCCTCTATAAAGAACGGTGCATCCTCCATGATAAAACCCGCCTGCCCCTCATACTCCACGCTCCCGCTCTTTATCAGAGCCGGGTTTAATATGCTCTTTAAAAGCGTTGTCTTTCCCGAGCCCATTCTCCCCACAAGCCCCATTATGTAGCCCCTTGGCAACGTAAAACTTATATTCCGCAGCTCAAACTTTCCCTGCTTCCTGCACACCCCTCTGACCCTCAACGCATTCTCTTCCATAACATTCTCCCTCCCGCCGATTTAGATGTATTTTTCTCACTATGTCCAAAGCAGCTCTATCATCGTCTGCACTTCATCGAGCGACAGCCCCGCAGCCTTCCCTTCCTTTATGAGCTGCGCCGCCGTATCCTCTATCAGCTTCAGCCGTTTTTCTTTGAGTATCTCCACCTTGCTCGGTGACACGAAGAAGCCCTTCTGCGGCACCGAATAAATCAGCCCCTCATTCTCCAGCTCCTCGTAAGCCCTCTTGGTTGTTATCACGCTTATCTGCAGCTCCTTAGCAAGCTGTCTTATCGACGGCAGCATCTCGTCGGGGGCAAGCGCGTGGCTTAGTATCCCTTCCTTTATCTGCTTTGTAATCTGCTCATATATAGGCACATTGCTCTTATCCGAAATAATTATCTGCATCTATCCACAACCTTTCTGTCAAAAAACGTCATCTGCCACATTGGTTTTCTTATTTTTTGTCCCGTTCAGCCCCGCCGTCACATCGACAAATTTGTATTCATCGAAGGACGCGTGAACCATATAATACATCTTCACAAATGCCTGAACTAAAAATCCTGCAGCTCCGAGTCCGAGCATCAGCGCCTCATGCCCTTCCACCTCATTGTCGGACAATGCAATCGCCGTGAAAAACACCACCCATGCAAGTATGCCAAAAAAAATCCCAAATCCTTTTTCCTGCATTGAAGCCTTTTTGTACCAGCCGCAGAAAAAGACTGCACTTCCAACCTCAAACAGCATGAGCGCTACCGTAAACGCATTGTTGATTACACATTTTGCCAAAGGATACTCATTTCCGAAAATCAGAACCCTCAACAATCCAAGGGTCAGAATTAGCACTACAAATACGGCTTCCATGGCAAACTGCCTGTATATCATAAGTCTTTTTCTTTCCGCCGCACCTATCGGCATTATAAACAATATTCTCTCACATGTCGGCAACAACATCATCATCGCCATCTCAATCAACCATGCAAGGCACAGCACAAGCGTTCCGTCAGGCGCTATAATCGAAAACGCCACAAGCAACAGCATCAAAATCGCCCTGTATCCCTTACAGCTATGCCTGATATCGCACCAAAGAGTATTTATCGCAAACTTCAATATTTTCTTATCCATACCAATCCTCCACTCCTATAAAAGATACTCCACAATATCTCCAAGTCCTGCCGGCTCATCGACCGGTGTAAGCTTTAAATAATCGCCCGAGGCATCGATAAGCCCCGTGCTGAAGCTCTCCTCGTCCCTTCGTCCGACTATCACCTTATCCATGTAGTCGAGCTGCCTCCTGCTACCCTTGACAACACGATACCTCTCGGTGAGCTCCTCCTTCGTCCCGAAATATGCCTGCTGTCCGTTTTTTATCGCCAGCACATAGTCAGCCCTCTTGTCAAGCTCCTCCATCATGTGGCTCGCCCAGAAAACAATGTGCCCCTCGTCCTCATAATCACTTATCAGACCATACAACTCCTCCCTCGCGTAGCTGTCAAGATGTGCCGAAGGCTCGTCGAGAAAAAGCACTTCCGACTTGTAGGAAAAAGCAAACGCCATCTGCACCACCATGATATTTCCCCTCGATAACCTGTTAAGCGGCTTGTTGAACGGAATATTATACCTTTTCAAAACACAATAATATTTTCCACTGTCAAACGCTTCATAAAAATCCCCAAAGCATTTTTCCAGCTCCCTCGGCGTGTATTCTTTTGGAAAAGGACATCTCTCAAGAATATATGCAAATCGCCTTGACATTTCATTCGTTCCCACCGCTTCACCTTCCGTTTTCCATCTACATTCCCCAAAAAACTTTTCCGTCCCGAGCAGGCAATTAAAAAATGTGCTTTTTCCGCAGCCGTTCTTTCCTATGACCGCAATCACATAGCCCGCATCTACATCAATGTTGACTGGTCCAAGCGTAAAACTGTCAAAAACCTTTTTCATGTCTTTTATATGTAATCCCTGCATTTTCCTTTCAAACCTCCTTTTCGCTCTGCTTTGCATAAATTCAATACCATCAAGCTGTTCTGTATATAAGCTGTATATATCTGTGCATATACAATATATACAGCTTATATACAGTTTTGTCAATAGCTAATATAAAAAACGCGCTGCCAGACACAAATAATATCCGACAACGCGCTTTTTACATTTTTCGCTATAAAAAAATACTTCCCTCAACCTCATTTATCTTCTTCCTATAAGTTCAAGCTTCCCATCGCTGAATTTATAGTATGAATAAATATCAAAATATGCACCTGACATACTCTCAAGATTTATGTCCGTTTCTATCCTTATTATGCATCCTCCCTCGCCGTCCCTTGTATCATTGTAAAAATCATACACATAAGTACAGCCAGCAAAAAGATCAATACGCGGATTTTCCAACAACTGACCATCTTCGTTCCACCAGCCCATGTCACCGATGAAATAGTCCATGTAGTCATAATACTCATTTTTCACACAGTCTCTTCCATCCTTAACGCCTGTTTCAGTCATGTCCTCCATTCGGTATGTTATCAAAAAATCATCATATATATTGTACTCCAGCAAATCCGGATATTTATAGAGATCACACTTCGCCTCACCGTCCACGATATCTATAAAGAAAAATCGTAACGTTCCCCTTGCTCCTCCCTCGGAGATTATAATCAGTTCATCTTGTACATCACCGTCCAGATCGCCCACAACAAACCACTGTCTATTGAAAGCGTCTGACAGAACCCCGTTCCAATCCTCGACTTCTTCCAATGTATAGCTGTTGTCTCCCCATTTGAGTGTGCACTCCGGCAATTTCCCGGTTGAATTGTCATTGATTACCTCTATATCATCAGCCGAGTACGTCACTATTTTTCCCTCTTCATTGCGTTCAGCCTGCACTTTTCTTATATTCTCAAAAGCTCCTCCACCCTCAAGCTCCATAAGCTTTGCGGCAACGACCTCATAGCTCTAACGCATCTTATTCATGCTCTCTGCGTCATAGCTTCCATCGGCAATCGCCCACGAAAAAGGCTCTGTTTCCGGCTCCTCATTGCTGCTTGTCTGTGTAGTACTTTGTGCATCATTTGACATGTCTTTGTCAGCATTTTTCCCGGCACACCCGGAAAGCACGGCTGCCATCATGCACACAGCCAAAATCATCTTGCCTCTTTTTTTATTATATATTCTCACATTTCCACTCCTTTCCGCAAAATCACTCTTGATATATAAGTCGTAAAAATAAATACTTAGTGTAAAATATCATCTCCCCACCACATTTTTTACTTTCGCTCTGTTATTATCAATGGTAACACAATAATGGCAGTTAATGGTTACAAAATCTTTACAAATTGTTACAAAAATATTATTTTTTGTTACGATTATGTTAAATATATTACAGATTATTGAAACAAATTAGTCCCACCATGAATAAACCCGCCCATGCATTGTGGTTGCACATCAGGACACTGTCAAAGCACTGTTTTTCCGAGGAATTTATAGTCTGTGAGCCTGTATGTGTATATGTTCTCTGCCCCGTCAAATATATACAGATAATCTCCAATATAATCAGCGCGCGGATAATCGTATGAGTACAAATCAAGCACACATTCTATATGCTGCACAAATCCATCATTCTCATCATAGGAATACAATCTGTAAACCTGCGCCAGCTTACCTATTATATTCGCCCCCGCCTCATCGACATCAATTATATTTTCCTCCGTAACAAAACCTATGAGATTTCTGTCATCATTTACAAGCATAGCCCTGTGCTCATACATCGCACCCGAATAGTACGAGTCAAGCTGCAGCCTGTCAAGCTCCTTAATTTCCACCGGATTGCTGATATCAAACATGCTCAGCTTCACATTCTGCAATCTGCCATTCGTCTCATCAGCTTCATATCCAAGCCCCAAAAGTTTTCCCTCCCCGTACGGGTGAAGATACTCCGAAAAACCGGGAAGCTTAATTTCTCCGACCATCACAGGGTTATCCGGCTGCGAGATGTCCACCGCGAACAACGGATCCGTATTTCTAAAGGTCACAAAATATGCCATATCGCCGAGAAAACGCACCGACTTGACGCTTTCTCCCTCTGCCAGACCATCTATACTTCCCACCAGCGACAAATTTTCATCAAATATATACAGCCCACAGCTTTGTGTTCCATCTGCATAATCATACGTCGTTGTGACAAGCCGTATATATCCGTTGTACTCGCTGAATGAGAACTGGCTGTCAGCACTGCCACAGACCTCAGTCTCACCAGCAAATTCAATTTTTCCATCGTCTATTATAAATTTCATCAGCGTGCTCTTATTTTTGCTTTCCTGTGAATACTGCTCCTCCGGCTGAATATTCCACCAAGCATATTCCAACCTATACGACAGAAAATATATCGCATTCCGGCTAACATACATATTATCGGAATTTAACACCACCGCCTCTGTATCCTTATACGCCTCAGGACTGCTTAAATCCACCGAGCCAATAACAGTGTAACACCTGTCGTTCACATACTCGGGGCAATATATATTGTCCGCCCCGGCAATCTCTCCATTGTACATCGGAATGTATTTTTCAAGCTCATCCGGCTGGCAGTTAGATGATGGCCGATAGGACGATACAAGATACAAAATACCGTCCTTCACTCTCGATGACACATAGTATCCGCTCTGGGTCACTGTGTTCACATATCTCGGCGCTGTTCTGTCGGATATATCATAAAATATTCCAAACGAGAACTCACTTCCCCCGTTTACAAAATTCTCATTATACGCATAACCCGTCAGCACCAGCATATTCCCGCACACATACATGGCTTCATAGCTGACATAATCGGTATCGTTCACCTTTCCCGCAGCGATTTCACTGCACTTTGTCAGCCTCTCCTTATCCGCCGCATAAATCGCAACGGAACGTGTTCCCGCATACACATCATCAGGCCTTGTCATCGCATAGAGATAACTGCCGTCCGTTATAAAAATATTGCCTTCGGAGACCCCCTCCTCCTGATCATTGTTTCTCGAGTAATCATTACCGTCCGCTGTCGTATCCTCCACAGCGGCAACAGCATTTTCAGGCTCCCGAAATCCCGCTCCGGTCTGTTCATCCTCAAAAGTATATCCATCCGCATCATTCAAAATGTAGTTCTCATCATCAAAACCGCCATATCCCTGTACCAACTTCTCATACAATTCGTCATACTTGCTTTTTTTCATACTAATATCCTCAGCCGCCTGTGTTTCCATAATAGCTGTTGTCTCCTGTATTGTTGTACAAAATGAACATTCGTCTGTGTGCACCTCCCCTGAGCTCTTGTTTGAGTTTATGCGTGTCGCCATTGACGCCCCTGCCACAACCACTATTACCGCCGCTGCCGCAAGCGCAAAGCTCTTCATGTGACTTGCCACACCACGGAAGCACTTTATGTTAGTATGTTTTCCGGGATTTTTCTCGACATTCTCACCATCATCACCTTGTGCATTCATTTTACAGTCTGCATCATCTCCCTTATTTTCAACACTTGTGTCATATGTATCAATAAGCTTCGCAATATTCTCCGGCAACAGCGACTCCGGAACTTCTATATTGTCATCATTTACCTTATCCCTCAAAAATTTGTCGTCCATATAATCTCCATTCCGCCGCCGAGCGGCGGCACAAATAGTAATGAAAAACGTGCTTTTTACGTTTTTCTTGTGTGATTTTCTCACAACAGCATTTTCCTCATCTTTTCAAGAGCCCTGCTCTTGACCGTACGCACTGTATTGTGGTTCATGTGCATAAGTTTCGACACCTCGTCGCCCTCATAGCCTGCGATGACCGAGAGTGCAAGAATCTGGCGTTCCCTATCGTCCAGTCTTGCAAATGCATTCTGCACATCGACCTTCCCGGCAACGTCCTCCGCCTCCTTAAAAACCAGCGTATCCACCTGCTCATCAAGCTCCGAGTCTCTGTTTATATACCCCTTTAGCTTTCTCTTGCACTTGACGGACAGAATTTTAAAAATCCAACTTCGAAACGCGCCCTTATCCCTAAGCCTTTCAAATCCTGCATACGCGTCAACCACCGTCTCACTCACCGCATCCTCCGCATCCTCCCTGTTGCCAAGAATGTACAGAGCGTATCTGTATAAATCCTTGTATATACCGGTATACAATTCAATAAATTCATCCTTCATGTAATAATGTCCCCCTGACAAGCCTGCCTGACAAAACTTTAAAGTCATATAATAAGTGTATATTCGCTCCGTATTTGTTTCAATTATTTTTTATTTTATGACAACATTTTATGAAATTTTGGTGCATCCGCCTTACAACAAAGCAAAAAGGCTTGACCCCCATAGAATTTCTCTATGGAAATCAAGCCTTTTTACTTCTGTGAATCAATACTCTTTATGGTATGACTATGTAAGTATTACTTAGCATAATCAATTACACGCGACTCGCGGATTAAGCTAACCTTAATCTGTCCAGGATATTCTAATTCAGCTTCAATCTTCTTAGAAATATCCCTTGCAAGAAGTACCATCTCAGCATCATCAACTGCCTCAGGAACTACCATAATTCTGACTTCTCTACCTGCCTGAATAGCAAAAGACTTCTCAACACCCTCAAAGGAGTTGGTAATATCTTCTAACTGTTTAAGTCTGTTGGTATATGTCTCAAGTGTCTCTCTTCTCGCACCTGGTCTTGCAGCCGAAATTGCATCTGCAGCCTGAACAATGCAAGCTATGAGCGACTGTGGTTCAACATCTCCGTGGTGTGCCTCCACTGCATTAATAACAATGTCGGACTCCTTGTACTTCTTACAAAGATCCACACCAATCTGAATATGTGAGCCTTCCATCTCGTGGTCAAGCGCCTTGCCAATGTCATGCAGTAAGCCTGCGCGCTTGGCTGTTCTGATATCAACGCCAATCTCACCGGCAAGCAAACCGGAAAGATGAGCAACCTCAATTGAATGCTTAAGAGCATTCTGACCATAACTTGTTCTGAACTTCATCTTACCGAGAAGTCTTACAAGCTCAGGATGAATACCATGTACACCAACTTCAAGTGTAGCAGCTTCACCCTCTTCTCTCATCATGGTCTCAACTTCCTTCTGAGCCTTCTCAACCATCTCCTCAATTCTTGCAGGATGGATACGGCCATCAACAATAAGCTTCTCAAGGGCTATTCTTGCGACCTCACGGCGTACCGGGTCAAATCCGGACAAAATAACCGCTTCCGGAGTATCATCGATAATCAAATCAACTCCTGTCAACGTCTCGAGAGTTCTGATATTTCTTCCCTCTCTTCCGATAATTCTGCCCTTCATCTCGTCGTTAGGAAGCTGAACAACTGAAATTGTCGCCTCAGATACATGGTCGGCAGCACATTTCTGTATTGCCGTAACAACATATTCCTTCGCTTTCTTGTTCGCTTCTTCCTTGGCTCTGGCCTCCATTTCCTTGACCATAACCGCGGTTTCATGCTTCACTTCGTCTTCAACAGTCTTCAAAAGATATTCTTTTGCCTGTTCGGAGGTTAAACCAGAAATTCTTTCCAGTTCCTGTACTCTCTTAGAGCTGAGCTCTTCGACTTCCTGTCTCTTACGATTAAGTTCCTCTTCCTTGCGTCCGAGATTCGCATCACGGCGCTCAGCAGCTTCAAGCTTCTTATCTAAGGTCTCTTCCTTTGCAAGGACACGACGCTCGTACTTCTGAACCTCTGCACGTCTCTCCTTAGTCTCCTTATCAAGTTCATTCTTAGTCCTGATGGACTCTTCCTTCACTTCCAAAAGAGCTTCTTTCTTCTTGGTCTCTGCTGTCTTGAGGGCTTCATCTATTATTTCTCTTGCTTTGTCTTCCGCACTGCCAATCTTCTTCTCGATAACATTACGTCTATATGCATTAGCGACAAACCAAGTAATAGGTGCAACTATAATAATTGAAATTACTACAGCTAAAATCGTCTGTAACACAGGAGCACCTCCTTATTTAGTTTTCATTGTACAAAATACAACAACATAAATTGTATACTTTTTTAGCATTTGTGTCAAGTAAAGAATAAATAATATACAAAATTACAACAAATACCACAAAATCAGATGTCACCCCTGAGCACTCTGCCTATGCACTCCGCGGTAAATCCCTTCCTCATCAGATAAGCAAAAAGCTTACCCTTCTTCTCATAATCAAGCTCGCCGATATTCTCCGGTGTGACTGACTTCTTTCGCAGTGCAGCCCACACTGCTTCCACGTCCTCCTCCGGGTCAGAGCGAAGTTCCTCTAAAACCTGTGCAATAATATCCCTGCTTATTCCTCTCTGAAATAGCCTCTGCTCAATATCCCTTCTGCTTCTTCCTCTGCATGAATTCTCCACAAAGTATTCAGCATAGCGAAGGTCGTCGACATATCCGAACTTCTTGGCATACTCAATGCCTATAGCCGCATACTTATGCGAGTATCCTCCATCTGTAAGCTTGTCATAAAGCTGCTTTTCCGTCTTCTGTGAGGACTTAAGAATATACAGAGTTCTGGCCTTCACACGCTTAGGAATGAGCTCCTCGTCAAGCTCACGGTAAACCTTATCATCAAGTTCAGCTCCGACCTCTATATTATATCTGTAAAGCTCCTGATTATACAGCGCAAAGGCATATTCACCGTCTATGTACACCTTCCTGCGCTTCTTATCCATATCGACTATATCTGTTACAATCATTCTACTGCTTATCGGCAGCCTTCTCAGCCTGCTCTACAGCCTCAGTGTTCTCAGCCTCCTGCTTGTCAGCCACCACAACATCTCCCGTGAGTCCATAATGCTCACGCACCTTCTTCTCTATCTCTGCCATGACAGCAGGATTGTCCTTGAGATACTGCTTGGCATTCTCACGTCCCTGTCCTATCTTCGAGCCGTTGTAGGCAAACCACGCTCCGCTCTTGTCAACGATATTGACGTTGACAGCAAGATCAAGAATATCTCCCTCTCTCGAAATACCCTGACCGAACATGATGTCGAACTCAGCCTCCTTAAAAGGAGGAGCAATCTTATTCTTGACAACCTTAATACGGGTACGGTTGCCGACAACCTCGCCGCCTGCCTTGAGTGTCTCTATTTTCCTGACGTCAAGACGGATTGAGGAATAGAACTTGAGTGCACGACCACCCGTAGTAGTCTCAGGGTTTCCGAACATGACTCCAACCTTCTCACGGAGCTGGTTAATGAATATGACAACGCAGTTCGTCTTGCTTATAACGGCTGTAAGCTTACGAAGTGCCTGTGACATAAGTCTCGCCTGAAGTCCAACATGAGAGTCCCCCATGTCTCCGTCAATCTCCGCCTTAGGTACAAGCGCTGCAACAGAATCGACGATAATGATATCAACTGCACCGGAGCGAACCATCGTCTCGGTTATCTCCAATGCCTGTTCCCCGTTGTCAGGCTGTGAAATATATAAGTTATCGATATCTACACCTATATTCTTGGCATACGCCGGATCAAGCGCATGTTCCGCATCGATGAAGCCGGCTATTCCGCCCCTCTTCTGAACCTCTGCCACCATATGAAGGGCAACCGTCGTCTTACCACTCGACTCAGGACCATATATCTCAATAATTCTTCCCTTAGGCACACCACCCATGCCAAGTGCTACATCAAGACTGATAGAACCTGTAGGTATCGTCTCAACATTCAGTGACGCTGACGGATCTCCGAGCTTCATGATAGCTCCCTTACCGTAAGAACGCTCTATATTAGATATCGCGGCCTCTAATGCCTTAATCTTATCTTCCTTAGCCATAATATAATTCTCCTTCTCTGTTCACGATCTATGCAAACTAATGTTCGTATATATACAATATAATACATACTCAATAAAAAGTCAATATGAAATCGAACAAATTTTCGTATATGTGGGGTATACTGATAACCGGTGCCGTGGGAGTGATAATAGCTGCACCGGCTTTTAGAACAACTAAAAGACTGTATTTCTTACAAAATACATGATATCATACCGCAAGGTATAATTCAACAATTAAAACAAATAAATACAAAAAGCCCGAGGAACAAAATGTGTAAAATTGAAATAGGCAGCTATTTTTTCATAGCTGCCTACCCGCCAACGGAATATTTGGATTCAGGCATTACCCACGCCTTCCTACGGTCATTCTTATTATATTCATATATGAATTTGTTATCCCTACAGCGATAGTATTCGATCATATAAATCTTTCCAATCTGATGGCAATATATTCATCTTATACACTTCAATCTTTGCTCCAGAGATAAGCCTGTCCAATTCCGTTGCCAACATATCCCCGTCTTTTTGCGGTAATATTTTTTTCAAGGCATACAATCTCGAATAAAGATTAGTATTATCTGGTATAACATCCACGCTATCCCTATTGTCCGGTATTACCACCGACGAAGTCATTCCAACTAACATTGAATGATGAGCACAATAATTTCTAAGATTTCTGACTGCATCCAGCCATGTATCCATCTGTTTTGTTACTTCTTTTTTATAATTTCTACCCGGATATGTATAATCTAATACTTCCTTTCGCAAATCACCGCGCAGATACGAGTAAAGCATTACTATAGTTCCCATTTCAAAATAAGAAAAGGCTGCCCAGACAGGTAATACATTATTTTGGCGAGTTCCGCCCCTGCGATACTCTTTCAATTCCGGATGTTTCACAACATCCCGTCGTAATTTTTCTTCATCATCTGTTAAGTTGACAAAAAAACCTGTATTAAAGAATGCTACATTTCTATTTCTGGTCTTTTTATCCTTCTCACTCTTGGTAGGCGTATAATATTGTCTATCTAAATAAAAGCCCGCATCTCCGGTTTTCAACGAAACAGCATTTGCAATAGCACTCTTAAAATAAACCTCCGCCTTTTTACAATACTTGAATAACAGCAATCTCAACTGTACGTCAAAATCATAAAGTGCAAAGAACACCTTCGAGTCAGCTTTACCTCCAAACGTGTTAACCTGCGATAAAAGATATTTTCCATAACGGCTTGCCCTAAAATATCCTGCATATCCAAGGAAATCTCTCATCTTCTTTCTTTGCCGAAAGTTCACATATTTCTTCATCAGCAGCACCTGATTTTCCAAATCTATTGGCAATTCAGTGTTAGACATTTGTACACCCTTTTCATAGTAAAAAAAAAGAATGGATATACCATTCTTAATCCCGCCAATGGAATATTTGGATTCGGGCACTACCCTTGCCTTCCTACGGTCTAAAATTATGTTATCACACACTAAACAAAAATTCAACAATTTTTCAAAAAAAAATATCGAAGATTAAGTTCTTCGATATCTTCCGGGTTGGGCTATTCAATTAATAGCTAGCAGCTCGACGGGGAATCGAACCCCGGTTTCCGCCGTGAGAGGGCGGCGTCTTAACCGCTTGACCATCGAGCCATTTACTTCTGTTCTTCGCTGACCGCCTGTGCTGTCAGCATATCAATGCAACAGTCTCACCTGTCATATTGATTAGCAGCTCGACGGGGAATCGAACCCCGGTTTCCGCCGTGAGAGGGCGGCGTCTT